>JAFZEI010000109.1 GCA_017560765.1 Clostridia bacterium | reverse complement strand
TTGTCGAAAAAGAAAACATATATTGGTGCCGAAGCGTACCGAATTGATGAAATGATTGTTACGCCTATAGTGGCGTTGCCTATGTTATTTATTTTTATATTATTTGTTGTATTCCAGCCTGTTAAGACTGAGTACTTCAACGAAGGAGATGTGTTTGATGGAAAGAAAAAAGAATCTTCGTAAAGCAATTGTGGTATTGGTTACTTGCTTGATTTTGACACTTGCATTTTCTGTACCTACTTCAGCAAGAGAGATTGTTGAACTTGAAAGAGCTTGTACTCTCGATCTGATGTATAAGTACGAGGAAACATTCTTTGATGGTGAAGAAATCAAGATTTATAAGGTTGCTGATTTTACGCTTGTCGGTGAATATGTACTAAGCGATATGTTTGATGAATATCCTATTAATATTGGTGATATTAAGACACAAGATGAATGGAATGCAGTTCGTGATACTATTGTTGCTTATATTGCTGCTGATTCTTTAGTTCCTACAACAACTGCCACAACAAATGCAGATGGTGTTGCTTCTTTTGAGAATCTTAGCGTTGGCTTGTATCTTGTTGGTGGTATTGTTACTGACTACATTGATGATGGTACGATAGAGTTTGCTGATTTTCTGATTTCCGTTCCCGGTATTGATGAGGCAGATAAGTGGGTTTACGATGTTGACGCGACTCCAAAGTCTGTATATCATGAGCCTGTATACGAAGAAATCGAGTATAGTGTTATTAAGTTGTGGAAGGATTCCGGTAATGAGGATAAGCGTCCTAATGCTGTAGAAATTGAGATTTTCAAGGATGGCGAACTTATCGAGAATGTAAAGCTTTCTTCAGAAAACAATTGGAAACATTCATGGATTGGTCTTGATGATGGTAGTGTTTGGACTGTTGTTGAGCGTAATGTTCCCGAAGGATATACTCTTACATTAGAGAAGAAGGATGCTGCTTTTGTAGTTACGAATACATTTATACCTATAGAACCTCCTACGGGTGATTCTTTTAACGCTCAACCTTATATTATTGCAATCTGTGTTTCAGGTGTGCTTTTGATTGTTGTTGGTATTATTAGACACAAGAAAGAATCAGAGTCCGTATGAAAACAAAAAAACATTTATTCTCTTTGATTTTGATTATAGTTGGTGCCTTTGCCGTACTTTTTGCGGCAGGGGCATTGATTTATACTGAAGTTTCGCAAAGTAACATGCGAAAAGATGCTGTGGTTGCTGTGGAAAAGATTAAAGATTCTATTCCTAATGTCATTGCACGCGTCCCAGAGGAGCGAGGTAATAACATGATGCCCTCGCTTGAGATTGACGGTAATAATTACGTGGCTTTGCTTGAAGTTCCAAAGCATAAATTTGAGTTGCCTGTTATTTCATCTTGGAAAAGCGGAGATGTTGAGGCAGTGCCTTGCAGATATACCGGAAGTATTTATAACAATTCTTTAATTATAGGATCTTCTGATGTAGATGGCCAAATGTCTTTTGTTGAAGAGGTAGAACTTGATGATGTTATTTATTTGACGGACATGTCCGGAGGTAAATACGAATATAAAGTTGCGGCGGTACAGCATTCCGATAAAGCAACAGAGGAAAAACTTAAAGCGGGAGAGTTTGATTTGACTATTTTTGTTCGTAGCTCCGGCGAGTCAAATTATCTTTTTGTTAGATGTACCGCAAGTTTTTAAAAATATAATACAATGTGATTTTTTACAAAGAGAACCGCAAGGTTCTTTTTTTTTTTGCCATTTTTATTCTTTTTTTGCATATCTAAAGGCTCTGATAAATCATAATCAAAAATCAACGAGCTAACATTCGTATAAAAACTTGAAATTTTTGCACGAAAGATAGACAGTATAATAAGTAAAATCAACAAGCTAACGTTCGTATCAAAACACGATATTTTTGCACGAAAGATAGACAGCACAATCAAAAGCTCAATCAGAAGCTTACTTTTTATTTAAATTAAGGCTTTAAATTTGAGAACAGGTGTGGTACAATTAACATGATTTTACATCATAGTTTTTTTAGGAGGCTTTTTATAATGAAAACTAAAGCAGTTAGATTGTATGGTAAAGAAGATTTAAGACTTGAAGAGTTTGAGTTGCCTGCAATTCAGGATGACCAAATTCTGGCACATATTATTTCAGACAGCGTATGTATGTCAACATACAAAGCAATGGAGCAGGGCTCAGATCATAAGAGAGTTCCCGAGGACATTGATAAGAATCCTGTAATCGTAGGACATGAATTCTGTGGAGAAATTATTGAAGTTGGTGCTAAGTGGCAGCATAAGTTTAAACCCGGACAGAAGTTCTCTATTCAGCCCGCGATGAACTATAAAGGTTCACTTTATGCACCCGGATATTCATACCAATATATCGGAGGCGCAGCAACATACGTTGTAATTCCTAACGAGGTTATGGAGACAAATTGCCTTCTTGACTATAATAACGACGCATTCTTCTATGGTAGTGTAGCAGAGCCTATGTCTTGTATTGTAGGTACATATCACGCTATGTATCATACAAAGAACGGTTCTTATGTACACAATATGGGAATTGTAGAGGGCGGTAACATGGCTATACTTGCAGGTGTTGGACCTATGGGTATCGGTGCAATTGACTATGCAATTCATTGCGATAGAAAACCCGGCCTTCTCGTTGTAACAGATATTGATGAAGCAAGACTCCAAAGAGCCGCTTCAATTTATACAGTAGAAGAAGCTGCTAAGAACGGTGTTAAACTCGTTTATGTTAATACAGCAACAACACCTGATGCAGAGAGCTATATTATGAGCCTTACAGATAATAAGGGATTTGATGACGTTATGGTATTTGCACCTGTTAGACCTGTTGTTGAAATGGGTGACAGACTCCTTGGCAAAGACGGATGTCTCAACTTCTTTGCAGGCCCTGCGAATTCAGAATTCAAAGCCGAGTTTAACTTCTATAATGTTCACTACGGTTCAACACACGTTGTTGGTACAAGCGGTGGTAATACAGCAGATATGATTGAGTCTATTGAGATGATGAATAAGGGACTTCTTAATACAGCTTCAATGATTACACATATTGGCGGACTTAATTGCGTAGTTGATACAGTAATGAATCTTCCCAAAATCCCCGGCGGTAAGAAACTTGTTTATACAAATATCGATTTACCTCTTACAGCTATTGCTGACTTTGAGAAGTTGGGCGAGACAGATGATCTCTTCAAAAATCTTGCTGAAATCTGCAAACGCCATAATATGCTTTGGAATGCTGAGGCTGAGAAGTATCTCCTTGCTAACGCAAAAGCAATCTGACAGAGCAATCGATTAGTTCACGAAAGGACGGATATAGATGAAAGTATTGGCATTTGACTACGGTGCAAGCAGCGGCAGAGCTATTTTGGGCGAGTTTGATGGCAAAAAAATTACGCTTACAGAGCTTCATCGCTTTGGCAGCGACCCTGTGATGATGAACGAAACATTCACTTGGGACTTTTTGCGATTGTTTTTTGAGCTCAAAAAGGGAATAATTAATACTTATAATGCAGGTCACAGTGATATATCATCAATTGGTATTGATACATGGGGTGTTGATTTTGGTCTCCTTTCTAAAGAAGGCGAGCTTTTGGGTAACCCTGTTCATTACCGTGATTCTCGTACTGATGGCATGATTGAACTTGCTTGTGAGCGTTCTTCTGCAAAGGAGATTTTTGACACTACAGGTATTGCTTTCCAGAAGTTTAATACGCTTTACCAACTTTTGGCTATGAAAGAAAGTAATAGTGTGCTTTTGGAAAATGCCGACACTTTGTTGTTTATTCCTGATCTTTTTAACTACTTCTTGACAGGTAAAAAATATTGTGAATATACAATTACAAGTACTTCTCAATTATATGATCCGGTAAAAGGCGATTGGGCAAAGGATTTGATAAAAAAAGTCATTCCGGGAATCAATACGGATATTTTGCCTGAAGTCATTCCGGCCGGAACACAGGTGGGACCGCTCACTGACAGTATTTGCCAGGAGCTTGGCATTAAGCCTGTTCCCGTTATTGCCGTAGCGGAGCACGACACCGGAAGCGCAGTTGTTTCCGTTCCGTTTTATGATACGAAGAGTGCATACTTGAGCAGCGGCACATGGTCATTGCTTGGCTTGGAGCTTGACAAACCTGTAATTAACGACAAAATGCGTGAGCTTAATTATACAAATGAGGGTGGAATTAATAATAATGTTCGTCTTCTCAAGAACATTATGGGCTTGTGGATTACGCAGGAGTGCAAGCGCCATTGGGAAAAACAGGGCGAAACGGTAACTTTTGGCGGATTGACGGAAGATGCAGCACAAGCTGCTCCGTTTGCTTGCATAATTGACGTTGATGATGCGAGATTTTTTGAGCCATATAACATGCCTAAGAAAATTCAAGAGTATTGTGCCGAGACAGGTCAGTATGTTCCTCAAACAAAGGGCGAAATTATCCGTTGTGTGAATGAGAGTTTGGCTTTGAAATATCGTCAGGCAATTGAGGGCTTAGAGGAAATTGTTGGTTATACAATTCCTGCTCTTCACGTTGTGGGTGGCGGTTGTCAGAATAAACTTCTGAATCAATTTACAGCGAATGCTATTAACAGAACTGTTTATGCAGGTCCTGTTGAGGCAACGGCTATCGGAAATATCGCAACTCAGCTTATTTCTTTAGGTGCTGTTAAGTCTCTTGCAGAAGCTCGTGAGGTCGTTCGTAATTCTTTTGATATTGATGAGTACTTACCGAAAGATGGAGACGCTTGGGAGGCTGCTTATGCGAAGCTTTTAAAGCTCCAAGGTAAATAATTCGATAGAAGAGTGGGAGTTTATTTTGGAAAAATCCGACAATTTTGGGAATCTTAAAAGAGAGTGCATAATTCGCGGTACGTCGGAAATAATAATTACCGAGAACGGCGAGGCTGTTCTTTATAAAGTTTCCGACAATAGTAAATTCATGACTTCTAATATTTTTGCGGCGCGTATAACAGAGTATGCGCCGCAATTAAATTCTTATTTTGTTGATATCGGCGACGGAAGCAGGCGCGCGCTTTTACCTGTTTCTGATATCATGAAAGCAACTACAAAACAGCTTCGCGTAGGTGATTTTTGTTTGGCACAGATTACTTCTGCTCCCAGAGGTAAAAAGGGAGCGCAGATTAGTACCCAAATTCGCCTTGCAGGTGTTTACACAGTTTTACTGCCATGTGAGAAAAACATTAATATTAATATTTCCGGTAAAATTCGCGACTGCGTCGCACGTGAGCGCCTCGCTGCGCTCGGCGAATCTTTTTTTCTCGATTCTGCCTTACCTGAATATTCCATGATTTTCCGTACCGAAAGCGAAACGGCTTCTGCGAAGGAAATTATTGGTGATTATTCCAATTTGTGTGATTTTTGGCAATCTGTTTTGCAAAAATATAATGCCTTCGTATCAGTCGGTAGGGTAGGTCTGATTTATGAGCGAAATCCAATTTTGTCAGAAATTCTCAAATATCCCATTTCTTCGTATACAAAAGTTTCAGCTGATACTACAGAAATGCTTGATAAAATAAAAAGCGAATTTTCTGATCTTATTCCTAAATTGGAATTTATTCCCAATCGTATTTTTTCTGTTAAGTCTGTTGATAATGTTGTTCCTTCTTTGCTTGGGCGTAGGGTTTATCTTAAATCAGGGGCAGATATAATTATCGAAAAAACGGAAGCTCTTACCGTTATTGATGTGAATTCATCAAAGTCAAATTTATCTTACCACAAAGTAAATCTTGAGGCCGCAACAGAAATTATGCGTCAACTTAGACTTCGTGATATAGGTGGTATTATTATTTGTGATTTTATTGAACCTGAAAATAAAAAAGACAGGCCCGCGCTTGTCGAATTTATGCGCGGGCTCGCTTGTATAGATCCTTCAAAACCGGAAATTGCCGGTATCACTCAATTAGGTCTTATCGAAATTTCTCGTAAACGAAGTTGATTTTTATATTATAGTAAAGTCGTATGTAACTTTAAAAGTAGCTGTGTCACCTGCTTTGAGGAATGGATAAGGAGCAAGAAGGGGATTATCTGTTGCATTTACCGAATCTGGAAAATACTGGGGCTCCAGGCAAATTCCCTTGTGCTTTGGTGTCAAATGATTGCCTGTATAAAGCTGAACACCGGGGGCATTGGAATAAACCTCCATTTTGCGACCTGATTCAGATGACTCAAGTATTGCTATTTTTGTCATATTTTCAGCTTCGTTTTTGATAATAAAGTTATGATCAATACCGTTTTTGCTCGTGATTTCTGTAAATTCGCCTGCGTAAGCTGACTTGATAGTTCCAATAATTGACTTACCTTTACGGAAATCCATATATCCATCTACAGGGAGAATTTCGCCGGTTGGCATAATTTCATCATCAATTGGAGTGTATTTATCGGCAAAAATCGTCAAATTATGATCAGCAACATCAGCCTGGACTGTGTTTAAATTAAAATAGGAGTGGTTTGTAGGATTGAAAAGTGTGTCCTTGTCACTCTTTCCATTGAGAACCATTTCTAAAACAAATTTGTCATTACATTTATAAAATTTATAGGTGAGAACCATGCTGAGATTTCCGGGAAAACCGGCTGTTCCATCAGGCTGCATTGCCTCAAAAGTAAGAGTGTCATCTGTCGTTTTTGTGCAATCCCAAATCATATTATGGAAGCCTTCTATGCCTCCGTGGATATGATTGCGACCTTCATTTTGTACCAGCTGGTGTGTTCCGGTTCTGTCTGTGTATTTACCATTGCGGATTCTGTTTGCATATCTACCTACAACTGCACCGAAATACTCGCTGTCAGACAAAAAATATTCTTGAGGTGTGTCACATCCCAAAACCGTATTTGCCAAAACACCATATCTATCCGGAACAACAATCTGTCTTACCCTACAACCAAAATTGAGAATTTCTACAAACGCATTGTCTGCAGCTTCAATTTTGTAAGAATAAACATCTTGTTCACCTATCTTACCAAACAAGCTCTTAATAATAGCCATGAAAAAAACCCCGTTTCTTTTAATTATAATTTTATAAGTCCTTAGAAGTATACAATAAATTCAGACAAACTACAAGTAAATAACAATCACTATAAAACTAAAGTTCGGGCAAAAAACATATAAAATTATACGAATCTTATATCATAGGTCATAGTCTATTCAGATTACATATTTAAATTATTTTGTTGAGCTTATTTGTAGCTTATTATCATTCGAACAATTCTTACAAGTTTTTGCACGAACGTTATTTGCAAAAAAACAAATGCCTAATTATTTACAGACATTTGATAAATCTATATCACACAAAAATATTACACAGTATGCAAAATTTTTATCTACAATAACATCAAGATTAGTCTTAATAAGGCCACACAATACCTCTTTTTAGCATTCCCAACCGGATATATAAAAAAATCCTACAAATAATTGAGTAATTCATATGCATAAAAGTTTTGCCTGTATCGTCAGGATATGCTGTCATATCAATAACCACCAAACATAATCCATTCTCTTGAGCATATGTGATCTTCTCCTTTAAATGTTTCTCGTAATCCGGCTTATCACGACTGCCCGCAATTTCAACAAACACTTTCCGTCCGTTGACACTCAAAAGCAAATCTGCGCGCCAAAAAGACCCCGGATAATAAGGTTCAAGTTCATAACATAGACCGCAATCATGAGCACAACGTGTCGCAATTACCTCGTTTTTTGAGCGTAGTTGTTCACCACAATCGTTAATAATAGAACAGTTAAAAGTATGTTTTAAATCATTTTTTGCTTTTTCCTGCTGTTCGGCGTTGCCTATATCTTCTGAGCCAAAATCGAGTTTTTGTTTCCTTTTACGCAGTCTTATATTATCACGTATTTTGTACCAAACGTGTTTTTTGTTCTTATACTGCCTGTCAATATAGTTCGCAACCTGCAAATTAGGCTTCCTGTTATTTGAATTTGTCTGCGCCATTTCAATAATTTGCTCTGCAAAATTTGCAGCATCTGCAGACTCAACAGTAGGACGTAAATCCAGTGCCCTTAGTTGTTTGTCTGCAGGCATGTCCAGAAAATCGTCAATTGAATTTGCCAAAAGTTGATTGTCTTCTGACTGCCAGAAATCATTAAAGTAATCATTCATATAATCCTCAAATTTAATTCGAGGCAGCTCTCGAGATTTAATCGAATTTAGTAATTTAGCTAATGTTTTTGCGCATGCCAAACTAACCTTCAATATTTCTTTAGCCGACATTCTCATCCAGAAACGTGCCAATAAAAATAAATGATTTGCAGAATTAGTATAGTCATTTAAATCTTGACCGTCATTTTTCTTCGGGTATGGGAACTTTTTACTAATATAATACTTCTTACCGTCTATATATAAATACGCATTTGTATACACATACTCCTTTTCTTCTCCGCTAGCCAAAATGTGCCTTCTCTTTGGACTACTGAAAATTACGCTTCCCTCCGGAACACCGCGAAATTTCAGGTGCTTAATTATGGCATCTGCTTTTGCGGCTCGATTAAGGGCTGCATTGAAATTTTTAAAGTAATCAAAATAAGTATTTTCGTTAAAAATCGTATTCATAGAAATCCCTCCGTCAGTATATTACAAAAACCATCCGTCGAAAAAAGTCGAATTACCGAGTACAAAATAAAAATTTTTCTATCGTCCCTTGCCTAACATTCGTGCAAAAACTAATTGAAAATATTCGAAAGTTAGATGTAGATTAGTTGTAGATTAGATTAAGGCTAGACGAAAATAAGTAGGTTATTTTTTGAATCAAATTTATAAGTATAAATTCGCACAATTTCAAACTGTTTTTGCACGAACTATAGTGGAGGAAAAAGAAAAAGAGAAACAGAAAGAAAAACAGAAACAGATAAAACGTCAACAATCATTGACGACTATAGAAAATAGCAGAGCAAAAAACTGAGATTGAATATAAATTACTATAATAGTATAATAACATAGTAGTGCTCGATTTATAAAAATATTTTTATGCAAATCAAGAGCATAATTGCACGAATTTATAGTCGGATAGAATTTTATGCGACACTTTATCAATTTAGTTGACTAACGTGCTAAAGTGTTGTACAATATGGCGAAACACATTTGGAGGTGCACTTGTGGATTATCCTATTTTAAATGTTAAAAATGAAGACGAGGCTGTTATTGTTCTCAAAAATTTATATAGAACTTACGGATATTTACCCTATAAAATGAGTAAATTTGAAGAATATGACCTCTATGTAGAAAATAAAAATTTCTTAGTGAGCGATGATATTATCACATTTAGTGACTTTAATGGAAAATTAATGGCCCTTAAGCCGGATGTTACACTGTCAATTATCAAAAAAGTTAAAAGCACACAATACACAGAGAAACTTTTCTACCACGAGAATGTATACAGGGCGCTCAAAAATGCAAAAGAAGTACGCGAAATTTTGCAGATGGGTCTGGAATGCATTGGTGACGTTGGCACATATGAGACTGCGGAAGTGCTCATGTTGGCATCAAAAAGTTTGGCGGCACTCAGTAAACATTACGTGATTGATATTTCTCATATGGGCTTTGTCGACGGAATACTGGAGGCTTCCGGTGCTGATTTCGTCACTCGAAGTGAGATAATGACATATATAAAGGAGAAAAATTCTCACGATATAACAAAAACATGTGACAGGGCAGGTATTTCTTTAGAAAATACAGAAAGAATCTGCAAAGCAGCCACACTGTGGGGAGGCTTTGAGGATCTGCTTCCACAGTTAAAAGAAATAAGTGTCAACGATAAAACCGAAAATGCAATTAGAGAATTAGAAGAAATTTACAGCATATTAAAGATAAACGGATGCAGTGAATATGTAAAAATTGACTTTTCTGTAATGAACGACATGAATTATTATAACGGCGTAGTGTTTAGAGGTTTTGTAGAAGGCGTTCCCGTAAATGTACTCTCGGGCGGTAGATATGATAAGATTACAGAGAGATTCGGAATGAAATCCGGCGCCATCGGTTTTGCTGTATATTTAGGTATTTTATGGCAATATATCGCAACACCGAAAGCACAGGATGCAGATGTTGTAATCTATTATTCAGAAGATACAGATTTGACAGTGCTTACACAAAAAGTAAAAGAATTGACAGAAATGGGAAGCACAGTTACAGTGTACAGAAAGGGCTGCGAAAAGCCATTGAAATGTTCTAAACGGTTTGAAATCAGTGGAGGGAGGCTTGTAGAATTATGATAAATATTGCATTGCCAAAAGGCAGACTTGGAGAAAAAGTATATAATAAACTTAAAGCTATAGGATATGGCTGCCCCTCAATCGAAGAAAACAGCAGAAAGCTAATATTTGAAAATGAAGAAAACGGAGTTAGGTATTTCTGGGCAAAACCGTCAGATGTGGCAATTTATGTAGAAAGAGGAGCGGCGGATATTGGAGTTGCAGGCAAGGATATTTTGCTTGAGTATCAGCCGGACGTATACGAGCTCAGTGACCTTGATATAGGAAAATGCAGAATGTGTGTAGCCGCTAAAAAAGGCTTTGAGGACAACACAGAAAGAGCTTTGAGAGTAGCAACTAAATTTCCCAATATTGCCAGAAATTACTATTCGAAGCTTAGCAGAGAAATTGATATTATTAAGCTTAACGGCTCCATAGAAATTGCCCCCATACTTAATTTATCAGATGTTATCGTGGATATTGTTGAGACGGGAACTACGCTTTTAGAAAATAATCTTGAGCCAATAGAAACTATAGTGCCCATAAGCGCCAGATTGATAGCAAATAAGACAGGGTACAAATTCAAATATGACGAGATAAGTAAGCTTTGCCAAAAACTTAGTGAGCTTAAATAAAATAATCAAAAATCAAGAGGCAAATAAAATGATAAAAATTTTAAAAATGGACAAATTTAAAAGGGAAGATATTTTACCTGAGCCGCCGGAACAAGCAGAAATTACCAGTTCTGTAAAAAAAGTTCTTGCAGACGTTAAAGCTCGCGGTGACGAAGCAGTAAAATATTATACAAAACTTTTTGACAAAGTAGAGTTAGAAAGCCTAATTGCAGACCCTGCCGCCATAGAAGAAGGCGCAAAAGCGGCCGATAAAGAGTTTATCCGGGCGCTGGAGAAAGCTGCGGCCAATATATATAAATTTCACGAAAAGCAAAAGCAAAATGGTTTTGTTATACAAGACGAGGCAGGAATAATCACAGGTCAAAGAGTTATTCCGCTTAAAACTGTCGGTATATATGTGCCGGGAGGTACGGCACGTTACCCCTCAACGGTATTAATGAATTGTATTCCGGCAAAAATCGCGGGTGTAGAAAATATAATCATAACAACACCACCGGATAAGGACGGCAACGTTCCGTCGCAGATTCTGGCGGCCGCATATGTAGCCGGCGCGACTTGCATCGTAAAGGCAGGAGGCGCACAGGCAGTTGCAGCTTTAGCTTACGGCACACAATCAATTCCAAAAGCTGACAAAATTGTCGGCCCCGGTAATGCGTATGTTGCAGAAGCAAAAAAACAAGTACAAGGTTTGGTAGACACGGATATGATAGCAGGTCCCAGTGAAATACTTGTAATTGCAGACGACAAAAATGATCCGAATGTGACAGCTTTCGACTTGCTTTCACAAGCAGAACACGATAAAATGGCAACAGCCGTGCTGGTAACTGACAGTGAAGAGTTTGCACAGAAGGTTTCTGACAGTTTAGAGCAAATTATTCCAACTTTACCAAGAAAGGAAATTGCACGAGCATCTATAGACAATAATGGAAAAATAATAGTAACTTCCAGCCTCGAAAGTGCCATAGAAGCCTCAAACGAGATAGCTCCGGAACACTTAGAGCTGTGCATAGATAACCCATTTGATTATTTAAGTTTGGTACGGAATGCCGGCTCTGTCTTTATGGGTCGCAACTGTCCCGAAGCGTTAGGTGATTATTATGCAGGGCCAAATCATACATTGCCCACAAGCGGCACAGCAAGATTTTCCAGCCCGCTTTCAGTAGAAGATTTTGTGAAAAAGTCCGCGTATACGTACTACACGGCAGAAGCTTTGGACAGAGCGTGTAAGTCAGTCGTAACAATAGCCGAAGAAGAAGGCCTTTATGCGCACGGACGTTCCGTAAGCTATAGATGTGAAATGAGAAAAAAGGGTTGAGAAGCCGATGAGTAAGTTTTTGAATAAAAAATACTGTTTGTTGGAGGCGTACACGCCCGGCGAACAGCCGCAGGATAAAAAATATATAAAATTGAACACAAATGAGTCGCCGTATCCGCCTTCGCAGGGTGTGCTGGAGGCAATAAACGGTAGCCAGGTGTCATTGCTGAATCTTTATCCCGACCCGGAATGCAAGGAACTTCGACGGAATATAGCCGCGCACTACGGGGTGACGGAGAGCAACGTTTTCGTTGGCAATGGTTCGGATGATATACTAAATTTTGCATTTATGGCATTTTGTGGCAGAGATTCTGAGGCGGCTTTTCCTGATATAAGTTACGGCTTTTATAAGGTGTATGCAGAGCTTCACGGTATTCCGTATAAGGAAATACCGCTCACAGAAAGCTTGGAAGTGGCAGCGCAGGATTATATTGGAATAAATAAAAATGTATTTATAGCAAATCCAAACGCACCTACAGGCCTTACGTTGTCCATTGATGAGATTAGTAAAATTTGTGAGAGCAACAGAGATTATATTGTGCTTATAGATGAAGCGTATGTGGATTTCGGTGCGGAAAGCAGTGCTTCGCTCACACAAAAATACGGCAACCTGATAACGGTAATGACATACTCAAAGTCGCGCTCTATGGCAGGTTCAAGGTTAGGCTTTGCGATTGCTAACGAGGAATTGGTAAAAGATCTTGAAAAAATAAAATATTCCACAAATCCGTACAGCATCAACCGGCTGACAAATTTGGCAGGAATTGCCGCTATAAAAGACAGCGCTTATTACGAAGAAAATTGCAAGAAGATTGTGGAAACGAGGGAGTTTACAAAGAGTGAACTCAAAAAATTGGGCTTTGAGATGACTGATTCCAAGAGTAATTTTATCTTCGCAAAAAACAGCCGCATCGGAGGCGAAGAGCTTTATAAAAAGCTGAAGGACAACGGAATTTTGGTGCGTCATTTCAGTAAGGCACGTATTAAAGATTATGTCAGGATAACGGTTGGAACAAGAGAACAAATGGAAATCCTTCTAAATGTAATTAAAGGAATAATTTAAAAAGGATGGGAATTATGGAAATGCGAACAGCGGAAATAATAAGAAATACAGCAGAAACAAAGATTCAGCTCAAGCTTTGTATAGACGGCAAGGGAAATGCAGAGATACAAACAGGTTGTGGCTTTATGGATCATATGCTTACATTATTTGCCAAACATGGCAATTTTGATTTGTCTGTAAAATGCGATGGAGATATAAATGTTGATGACCATCACACGGTAGAGGATATTGGTATATGCCTCGGCAAAGCCTTCTCACAGGCTGCCGGAGATTTTAAAGGAATAAAGAGATATGCTCATATAATTTTGCCCATGGATGAAGCTTTGATTTTGACAGCAATGGATATTTCCGGCAGAAGTTACATTTCTTACGAACTGGGTAACCTTCCGGAAAAGGTTGGCACTTTTGATACAGAGCTTGCCGAAGAATTTATGCTGGCATTTGTGAGAAATTTCCCGATTACGCTACATATAAAGCAACTTGCAGGCACAAACGGACATCATATTTTAGAAGGAATGTTCAAAGCTCTCGCAAGAACATTAGGCGCGGCTTTGGCTGTAGACGAAAAAAATCCGGACAGTATTCCGTCCACGAAAGGAGTTCTGTAATGCCGGTTATTATTGATTACGGAGTTGGAAATCTTTTCTCACTTACATCTTCTTTTAAATTTATAGGACAGGACGTTACAGTGACTTCGGACAAGAAAAAAATTGCGGCGGCTGATAAGCTGATTTTACCGGGTGTAGGGGCTTTTTCTGATGCAGCAAAGGCACTTAAAGAAACCGGCATGTATGATGTGGTCAGAGAAGAAGCTGCCAAAGGTAAGCCACTTTTGGGAATTTGTCTCGGGATGCAGATGCTTTTAACAAAAAGCTATGAGTACGGAGAACATGACGGATTGGATTTAATTCCCGGAAATGTAAAACCCATTGCACCGATAATAGGCTCGGAGCTCAAAGTACCTCATATAGGTTGGAATGCTTTGATTTTCCCTGAGGACAAACCTAAAAGTAAATTATATAAATACGTAGAGCCGGGTGAACACGTTTATTTTGTACACTCTTATTATGGTGCGGATTGTACGGAATACGTTAGTGCTTATTCGGAATATGGTGCTATGCTTACGGCTTCTGTGGAGCATGAGAATGTTTACGGCACGCAATTTCATCCGGAGAAAAGTGGCAAAACAGGGCTTAATATCTTAAAAGCTTTCTGTGAGATTTAAGGATTTGGAGGAAAAAAATGATAATTTTACCTGCAATAGATTTACATCACGGTTGTGCGGTGCGTCTTTTTAAAGGAGACTATGCGCAGATGACAGAGTATTCGAAGGAACCTGAAAAAGTTGCGAAATATTTTGCGGATTGCGGTGCGAAGCACATACACCTTGTGGATTTAGAAGGAGCAAAAACGGGTGAAACGGTTAATATTTCATCAGTTGAGAAAATAGTTAAAGCAACAGGTCTTACAGCGGAGCTTGGGGGCGGTATCCGTTCTATGGAAGTTGTAGAAAAGTATCTCGGCATAGGAGTAAGTCGTGTTATTTTAGGAACAGCGGCGTTAAAGGATCCTGCCTTTTTAGAAAAGGCTGTATCGAAGCATGGAGAAAAAATCGCTGTAGGCATTGATATAAACGGAGGTAAAGTTGCAGTAAGCGGTTGGACAGAGGTTTCGGATGTGGATTTCAGGGATTTTTGTAAAAAAATGGAAAATCTGGGAGTACAAACAATTATATGTACTGATATTAGCCGAGACGGTGCGATGCAAGGTACAAACAGAGCTTTGTATGCGGAGCTTCAAAAGGAATTTAAAATGAACATAATTGCATCGGGTGGTGTATCTACTTTGGAAGATGTGGAAGTTCTTTCCGGTTTTGGTGTTTATGGTGCGATTTTGGGAAAGGCAATCTATACAGGCGCAATTGATTTGAAGGACGCCCTGAAATTAGCAAGAGGTGGCAATTTATGATAACAAAGAGAATTATTCCATGTCTTGATGTAAAAAACGGCCGCGTTGTAAAGGGTGTTAATTTTGCCGGATTAAGAGATGTAAATTCTCCTGTTGAATTGGCAGAATATTACAGTAATTGCGGTGCCGATGAGCTTGTTTTCTATGATATTACAGCTTCTGCCGAGGGAAGAGGTCTTTTTACGGATATTCTTCGTGAAGTGGCAAGTAAAATTTTTATACCGCTGACAGTGGGCGGCGCGATAAATTCCGTAGAGGATTTTGACAGAGTGTTAAAGTGCGGTGCAGATAAGGTTTCAGTTAACTCCGGTGCTATTCGCAATCCGCAGCTCATTGAGGCGGCGGCGAAAAGATATGGAGATCAATGTGTTGTTTTGTCTGTTGATGTTAAAAGAGTTGATGGTGTTTTTCGTGTGTTTGCCAAAGGCGGCAGGGAGAATACAGGTATGGAAGCTCTTGAATGGATTAAAAATGGTGTTGATTCAGGCGCGGGCGAAATCGTTGTAAACAGTATGGATACGGATGGTGTAAAAGAGGGCTTTGATTTGGAATTATTGGAAAAAGTTTGCAATATTGTATCCGTTCCTGTTATCGCCTCCGGCGGAGCAGGCAAAATGGAGGACTTTTCGGTTCTGTTTAAAGAATTGCCTAAGGTTGATGCGGGATTGGCGGCTTCGGTTTTCCATTTTGGAGAGATAAAAATTGCCGATTTAAAGGAATATTTGGTATCTGAGGGAATAAATGTAAGGAATATATAATTTATGTAAAGCGGGGTAATAAATATGATTTGTGATTTTAATTTGGATAACTTGAAATTTGACGAAAAAGGTTTGATTCCGGCAGTTGTAACTGAGTCGGATACGGGTAAGTTGCTTACGTTGGCTTATATGAACAGAGAAAGTTTGGAAATCAGTATAAAAGAGGAGCGTACTTGTTTTTGGTCAAGATCGAGACAAGAACTGTGGCGCAAAGGTGAGACTTCAGGAAATTGCCAGCATATTGTAAGGATCACTGCTGATTGCGATATGGATGCTTTACAAATTGTGGTAAAAAAGGATGGACCTGCTTGCCATACGGGCGAGGATTCTTGCTTCCACAAGGATGTTTGCGAGAGTGAGGAATTGCATGAATTTACTTTGCAAAGTCTGATGGATATGCTTATCGGCCGCAAAATTAATAAAAAAGAGGGCTCTTACACCACATACCTTTTTGAAAAGGGAATTGATAAAATTCTCAAAAAAGTGGGAGAGGAGTGCACAGAGGTTATTATTGCAGGTAAGGCAAATGATAAAAAAGAAACAGTATACGAAATTGCCGACCTTGCTTACCATGTAATGGTTCTTATGGTAGAAATGGGTATTTCTCTTGATGAAATTCATAACGAGCTGGCTTCTCGTCATGTAATTGACAAGAAAGTTAAACAAGAAAAGATGGTATAATTATGAGACTTGTTTTCAGTAAAAAAATTTTTGTTGCGGTTGTTGTATTGTTATTAGCTTTTGCCTTTTGTGCCTGTGATGGCTCAAATGAGGAAACTTCTGCTACTGCTAATGTTTCTGCATCTGCGACAGCATCTGTTTCATCGCCGGGTTCCTCGTCAAGTCCTTCTGCGACTCCAGCCAATGAAACAGCTGAGGAGACAGCTAAAGAGACAGGGCTTACGCCAACGCCCTCGTCAGATTCTTCTGCAACAGCACCCGGAGATAATACTCCCGAAGTTCCTACGCCAACAGCGGAAAATACAGCCGAGCCGGACATTCCGTCGGTAAATGCAAAGTATTGTGTGAGAAGAGCTTTTAGTGATAAATCTACAGAAATTGGCAAGTATGACACATTGGAAGAAGCAAAGCTTATGGCGAATGTAAATGCGCACACCGGCTATGTGGTTTTTGATATGGATGGTAATTTTATTTACAGTAGGTACAGCAATAAAGTGACTGCGCTTTTATGTCATGCTAAAAAAATATCTGATTTAATTGTTGAAAATGGTTTTCAATTGGGAACTCCTACAAAAAATCCCGCGGTTGACAATTCTGAGCTTTTGATAAATGGTGATTCTTATGTGGGCTGGGTTTTGTATAATTGCGGATATTCTGAAGGGCAGCCTTCGGAAGGAGGTCTCAAGCTTAATAAACCGGGTAGCGAGGGTAATCTTGCTGATTTTTGTGCGGCTCAAGGTTTTGAGAAAGTTACCAATATTAATGATTTAAAAGCGGGCGACATTGTTTTTTATGGTGAAGTTGATGGTATTGAAGGCTTTGCCGGCGGTGTTTCGATTCTTGCCAGTGACGCATTTGAGGATGATACTAATTATATTTACGATTATTGTTATAATCTTCGAATGGAAGAAATGCAGCCGATGAGAGAATCCGTTGTTGATTTTATGTTTGCTTATAGAATTGGCTGATTAAGAGATACTTGAATATTTGTGTTTTGTAACGTATCGGTTTTTAGCCGGTACGTTTTTTAGTGACAATTTTTTGATTTTACTAACGTTCGTGCAAAATTTGATAAAAATTATACGAATATATAAAGTTGCTGAGGAGCCCATAGAGGCTTACGGGCGTGGCCGGTTCGTGCTTAATAACATTCGTGCAAAAAGTGAGTGAAATTATACGAATGTCAGATAAGTCGAGGAGAATCTGGAAATAAAACTTGCTTGCTAACATTCGTGCAAAAAATAAATAAAATTATACGAACGTTAGATAAGACAATGTGGGAATTTTGAGAAGGAGAAAATTTTTTTGACTTTTGTAAAATAAGTGTTGACAACGTGAGAGGTTTGTTGTATTCTCTGTAAAGAACATTTGCTTTACATGGATTGTGCGGAGTGTGTTTGGTAGATGTTTAGTATACAAGCGTAAAAAGTAGGAGAAAGGCATATCATGGCAGAGGACATTTACGAGATAAGTATGTTGTTGGATTTTTACGGTCAGCTGTTGACAGACAGTCAATACAAGTGTATGGATATGCATTTTAATCATGATTTGAGTTTGTCCGAAATTGCAGATGAAATAGGCATCAGTAGACAGGGAGTTCACGATTTTATAAAAAGAGGACGTGCCGTGCTTTCTGATTATGAGAAAAAGCTGGGACTTATGGCGAGATTTTGTGAGATAAAGAAAAATCTCAAAAATATACAGGAAGATTTGCAGCTTATAGACAGGAGCGAGTTGCATTCAGGCAACTTGTATATGTTAGAACAGATTGACAAGAATCTGGTAAACATTATTACGAAGATTTAAAGAGGTTAAACCAATGGCATTTGAAAGCTTATCATCAAAGCTACAAGCTACAATAAAAAGATTAAAAGGACAAACGCGCGGAACAGAAAAAGATGTTAAGGAGTTTATGCGTGAAATTCGCTTGGCACTTTTAGAGGCAGATGTTAATTATAAGGTTGTAAAAGATTTTGTTGCAAGAGTTTCAGAAAAGGCCGTAGGTCAAGAGGTTCTTGAAAGCTTATCTCCGGGTCAGCAGATTGTGAAAATTGTTGATGATGAGCTAACAGCGCTTTTGGGAGCAGAAGATTACAAGTTAGATCTTTCAAAAACGCCGCCTAATGTTATTATGATGGTTGGTCTGCAGGGAACAGGTAAGACAACTGCTTCGGCGAAATTGGCTGCACATTTAAGAAAGCAAGGCAGAAAGCCACTTATGGTAGCTTGCGATATATACAGGCCTGCTGCTATTCAGCAGTTGCAGGTTTTGGGAAAACAAATAGACATTCCCGTATTCGCGGAAGGCATTGATGTTAAAGCGGCCACAATAGCTAAGAATTCAATAAAATATGCAATCAGAAATATGCATGATGTTGTCATTATAGATACAGCAGGACGTCTTCAAATAGATGAGGCTCTTATGGAAGAATTGGCAGAGGTAAAAGCCGAAGTAAATCCTGCAGAGATACTTCTTGTAATTGATGCAATGACAGGTCAAGAGGCTGCAAACGTAGCAGAAACATTCAATGCGAAGCTTGATGTTACGGGAATTATACTTTCTAAATTAGACAGCGATACAAGAGGCGGTGCGGCCCTTTCCGTAAGAGCGATAACAGGAAAACCGGTAAAATTTGCTTCAAGCGGTGAGAAAATAAATGACTTTGAGATATTCTATCCTAAAAGAATGGCTGACAGAATTCTCGGCATGGGTGATGTGCTTACGCTTATTGATAAAGCGGTAGAGATGTATGACGAGAAGCAGGCAGAAGAACTTGAAAAGAAAATTATGACACAGACTTTCACCCTTGACGATTTCTTGGATCAGTTGCAGCAAATCAAGAAGATGGGTGGAATAATGAGCTTGCTTAAGCTTCTCCCGGGAGCGGGTCAGATAAAAGAAGAAGATATTGATGAGCGACAACTTGTAAAAGTAGAGGCAATCATAAGGTCGATGACTAAGAAAGAAAAAAGAAATCCTGATATATTGAACGCCAGTCGCAGAAAACGAATCGCGGCGGGAAGCGGTACAACTGTTCAGGATGTAAATAAACTCATGAAGCAGTTTGAAGAAATGCGCATAATGATGAAAAAACTTGGCGGCAAAGGCAAAAAAGGTATTGGCAAAAAAATGTTAGGCGGCAAAATGCCAAATATTTTTATGTGAATATAGATTTAGAAATTAATGTAGAAATTACCGGAGGTGAAAGAAAATGGTAAAAATCAGACTCAGAAGAATCGGAGCAAAGAAAGCACCTTTTTACAGAGTAGTAGTTGCAGAATCTAAATATGCAAGAGATGGCAGATTTATTGAAGAAATCGGAACATACAATCCCTTGGTAGATCCCGCTGAAATCAAAATTGATGTTGAGCGTGCAAATTACTGGATTAAGAATGGCGCACAGCCTACAGATACCGTTAAAGCTTTGCTTAAGAAAGCACAAGAAGCATAATATAAACGGAAGAATGGAGCATTACAATGAAAGATTTCTTGGAAATCGTGGTACGTCAGCTGGTTGACCATCCTGAGCAGGTTGTTGTTGAGGAAGAAGAATCAGAAAAGAGTATTACGTACAAGGTTACAGTTGCAGAAGAGGATAAGGGCCAAGTTATCGGCAGAGAAGGAAAGATTGCAAAATCACTCCGCACAGTAACGAAGGCTGCATCTCGCAACATGCCTAAAATGGTTTTTGTTGATATTGTTTAATATCGGGAGGGCATTGAATTTTGCTGGAAAGAATAAGAATCGGTGAAATTGTTAGTGTTCATGGTGTCAAGGGCGCACTTAAGGTGTTGCCTTTGACCGATAATCCCATTCGCTTTTGTTCTCTTACAGAGGTGGATGTTGTTCCTAAAAGGGGCATACGGAAAGGTGCACAGGGCACTACATATAAAGTTTTATCCGCAACACCTGCAGGAAATGTTGTGCTTTTAAAGTTATATGGCATAGACGATAGAGATAAAGCAGAGCAGTTCCGTGGAATGTTTTTGGAGATACCAAGAGAAAAAGCTGTTAAATTACCAAAAGACTCGTATTTCATCGGTGATTTGGTAGGTTGCGTCGTAAAGACAGAAAGCGGCGAAGTTCTCGGTACACTTACTGATGTTCAATCTACAGGTGCTAACGATATTTATGAAGTTACGCCCCGAGATAATCAAAAAAATAAGTCTATTTGGCTACCGGCAATTGGCGACGTTATCAAGGCTGTTGACGTAGAAAAAGGAGAAATTATAGTAACTCTTTTGCCGGGATTAAGAGAAGTTTACGAAACAAGCGGAGAAGGCGAAGAGGACTGTGACTAAAAAAATTGATATTTTAACGCTTTTTCCCAATATGGTGAATGCGGCGTTTCAAGAAAGTATAATAGCAAGAGCAGTTTCAAAAGGCCTTCTGGAGCTCAACTGCCATCAAATCAGACAGTATACTACGAACAAACAAGGCAAGGTAGACGATTATCCGTACAGCGGAGGTCCCGGCCTTGTCATGGCGTATCAACCTATTGCGGACTGTATTCGCAGTGTGTCTGCAGGAGATAAACCATATATAATTTACGTGTCGCCGCAAGGCAAACCATTTAATCAAAAAAAAGCACAGGAACTTGTGCAAAAAGAAAATTTAATGATACTCTGCGGACATTATGAGGGTGTGGACGAGAGAGTATTGGAAGAGTTTATAGACGAAGAAGTTTCGCTGGGAGATTTTGTACTTACAGGCGGGGAAATACCGGCAATGGCAATAGCTGACTGTATTGCAAGATTAATACCGGGGGTATTAGCCGAAGGTTCGGCAGAAAAAGAATCGCACTCGGGACTTCTTTTAGAATATCCGCAATATACACGCCCGGCGGAGATAGAAGGTAAAAAGATTCCCGAAATATTACTTTCGGGCAAACATGACGAAATAGAAAAATGGCAGGTCAAAACGGCAGAAGAACGCACAAAGCGTAAGCGCCCTGACCTTTATGAAATATATGAAGAACAAAAGCTGAACAGTCAGACATATTATTTTGACAATAGTGCCACTACAAGGCAAGACGATGGCGTAACGGAAGAAATGTGCCGCACTGTAAAGTTTCTTTACGGAAATCCATCGTCGCTTCACCATATGGGCTTAGAAGCAGAGCGCAAGCTGACATCAGCAAGAAAAATTATAGCCGAAACAATCGGTGCATCAGAAAAAGAAATTTATTTTACAGCATGTGCCACAGAAAGCAATAACTGGGCATTAAGGGGATATTTAGAAGCAAATCCCAGAGCCGGTAAAAAAGTATTAATTTCATCGACGGAACATCCTTCCGTATCTGAAACTGCCGCTTTTTTGAGCAAAAACGGATATCAAGTGGAGCTTTTGACCGTAGATAATAAAGGTATTGTAGATATGGATAAACTTAGGTCTGCATTGACGCCGGACACTGCAATTGTTTCTGTAATGCATGTAAATAGCGAAACAGGCACAATACAGCCCATAAAAGAGATATCGTCAATAGCAAAGGCAGTAAATCCAAATATTGCGGTGCACTCTGATTGCGTGCAGAGTTATGGTAAATTGCCTGTTTCTGCAAAATTAATGGGAGTGGATATGCTCAGCGTCAGTGCCCATAAAATACATGGGCCGAGAGGTGTAGGCTTTTTGTATGTTAAAGACGGAATACGCATTGCGCCGTTGCTTTGCGGAGGCGGACAGGAAAAAGCTTTGCGTTCCGGTACAGAAAACTTGCCCGGAATAGCAGGATTTGCCAAAATTGCCAAAGAAGCATGCGGTAAATTAGAAGAGCATAATAAACATGTGAAAGAACTCAACAAAATATTCAGGGAAATAATTACAGAAGAAATCAGATCCAGCAATATTATTTCCAACGAGGAAGGATGCCCTTATGTATTGAGTGTGTCATTTCCCGGCTTAAGAGCAGAAGTTATACAGCATAGTGTAGAGCAAAAAGGTGTGTATGTTTCCGTAGGCTCTGCTTGTTCATCTCATAAAAAAGACAGAAGTCCTACGCTTACAGCGATGGGATATAACAATAATATAATTGACGGTGCAATAAGAATCAGTTTTACGTATCAAAACACAAAGGAACAGGCTGATTACGCAGCAAGAGTAATATGTGCAGAAGTAAAAAAACTGTACGGTAGAAGAAAAGGAAGAAAATAAAATGGACAGAGTTATTTTAGCAAGAATCGGAGAAATAGCATTAAAAGGACTGAATCGTTGCACATTTGAGCAAAGATTGGCAAGAAATATGAAAGCGGCGCTCTCGGATTGCGGACCATGTAAGGTAAGATGGTCACAGTCAAGATATTTTGTGGAGCCTGAGAGCGAAGATTTTCAATTTGATAAGGCCATGGAAATGCTTTCCGGTGTTTTTGGACTTGTTTCAATCAGCCCTGCATACGTAACTACATCAGAATATGAAAATATTTCGTCGTTGGCAAAAGAGGTTGCCGCAAAAGCGATGCAAACAGGTAAAGAAAAATATACCTTTAAGATAGAAACAAAAAGAGGCTTAAAAACTTTTCCTATGAAATCTCCGGAAATCTCTGCGGAAATCGGGGGCGACTTGCTGGAGGCTTTTGCCGGCAAACTCAAAGTAGATGTGAATAATCCTGATTTTATTTTGTATATTGAGGTACGTGAAAACACATATATTTATACGGAAATTATCGAGGCGCCCGGAGGCATGCCGACAGGTTCTAACGGCAAGGGATGTTTGCTTATTTCAGGAGGAATTGACAGCCCGGTTGCAGGATATATGATTGCTAAAAGAGGTGTAAGCCTTTGTGCCGTACATTTTTACAGCTATCCGTACACAAGCGAAAGAGCTAAAGATAAAGTTTTGGAGCTTGCTAAAATTGTAGGCAGATATTGCGGTGGAGTAAAAGTTTTTGTAGTACCATTTACAGATATTCAGTTGGCTATTGACGAAAAGTGTCGAGAAGAGCTCTCTACAGTAATTATGAGACGCAGTATGATGAGAATTGCAGAAAGAGTTGCCAGAAAAAGCGGCTGTTCTGCTTTGATAACAGGAGAGAGTGTAGGACAGGTGGCAAGTCAAACCATGCAAGCACTTTATTGTACAGACAGTGCGGCTGATATGCCTATTTTCAGACCGCTAATCGGAATGGATAAAATGGAAGTTGTTGCCATTGCGCGCAAAATCGGAACATTTGAGACGAGTATTTTGCCTTATGAAGATTGCTGCACGGTGTTTACACCTAAGCACCCTAAGACAAGACCGTCTTTGTCTGAAATTCTTGAAGAAGAGAAAAAGGCAGACTTCCTTGCAATGGAAAATGAGGCATTTGAGGGTATTGAGACAATTTATTGCTAAATGTTGCTAAAAATGTAATTATACAGCAATTGTTACATTGAGAGTAGGTATTGATTTTGGGTAATTTAAATTATGGAATATTAAGTACATCTTCTATAGCACCCAGGTTTATTGCGGCTGTTCGCGAAATGAATGCAGGCAATATAGTTGCGCTATCTTCACGCACAAAAGAAAAAGCAGAAGAAAAGGCGAAAGAGTGGGGCATTCCGAAGGCTTACGGGTGCCACGAAGAATTATTAAAGGATCCTGAAATCAATATAGTTTACATTTCGTCTGTAAATTCTGAGCATTTTTGCCAAGCAAAGGCGGCACTTGAGCATGGTAAAAATGTTGTTTGCGAAAAACCTTGCACAATGAAACTCGATGAGACAAAAGAGCTTTTTAAAATTGCAAGAGAAAAGAAGCTATTTTTGATGGAAGCCGAGAAAATGTTGTTTTTACCTACACTTATTGAGGTGAAGAAGTGCATTGAAGACGGCAAACTCGGCAAAATATATATGGCGGACATGAGCCACTCCTTTTCGTCGTCGTATAATTCATGGATGTTTGATGCGGTATTGGGCGGCGGCCCCCTTTATTCCAGCGGAATATATGCTGTCCAGTTGCTTTTGTGGTTGTTTGGTGATATTAAAAAAATCAGCGGAGAAGGATGCACATTTTCCGACGGAATAGCGTGGCAATATATTTTGTCGGGTACGACGGAAAGCGGAGTGCTGTTTACAGCTAAAAACAGCACCAAAGGGATTTTAGATAATACTGCAAGAATTTTCGGAGAAAAAGGATGGGTAGAAATACCTGAATATTGGAAGGCTCGCAAAGCAATTTTTCATATTGAGGGAAGTGATGATGAAATTATTGAATTTCCGCGTAAATATGAGCTTGTTTATGAAGCGGAGCATATTAAGAAGTGCATGGATGCAGGCCTAATTACAAGTCCTGTAGTGACCGAGGAGATTTCCGTAAAGGGAATAGAAATTCTTAATAAAATTATATTTGACGAGTGGAAAAAAATGTGATATAGTATACAGCGTTTTCGGGGTGTAGCTCAGTTTGGCTAGAGTGCTTGCTTGGGGTGCAAGAGGTCGCCTGTTCAAGTCAGGTCACTCCGACCACAAAAAGCGGACTACTTATTTGTAGTTCGCTTTTTTTAGTTGTATAAAATAAACTCTTTTTTTATTTGTAATATTGCATTATAATAATGTAGCTTTGACTAAGTTAAATAAAAATATAAAAAGGATAAATTAATATGAGTGATAAGCAAGAAAAGGTAGTTTTAGAATGGCAAAAGTCAATTCCGGTGAAACCAGAACTTTTAACAGAAGAATTTTGTGCTAATGCCCATAAGATTTTGGATATGGGAATAGAGGAAATGCCCGGTTATTCTTTTGATTGTGTTTGCGGTAAACATCATAGTGTTGATATGGAGCACCTTTTGTCGGGAAGCGGAGCAGTAGAAAGACTTCCGGAGATTTTAGAAAAATATCCTGAAATCAGCTCAAAAACAATACTTTTGATTTGTGATAAAAATACGTGGACAGCAGGAGGAGAGAAAACACTTTCCGTATTGGAATCGGCAGGATACAAAGTGAAAGTGCTTACGCTTGAAACGAAAAATTACCATATGCTCGTGCCGAATGAGAATGCCATAGGCACGGTAATAGTGAATCTTACAGATGATATAGGTTTTATGATTGGCGTAGGCAGTGGCGTAATCAGTGATATAACAAAACTTGTTTCGTACAAAACAGGCAGAAAGTCCATTGTTGTGGGCACGGCGCCATCAATGGACGGATATGCTTCAATAAATGCGGCATTTGTAATTGACGGGCACAAAATCACATATAACGCTCATTATCATACGTGCATTGTTGCTGACACAAAAATTATGCAGACTGCTCCTGATGAACTTTTCAGGGCAGGTTATGGCGATATTGTCGGCAAGTATACAGCGCTATCTGATTGGAGACTTACCAAAGCAGTAAATGATGAACATTATTGTGAAATTACTGCAAAAATGGTAGAAAATGCCGTGAATATTTGCGTAGATAATACAGAAGCATACTTTAAGCGAAGCGAAGAAGCGATAGAAAGAATGAACGAGGCTTTAATATTAACGGGAATTTCCATGGGAATAACAGGGTATACAAGACCTGCTTCGGGAAGTGAACACCATCTTTCCCATTATTGGGAATTAGATGCAGTAGAAAAAGGAATTCCGCATCCCTTGCACGGAAATTCCGTCGGCTTAGCATCAATCGCTTCGGCAGAAGTTTATGATATTATGAGCAAGCGTTTTGAAGTGGTTGCAAATGTGAATGCACCAAAACCTGACTTTTTAAGAGAAATTTACACGAAAGCAGGCAGCGCACTGACACCGAAAGAATTGGGTGTTTCAGAAGATGTGTTCAGAGAAAGTCTCAAAAACGGCTATAAGATAAGACCAAGATATACAATTTTCAACTTCACAAAAGACCACGGCATGTTAGATGAGGTTGCAGAAGAAGTAGCAAACAGAATGTGTAAATAAGTAAAAGCAGGTAAATTATGAATATTATAGCAGACCTTTGGAAGGATTATGAAATATTGGATGCCGGCAACGGCATGAAATTGGAAAGATGGAAAAACGTTATACTGTCCAGACCGGATCCACAAGTAATTTGGAAGCCGGTTAAGCCGGAGATTTGGGCAAAGGCAAATGCCAAGTATAACAGGAGTAAAACGGGCGGCGGCGCTTGGGAATTTTGTAAAAATATGCCATCTAAGTGGACAATTGAATATGATAATTTAAAATTTTATATAGAGCCAACCGGTTTTAAGCACACGGGACTTTTCCCGGAACAAGCAGCGAACTGGGAATGGATGCGTCAAATGATTTCAGAAAGAAGAGCGAAAGGAAAGCCGGTTAAGGTGCTCAATTTGTTTGGTTATACAGGCGGTGCTACGGTGGCCGCTTCCTCTGCAGGCGCTGAGGTTTGCCATGTTGATGCGTCAAAAGGTATGGTGCAAAGAGCAAGAGAAAATGCAGAGCTTTCAGGTCTTGGCGGTAATGTTATCAGATATATTGTGGATGACGCATTTAAATTTGTGGCAAGAGAGATTCGCAGAGGTAATAAATATGATGCATTATTGATGGATCCTCCATCCTACGGCAGGGGTCCCGGTGGCGAGGTTTGGAAATTAGAGGATAACTTGCACGATTTTGTGGGGGAGTGTATGCAGCTTTTAAGCGACGAACCTTTGTTTTTCTTGCTAAATTCCTACACTACAGGCTTTTCGTCCACAGTCACTGCAAATATTATTCGGATGCACTTGCCTGCTCATATACGAGGCGACGGAAAAGGGCACATTGACCACGGTGATGTACTTTTGCCAATATCTTCCATGAATGGAACTTATTTGCCTTGTGGCTCTTTTGCGGCTTGGAAAGCTGATTTTTAAATGAAAAGAAAAAGTTGATTATGAATTTGGAAGTATTGTATGAAGATAACCATATAATAGGTGTAGTAAAGCCTGCCGGGGTGCTGTCACAATCAGATGGTAGCGAGCCTGCCGGTGAAGATATGCTTTCTGTTATAGGAGAATATTTACGTGTTAAATATAATAAGCCCGGAAAAGCTTTTGTTGGCCTCGTGCATAGATTGGATCGTAATGTGGGAGGCACAATGCTTTTTGCAAAAACTTCAAAAGGGGCTTCAAGACTTTCGGCTGAAATGAGAAGCGGCAGC
Organism: Clostridia bacterium; assembly: GCA_017560765.1. GTDB lineage: Bacteria > Bacillota > Clostridia > UBA1212 > UBA1255 > Egerieisoma. The sequence goes on along the minus strand of JAFZEI010000109.1, from coordinate 3,445 downwards.
TTTAAAAAAGGGTATTTTGCGCTGGCAGAAGGATATATAGATACAAAAAACGGCATTCTTCGCCATTTTTTGTACAAGGATGAGCAAAGAAACATAGTAACAAATAATCCCAAAAAAGGAAAAGAATCAATTCTTGCGTATGAAACAGTTGGCAGAATCGGTAAATACACTTTGGTTTTTGCACTTCCCATTACAGGAAGAACACACCAAATAAGGGCACAATTGGCTTTTAGTGGGCATCCTTTAGCAGATGATGTAAAATATGGCGGTAAAAGGGTAAGTAAAGGAGATATTTCATTTCCTGCCTTGTGGTCGAGTGTTATTTCAGTAAAGCATCCTACAAAAGATGAAAATATTATATTAAAAAGTATTCCCCGAGGTGAAAATATAAGCCAAACTTGGAAAATTCAAGAAAAACAGGTATGGGAAATGTGCGAAGAGTATTTGAAAGGAATTGACAAAGATGAAATTAATCGCCTCTACGGCATTCGGAATTGAATCATGCGTTTCATTTGAATTAAAAAAACTGGGAGCCCAAGAGGTTGAGGCTCGTAACGGCAGAATAGATTTTAAAGGTGATTTTGAAACAATTGCAAAAGCAAATATGCATTTAAGGTGTGCAGAGCGTGTGTTCATTAATATGGGCGAATTTAAAGCACTTACTTTTGAGGATTTGTTTCAGGGTACAAAGGCAATAGAATGGGAAAAACTTTTGCCTGAAGATGCGTGTTTTCCTGTTTCGGGAAAATCTGTAAAATCTGTTCTTCACAGTGTGCCGGATTGCCAAGCAATAGTAAAAAAGGCAATTGTTGAGAGATTAAAAGGTGTATATAAAAAAGAATGGTTTGAAGAAACAGGCCCTAAATACAAAATAGAAATATCTATTCTAAATGATGTGGCACTATTAACAGTTGATACATCCGGTGCAGGACTTCATAAAAGAGGTTACAGAGAATTAGCTGTTAAAGCACCTATTAAAGAAACTCTGGCTTGTGCCATGCTGGATTTAAGCAGGTGGAAACCTGACAGACCACTTCTTGATCCTTTTTGCGGTTCCGGTACAATTGCCATTGAGGCAGCTATGATTGGTAAGCATATTGCACCGGGTTTGAAACGAGAATTTGACTTTGAAAAATGGCCTTGTTGCGATAAAAATATTATGAAAAAAGTACGCCAAGAGGCAGAGGCGCAGGTGCTTTCCGACGAAGAGGCAGGCCTACGAATATTTGCGTCGGATATTGACTATTTTGCTCTTAAACAGGCAAAAAAGAACGCAGAGCTTGCAGGAGTAGGCGGTTGCATACACTTCCAAAAATTGGATTATTCAAAAGCAGGTTCTAAGTATCAAAAAGGCTTTATTGTGACGAATCCGCCCTATGGTGAGCGTTTAGAGGATGAAAATTACGCGATTGAGCTTTACAAGGGTATGGGCAAGACTTTTAAGACTTTTGATGATTGGTCATATTTTGTAATAACATCCAACAAGTTTTTTGAGAAATATTTCGGAAGGTACGCGGATAAGCGACGTAAGCTTTATAACGGACGACTGGAGTGCTGTTTGTATCAGTATTTTAAAAATCCTGAAGAGTCAAAAAATGACAACTCTACCGGCAAAAAAAAGATATACAAAAAGGTAAATAAGTGATAGAATAACACGATGAATTTGCATCTTGAAAGGAGCTTTTTATATGAAAAAAGTTTATGAAGGTAAAACAAAAGACGTTTACGAGTTAGATAACGGTAACGTTATGCTTAAGTTTAAAGATGATTGCACAGGTAAAGACGGCGTTTTTGATCCCGGTGAAAACACTGTAGGTCTTACAATAGAAGGAATAGGTAAGGCTAATTTACAAACTTCAATTTACTATTTTGAGCTTCTTAAGCAAGCCGGAATAAAAACACATTACGTTGGTGCTAATCTTGAAGATGCTACAATGGAAGTTCTTCCCGGCAAAGTTTTTGGTCACGGTCTTGAAGTTATCTGCCGCCTTGTTGCAACAGGAAGCTTTATCAGAAGATACGGAGAGTATATCGCTGACGGTACAGTTTTAGAAGGTGGCTATGTAGAGTGTACTTTCAAGAATGACGAAAAGGGCGATCCGCTTGTTACTGCCGAAGGTCTTGCTGCTTTGGGTGTTATGACAATGGACATGTTCAACAGCATGAAAGAGCAGACATTAAAAATCACAAAAATCGTAGCTGACGACCTTAAATCAATTGGACTTGATTTATGGGATATAAAGTTTGAGTTTGGTTACAATAATGGAGAAGTTATTCTTATTGACGAGATTGCATCAGGTAATATGCGTGTTTACAAAGATGGCAAGATTGTTGAACCTGTTGAACTTACAAAACTCATTAACAACAGATAATTATTACAGACGGAGAGTAAATCTATCATGAAGAATATTGCAGTTATAGGTTACGGCGGACAAGGCGCTTGGCATTGCAGTCAAATTTTAGCAAGTGACGTATGCAACCTTACAGGTACTTATGACATCAGACAAGTTCGCAATGACGCTGCTAAGGCAAACGGAATTTTTGTCTACGATTCCAATGAAGCGATTTTTGCAGATACTACGGTTGATATTGTCGTTATAGCAGTGCCGAATGATTCCCATGAGTATCTTGTTATAAATGCATTACAGGCAGGCAAACATGTTATTTGTGAAAAACCTGTTGAAATGTCTGTTGCTTCTGTTGACAGAATGATTGCTGCATCAAAAAAAGCAGGCAAGCTGTTTACTGTTCATCAAAACAGACGGTGGGATGTGGATTTCCTTGCTATGAAAAAATTGGCAGATAGCGGAGAAATTGGCAAACCTTTATGTATCGAATCGCGTATTCAAGGCTCGCGAGGTATTCCCAGCGATTGGAGATGCGAAAAGAAACATGGCGGCGGTATGATTTTTGACTGGGGCGTTCATCTTATTGACCAGATGTTACAGATTTATAAGCAGAAAATCGTTCGTCTTTATTGCAACTGTTCTCATATAACAAATAAAGAAGTTGATGATGGCTTTAAACTCGATTTGTATTTTGAGGATGGAGCAGCAGCGCACATAGAGCTGGGCACTTATAACTTCCTTGCTATGCCTCGTTTTTATATGCAGTCGGAAAAGGGCTCGGCTATCATCACTGATTGGCGTCATAAATGTCATGTGGCAAAATTGACGAAATGGATTGAAAAGGATGTTACTCCCGTTCAAAATGCGGCAGGCATTACAAAGACAATGGCACCGCGTGACTCGCTTACTCTTGATGAATATGATTTGGATATTCCCAAAAGCGATGTTCATGAATTTTACCGTAATTTTTGCTTGGCTATTGATGGCAAAGCAGAGCAAATTGTAAAACATGCAGAGATACGCAGAGTAATGCAAGTAATTGAAGCTGCTTTCTTATCTGATGAGAATAAACAAGTTGTAGAAGTAAATATTTAATT
>JAFZEI010000108.1 GCA_017560765.1 Clostridia bacterium | reverse complement strand
CATAATTTTCGGGCGAGCCGAAAATCTTCGGCTTCATACCTTCGCCGTAAGAGCCGTAGGTAACACCGTTTGTGGTATTAAGTGTGCGACCGAAACGGAAAATGCTTCCACGTTCAAAAAGCACAGCGTCGCCTTCCTTTAAAGGAAGCTTTTCAATGGCATCAATCGAGCAAATTGCCTTTTCAGGAGAAAGACCATCATTTTCGTCGTTACCGTTAGCCGAAACATAGTATTTAGTCCCCTTTATTTCGTAAATTTCCTCGGTATTCGGAGAGTTCAAAATTTTAGCACGAAGCTCGTCTGCTTGGGGTTCTAAATAGCCTGTAGCGGGGTTGCCGTAATTTGCGCGCAATTTTGCGGTGGCAATATCGGTGGCTAAGTCAATATTAATAACGTTAGGATTTTTCATAATGACCTTCCTTTTAAGTTGAGTTGATTTTTTTATCGTATCACACATATATAAATGATGCAAGTTAATATAAAATTTGACAAACCTACAAGGATTTGCGGGCATGATTATAGTTGCATACTATCTGTAATCATTTTCATCTTGATTTGCATATTATAATGGTGTATTATGACATAGTCTTCAGGGCGAGGTGCAAATCCTCACCGGCGGTATAGCCCGCGAGCCTGCATGGCAGGTTGATCCGGTCAAATTCCGGAGCCGACGGTACAGTCCGGACGGGAGAAGGAGTGTTTTTATTATGCAAAATCAAACAAAGAGATTATTCGACACGAAGAAAATTGCCGTTGCCGCTATGCTGTGTGCACTTGCTTATCTGGCAATTTTTGTATTCAGATTCAAGGTTAGTTTTCTTACTTTTGACTTCAAAGATGCTATAATAGCAATCTCATCATTAATAAACGGCCCGATAGTGGGGATTATATCTGCTTTTGTAGTTGCGCTACTTGAGATGATAACGGTCAGCGATACAGGCTTATACGGATTTATAATGAATTTTCTTTCTACCGGTGTATTTGCGTTAACGGTAGGTGTTATTTACAAATATAGAAGAAGCTTCGGCGGCGCACTCATATCTGCAGTAACCGCGGTTTTCTCCGTTACAGCCGTTATGCTTTTAGCGAATTTATTTGTTACGCCTCATTTTATGGGCACTGACGTAAGTGCAGTTGTGAATATGTTAGCTAAGCTGTTGTTGCCGTTTAATTTGTGTAAAGCTTTGATGAATGCATCACTGATGTTACTTTTATACAAGCCGCTTATAACTGCGCTCAGAAAGGCGAAGTTGATAAAAGCATCGAATAGAGAGTTTAAATTCGGCTTTAAAACTGCACTTTTATTTATTGGTGCAGTCATTACAATCGTGTTGACAACATTGTTCATTATCCTTTATCTGGAAGGTTCGTTCAAGTTTATATAATCAATTATCAAGGCTTCTGATATAGTAGAAGAGGTATTGCTGGGCATATCCCTGCAGATTGCCGAAATGCTCGTATGCATATTTGTGTACGACTGAAACAGAGTCTTCCTGACAGTATAGCCGGCTCATTACTCTGCGAACCCAAACGTCAACAGGGAAGACGTGTCTGTTTTGCGCGGTAAAAAGGAGCACACAGTCAGCGACTTTAGGTCCTACGCCGGTGTAGAGCATTATTTCTTTTTCTGTAACAGGCAGTGAAAGGCCGCTTGTTAGTGCTGTGCCATATTGCTTCGCACTTTTTACTATATATGGGCAGCGATAGCCAGCTTTGCAGGCGTCACTTATCTGTTCAGATGTTACACTTGATAAGGCCTCCCACGTAGGAAAAGCAAAATATTCACGCTCTTGTCCGACGTATTGGTGAAAAGCATCCGGCACCGGAATCTTATTACCGAAATTAACAGATAAATTCTCAATACATTTTTTTATCCGCGGAATGTTGTTGTTTGCAGATATAATAAAAGAAATCAGAGTTTCGAAAAATTCCTGACGCAAAAGGCGAATGCCGTAACCGTATGATACGGCGCGACTCATATTATCGTCCATTACTTCAAGATTCTTTTTAATCACGGAATAATTTGTATCAAGATCCAGGTAATTATGCCAAAAGTTGACATAATCATTTTCTGTAACGTTGGCAAGTGTCAGTGTATGTGACTTGTCATCGTATGAGATTGCGGCAACACGTCCGCCTGCGACGCCTACGTACGTTTCACAGCCGTTTGCAGATACTTTTTCCCAACGAAAAGCCTG
>JAFZEI010000107.1 GCA_017560765.1 Clostridia bacterium | reverse complement strand
CTGTATGAACTGTTTTATCAACCTTAATTGAGTGTGTAGCAACAGACATATAAGGAAGTTTTGTTGCACTTGAGCCTGATACTCTTGACTGTACAGTACCTAAAAGTGTTGCAGAAGTGATATTAACAGAAGCGTTGTAATTACCTATATACATAGCACCGCCACCGCTTGAATATGCAGAATAAACTGCGTTTACACTTGAGCAAAGCAATTTAGAACCGTTAGAAATAGATACAGACGGTGAAGTTGTAGCAGCATTAACGAATAATGCGAAACCGCCTGACCAAGAATAAAGGCTTGATCCTGTTGTAAGTGTTGCTCCGCTGAGGTTAACTTTAGGTGAACCGCTTGTAACATTAATACAAGGTCCTACTGCAACGTTATTCAAAATAGCGTTTGTAACATCAAGCTTAGAAGAGCCGCTCATTGAAATCAATCCGCCGCTCTGTTTAGGTGATGTAAATGCAAAGTATTCAGAACCATATGCAATGTATTCTAAAATACCTTTACCAACAGAGTCTTTTATAGAAAGACTTGCTGAACCTGAAATTGAAATAACGCTCTTAGGAACATTTGAAACCTCCATAAGCTCAAAAGTATCTACCATAAAAGATACTCCCTTACCGTTAAGGTCCAATGTTTTTACACCTGAAGTAATAGAAATGCAATTACCTGTAGCAGTTGCTGCATCCGATGCAGTAAAATCAATATTATCAGTTACCGTAATATTAACATCTGCTGTGCTCTCCAAAGCAGCTTTAAGCTGACTCCATGTTGAAACAGAAACAGCCTCAGCAGCGCTAACCGAAAGGCTGAGTCCTGACATCATCGACAGCACAAGGCTCAATGCAATAACAACACTGATAATACGCTTTGAATGACCTGTTCTCATTCTCATTTTGTATTCCTCCTTAAACTTTATAAAAAACCCATGCATACTCTCTTATATTCTAATAGCATGACCTCATAATTAAGTTCAATTCTAAACGCATACAGACCGTTTGTCAATGATTAATTTGCTTAAAAGGTTTTAATATTTTCTTAAAATTTTTAATTTTTACATCAATCCAACATTTCTTCTATTCTCAACAATCTATTAAATTTCGCCACACGTTCTCCTCTGCATGTAGCACCCGTTTTTATAAAGCCTGTATTCATGCCCACTGCAAGATCAGCGATAAAAGTATCCTCTGTTTCTCCGCTTCTGTGCGAAACAATAGTTTTAAAGCCATTTGCCCTGGCAAATCTTATTGCATCCACCGTTTCCGTAACTGTTCCGATTTGATTTGGCTTTATCAAAATTCCGTTGCCGGCCTTCATTTTGATGCCTTTCTTCAAACGCTCGGAATTTGTCACAAACAAATCATCACCTATTATTCCGTAAATTCCTACTGCCTCCAAATCTCCTGTAAGCTTTTGCCAACCGTTCCAATCATTCTCACCTAATGGGTCTTCTATAGAAAAAATCGGATATCTGGCGCACAAATTTACCCAATTTTTTATAAGTTCCCCTGTAGAGAACTTTACATTTCTCTTAGGCATCACATAACTGTCACCTTGCACCCATTCACTGGCAGCAACATCAAGAGAAATCATAAAATCATCCGGGCACTTATAACCGGCCATTTCAACAGCAGCAAGAATCATTTCTATTGCCTCACTGTCTTCTTTAAGATTTGGTGCAAATCCGCCCTCATCTCCTACTCCTGCGGAATATCCTTGCTTTTTTATAATTTCCTGCAACTTTTTATAAACTTCTACGGAATGTCGCAACGCTTCTTTAAATGAAGGTGCATTCATCGGCACAAGCATAAATTCCTGTATATCTATATTATTTGATGCATGAGCACCGCCATTAATAACATTAAGCATAGGCACCGGTAATTTTCTTCCGGAAAAACCGCCTATATATCTGTAAACAGGTTGTCTGCACACATGAGCACCGGCATACACACAAGCTATGGACACAGCCAAAACAGCGTTTGCGCCTAAATTAGATTTATCCTTAGTGCCATCACATTTTATCATAGCTTCATCAATCTTATATATATCAGTTACACTCATTCCTGACAGAAGCTCAGAAATTACATTATTAATATTATTGACTGCATGAGTTACTCCTTTTCCACAATATCTTTGCGGATTATTATCTCTTAGCTCCAGAGCCTCATACTCTCCCGTGGAAGCACCGGAGGGCACAATACCTCTGAATGTTTCACCGGTAGCTAAAACAACCTCCGCCTCAACAGTAGGATTGCCTCTTGAGTCCAATACCTCTCTGCCCTTTACGCCTTTAATAATAGAATCACATATAAACATACAAAAAACTCCTTCTGTTTTTATTATAAAAATATATATTGGTTTCCCCTAAAATCACATTTCTATACACTTTATATTTTTAGTATAGATTAACTTACCCATTCTGACAAGAAGACATTTCCCTGCCGCATAAACAGGCACTGCGCCAACAATACCCCATATCCCAAAGAACTCTTGTCCTATAAAAAGTATAATTATTACAGTTACCGGATGTATTCCCAGATTACCTTCTATTATTCTCGGAGAAATAAAATGGTTATCCATTTGCTGTACAATCAAAAACAAAGCCACTACCCATAAAGCTTTTGAAGGAGAAATTGTCAAGGCGGTTACAACAGGCAAAACAGCCCCTATAAACGGTCCGAAGTAAGGTATCATATTGGACACTCCCCCAATTATTCCAAAAAAAACACTATACGGCATTTTCAGTAAAAACAAGCCACACATTTCCAATGTGCCTACTATCAGCGCCACAAAAAGTTGCCCCTGTATAAACTTTGCAGAAATCATACCTAATTCATTAAAAGTTTCTGCCACATACTTACGCCACTTATAAGGGAAAAACCCAAAAATTCCGTTTAATATCATCGTCTTATCTCTCAAAAAATAATAAGTAAGCACAATTGATGTAATAACACCCACCAATGTTCCGGAGACCTTGCTGTAAAGCGAAAAAGAAGATGCCGAGGCGGATATACTATCTATTTTTGACGAGATGCCTTCTGCAGCAGAATTAGTAATTTCAATTATTTTTTGTTTAATTTCACCATGTTCATCAGATATATTATTTTTTATATACACAGTTATTTTAGGCAGAAAATCATCCGTATTCTCCATAATATCTACAGTATTCGAGATAATAACAGGCACAACGAAAGACACAAAAACCACAAGAACAATAAGTGACGAAGCAAAAACAATTCCGACTGCTTTTATTCTCATTTTATTTCCCTTTAATTTCATATGTTTTTGCACCAAATCCACCAACGGATCAAGCATATATGCCATAACAACAGCAACAAATACGGGAACAAAAACGCCGGCAAGTCTTTTGCGCAACAAAAAAAACACTACCCCTATAAAAGCAACGGGAATGAGTGGTATTATTTTGCTAAAAAATCTACCGGCATTTTTCATTTATCGCATCATTAATTTACGCATGTTTTTATACATATTACACGCCTTTTTCTGCATACTCCTGCATTTACACGTCAAGTCCATGCCCGTAATATATGCAGCACTGCCACCAACAACAGCACCAATAAGCATTCCTTTTATAACAATACACGTTAATTTATTACTCATCATCTTCACTCCTTGCAATAATATATTCTTCCCCAAATTCCACTCCGTCACGCATAAAAATAACTCTCCGTCCTTCCAGCATGTCATTGATAAAACCCCTTGAAAGTTCAAAACCCTCTAACGCGCCGGTTTCTATATCAAAAATCATATCGTGTATCACACCTATATTTTCGCCGTTTTTAGACAAAACACCGCGCCCCATCACCTCAGCAAGAGAACATTCCGTTTTAAACTTTTTTCTTCCCTCATATTTTCTTACGGAATCACGGCTGTACACTACGCAAACGCTGTCATTCAACTTAAGAACATCTTCCAAGGCAATATATTTTTTTCGAAATTTCCCCGTAAAACCATTCTCGCCATCCAGCAAGAATCCCTTCACATTATTTTGCTCATCATAAAGCGGGTCAGAAACAAAACCTAATCTGCCCTCATCTTTCAAACATACCACCGGCACACCTTTGCATTCTTGTATACGAATCATCTTTATCACCCAAACATCCTGTCCAAATAACTATTGTATATTTCTCAAAAAAATGTTTAAATATACTTATCAAATTAAAAGGAGTGTTTTTATTGTCCAACAAGGATTTAACATACAAAAACATCGGACTTATTGCTCCCGATATATTATTGCCCAACAAATCAATTAATATGTACAAATGGGCAACCGTTGCCTGCGACCAATACACATCAGAGCCGGAATACTGGAGCGATGTTGAAAATATCGTCGCAAATGCTCACTCGACTTATAATCTTATGCTTCCCGAAATTTATCTTGAAAATGCTGATGTAGAAAGTCGCATTTTAAAAATAAATCAAAACATGAAAGATTATATCGAATCAGGTATTTTTACGGAATATCCTCAATCTTTTATACTTATTAAACGCAGCACACCATACTCGCCTGTACGCACCGGCCTTGTCGCTGCTTTAGATTTAGAGAAGTATGACTTTCATAAAGGCGCCAAATCACTTATCAGGGCAACTGAGGGTACTGTAACAGAAAGAATTCCGCCCCGCATGAAAGTGCGCAAAAACGCATCTTTAGAAATGCCGCACATTATGATTCTGATAGATGACCCTCAAAAAACAGTTATTGAGCCTGTTGCAGATAAACTTTCATCAGCAGAACCGATTTACAGCACAGACCTTATGAAAAACGGAGGCTCAATAGTCGGCTATGCTGTTAATCAAAATACTGCACCTGATGTCTATAACGGTGTTTTTACTGCTCTTGAAAATCTCCGCGCTTCTTCTGACGGTTTTCTTTTTGCCGTAGGCGACGGAAATCATTCTCTCGCCTCTGCCAAATGCCATTACGAAGAGTTGAAAAAAGCAGGTTTGCCTTGTGAAAATGCTCGTTTTGCAATGGTTGAAATAGTCAATCTTCATGATGCCGGCATAATCTTCGAGCCAATTCACAGAGTTGTTTTTAATGTAAATTTTGATGATATTATTTCATATTTTATAAAAAACGGTTGCAGTGTGGATAAAGAAGCAGAAAACACACACGTTATTCCGTATATCACAAAAGAAAAGCAAGGCAAGCTATACATACCTAAATCCACCCACATGTTGGCGGTAGGAGCGCTTCAATTAATTCTTGACAGATACGTAGCGGAGACACCGGATATTAAAATCGATTATATACACGGAGACGATTCCGTAAAAGAGCTGGCAAATTCCGACAACAACATCGGCTTTTATTTACCTTCTATGGACAAGAATGATTTGTTCCCCACTGTAGCGGAAAAAGGAGCCTTACCTCGCAAAACATTTTCAATGGGTGAGGCTTGTGAGAAACGATACTATATAGAATGCAGAGTAATTACAGACCGGATTTAACGCCG
>JAFZEI010000106.1 GCA_017560765.1 Clostridia bacterium | reverse complement strand
TTCTCCGATATCCAAAACAGAATCCAACAAGAATAACTTCGCCGTACATGTGTACAAATGATTGTTTGCTACGTAGAAAATAGCATCGTTGTATGCATTAATGCAGTCAGCTTTTATAGTAGAAGAAAGAGTATCTTTGTTATTGAGTCCGTTGATGACATATCTTACAATACCCTTATCGCTGATTGTGTAAACCCAATCACTGTCTAAAACGTAATCAGTTACAGGCTCACTTATAAGAAGAGCTTCTCTCGACTCATTTTTATCTGCAGTAGCATTTGCAGGTGTTGCGGATGCTTTTGAACTTTCCTCTTTTGCGGCTTCTTCTTCAGAAATAGAAGGCATCTTATAAATATAATTATTTTCTTTGCCTTGAGCATATATATCTCCAAAATAAAGAACAAAACTCTTATATGGGCGTTCTTTGCTTAACACATATGATGTTTTCTCAAGTATAGATGTTTTGCCGATATTACCGTCAGCATTCAAGTGGTATAAAAACTCACCGCTTACATCAATAGACGAATATGTGCCGTCAAGGAAAACAACCTCGGTAAGTGGCGCATTTTGTACAAGACCGTCACCGACAGGACCGTCAAGCAAGTAACAAATTTGTCCGTTGCCATTAATATAGAATACATAATAAGCATCGACGTCGATTTGATCATTATATGTGATGTAATCGGTTACTACATTTAATGAAGATGCCTCTGCTTTGATAAGGTCGGTTGTAACATCGCCCACAGTTACGTAAATGTGTTTATCTCCGTTATCGTCGGCAGAAATAAAATATTCCCTGCCATCTATGCAAACTACATTAGCGTCGTTTGTAATATTGCCGTATATATTTCCTATGTCGGAAAGTGTGGGCTCTTTTGTGGGTGCGGCGGTAGCGGCTGCAGTTTGTGTTGCGGAGGCAGCATCTTTATCGGAACCATCTCCTGCAATCTGTTCGTACAGCACAAAACCCATAATACCTAAAATCACAGCTGTAAAAACAATGGTAATTATATCCATTACCTGAAGCTTGTACTTTTTCTTTTTTGAATTGTCTTTTGACATATGTTCACCTCATAATATACATTGCTTTTAATTATAGCACAAATATTTATAATGCGAAATATATATTAACGCGATATTGTGTCGTAATTATGTTTTTTATTTATATATAAGGTATAAAAATAATTGCGATCGTGTAAAATATTGGCATCATGGAAAGAAATTTTACCAAAGCAGTATTAATATTAACAGGAGCGCTTGTTGCAGGGCTTGGAATTAATATGTTTTTAGAGCCTATTGGTATTGCACCGGGAGGAATATCCGGAATAGCTGTAGTAATATCATATATATTTAGAGGAAAATTACCTGTAGGCGTATTGACATTTATTTTGAATCTCCCTCTCTTTATCATAGGATATAAATATATAGGAAGACAATTCATACTAAAAAGCGTAATAGGAACAGCTTTGTTCTCTTTTATGTTAGATTTAACTTCTTCCTTCGGCAATCTGTTAAAAGGAGATAATAAATTGCTGTACGCCTTATGGGGAGGGGCTGCCATAGGCTGCGGCTTAGGAATGATATTCCGTGGTGGGGCAAGTACCGGCGGAACAGATATAATTGCGCGGCTGATGCAAAAGAAAATTAACATGATGACAATGGGCAAGGCTGTATTGTGGCTTGATTTTATATTTTTGGCAATTGTTGCATTTGTATATAAATCAATTGAAGCGGCGCTCTATACAGGTGTAGCCGTTTTTGTGGCATCAAAAGTAGTAGATACTATAGAATCAGGCATAAATTATGCAAAAGAAGTTGTTGTTTTTACGGAGCAACCGGAGGAAATGTCAAAGGAGATAATAAATAGACTTAGACGCGGTGTTTCCGTTATTGAAGCAAAAGGAATGTATTCAAAACAAAAAAAGTATATGGTTGTTTGTGTAGTATATAATCGACAAGTAACCGACTTACGTAAAATTGTTAATAAATATGATTCAAATGCTTTTGTTATTATAAAAGAAGTCAGAGAAACAACGGGGCTTATAGATTAACTGTTAATATAAAATCGTATTAACAATTTGTTCTTATTTATGCGTATATTTATTCATAAAAACAGTGTATCATCATCAAAGTCGGGGGCAATTGAAAGCGTTTCTCTTTTCTTTAACCGATTGTGAATCTCTCCCCTAATAATTCACAGATGAGCGCTTCGTTGCTTCCTTCTTTTTTATTTTCACATCTAAATTGTTCACAAAAAGTTCAAAAAATAAATTACATATACTACAAAAAAAGGCTTGCCAACCGTAGGCAGAAGAGGTATAATCTGTCTGTTGCGACTTGACAGACTGAGAAGCAGGAGATTGCTGCCGCACATTTGATCGTGTGAAATGGCAGGTAACTCATGTGGAGAATGTCCGATTCGTGAAACCGGGCGACAAGTCATGCACTGAATTTTATAGTTGCTGTATGATGTTGTATGTAAAGTGTTTATCTATGCCCAGGTTGAAATCCTTCAAGAGGAGGATATTTCAATTTGGTTTTTTTATTGGAGCAAACACGAAACGCACGACAGGGTGACAGAGATTCAGAGGCAAGCTGTTATACGTAACAAAAAAAACATCTAAAAGAAAGAGGTTTATGTATGGCAAACAAACAAAAGATCAGAATCAAATTGAAAGCTTATGATTTCCAATTGTTGGATCAGGCAGCGCAGAAGATTGTTGACACAGCAAAGCGTACAGACGCAGTTGTTTCAGGACCCATTCCGCTACCTACAGAGAAGGAAGTCGTTACAATTCTCAGAGCTCCTCATAAATATAAGGACTCAAGAGAACAGTTCGAAATGAGAACACATAAGAGATTAATCGATATCCTTATGCCTTCTCCGAAAACAGTAGATGCATTGATGCGCCTTGATCTTCCCGCAGGCGTTGATATAGAAATCAAAGTTAAACAATAATAATGCTGATCGCATTACCCTGGTTTCTTAAATATTTATGAGAAACCGGTCACGTTCCCGAGAGGGGAACCAATAACCATTTAGGAGGTAAAGCTTAAAAATGAAGAATTTTATTTTAGGAACAAAAGTCGGAATGACCCAGATTTTTGACGAGAGCGGCAAATGTACACCGGTTACTGTTGTCCTTGCAGGTCCCTGCACTGTAGTACAGAAAAAGACTCAGGAAACCGACAGTTACTCAGCAGTTAAGCTTGCTTATGGGGAAGTAGATAAGAAAAAGCTTAACAAACCTGAAAAAGGCGTTTTCGACAAATTGGAATTGGGTGGCTTCAAACACCTTAAGGAATTTAAACCTGAGGATGTTGACGCATTTGAGATCGGTCAGACAATCAATGTTGCCGATATGTTTAAAGATGGCGATAGCATAGATGTAAGCGGTACATCTAAAGGTAAAGGCTATCAGGGTGCTATCAAGAGACACGGCCAAAAGATCGGACCGAAAACTCACGGTTCCAAGTATCACAGAGGCGTAGGTTCTATGGGTGCCAACACTGATCCGGGCAAGGTTTTCAAGGGAAAGAAAATGCCTGGTCATATGGGTTCAGAAAGAGTCACTGTTCAGAATCTTACAGTAGTTAAAGTTGACGGCGAGAGGAATCTTCTTCTTGTCAAAGGCGCAATTCCGGGACCTAAGGGCGGATTGCTTGAAATCAGAGAATCTGTTAAAGCGTGACGCAGGAGGAGGAAGAAATTATGCCAAAAGTTAATGTATACGACATGAAAGGAAACATTGTCGAGGAAATTGAGCTCGACAGCAATATATTTGGAGTTGAAGTTAACACACACTGCATGCACATGGCAGTTGTTAACAATCTGGCTAACAAACGTCAGGGAAAACACTCCACTTTGGTTAAGAGCGAAGTAAGCGGCGGCGGTAAGAAACCTTACAGACAAAAAGGTACAGGTCGTGCAAGACAGGGAAGTACAAGATCTGCTCAATGGATTCATGGCGGTATCGTGTTTGGACCTAAGCCCAGAGATTACAGCTACACAATTCCGAAGAAAGTAAAAAGACTTGCTCTTAAGTCTTCTCTTTCAAGCAAAGCTATTGACGGTGATATCGTTGTTGTTGATAAGCTCAGCTTTGAAGAAATCAAGACAAAGAATATGGTTGAAGTACTCAAAAATCTTGGTGTAGACAGCACAGCACTTGTTGTAATTCCTGAGAAGGATATCAACGTTGTTAAATCTGCAAGCAACATCAAAGGAATTGAAACAGCTTATGTAAACACAATCAACGTATACGATATATTGAATCACAGTAAATTTATCGTAACAAAAGACGCTTTAAGCAAAATCTCGGAGGTGTACGCATAATGAACGAATTTGATATTATAGTTCGTCCCCATATAACAGAAAAGAGTACATCAGCAGTTGCAGAAGGTAAATATACTTTCGTTGTAGATATAAACGCTACTAAAGTTGATGTTAAAAAAGCGATTGAGAAGATTTTCGACGTTAAAGTTCTGTCAGTTAACACAATGCGTTATGACGGCAAGAAGAGAAGCCGCAGACAGGCATCAGGTATGGCAGTAGGTTATACTTCAAAGTGGAAAAAGGCAATTGTAACAATTGATCTTGATCCTAAGTCCGTTGAATATACAGTAAACGGCGAGAAGAAGACAAAGAAGTATAAGAATTCAATTGAAGACTTCGGCTTCGCTCAGTAATAGGAGGACAGGAAAATGGCTATAAAAAAGTATAATCCGACAACCCCTTCAAGAAGAACGATGACAGTTTCTGCTTTCGATGAAATTACAGGCAAGAGTGAAATCAAATCTTTGATGGCTCCCGTAAAGAAAAATTCAGGAAGAAACTCATACGGTAGAATCACTGTTCGTCATCGTGGAGGCGGAGTAAAAAGACAATATAGAATGATCGATTTCAAGAGAGAGAAAGACGGCATTCCTGCAAAGGTTGTTTCTATTGAGTATGATCCTAACAGATCAGCAAATATTGCTCTCTTGGTTTATGCAGACGGTGAGAAGAGATACATCCTTCATCCCGATGGCATTAAAGTAGGACACAAAATAATGTCAGGTCCTGAGGCTGATATTCTTCCGGGTAACGCACTCAAACTTGCTGATATTCCTGTAGGTACAGTAATTCACAACGTAGAGATGAAACCCGGTAAGGGAGCACAGCTCGTAAGATCTGCAGGTGCTTCTGCACAGCTTATGGCTAAAGAGGGAGATTTTGCACAAGTACGTCTCGGCTCCGGCGAGGTTCGTATGGTTCCTATTGAGTGTAAAGCTACAATCGGTCAGGTAGGAAATCTTGATCATGAGAACATATCTCTCGGTAAAGCAGGTCGTAAGAGATGGATGGGTATCCGTCCTACAGTTCGCGGTGTTGTAATGAACCCCTGCGATCACCCTCACGGCGGTGGCGAAGGCAAATCTCCTGTTGGTATGCCCAGTCCTGTTACTCCTTGGGGTAAACCTACTCTTGGTTATAAGACAAGAAAGAAAAATAAAGCTTCTGATAAGATGATTGTCAGAAGAAGAAACAGTAAGTAATCTTAAGGAGGTTGTCTAAATGAGTAGATCAGTAAAAAAAGGACCTTTCGTCCAAGAAAGACTTTTAAAGAGAATTGAAGCTATGAATGCTAAAAATGAGAAAGTCGTTATCAAAACATGGTCAAGAGCATCAACAATTTTCCCTCAGATGGTTGGTCATACAATCGCTGTTCATGATGGCAGAAAACATGTGCCGGTATATGTTACAGAGGAAATGGTTGGTCACAAACTCGGCGAATTTGCTCCTACAAGAACTTACAAAGGTCATGTAAAGAGCGAAAAATCCAGCTCTGTTAAGCGCTGATAAAAAGGAGGAATATCTCTTGGAAAGAAAAATTATGAGTGAATCAGAGCTTCTCTCAAGAAGAGAAGAGCTCATCGAAAAATATAACTCCCAGTCACGTCAGAGTAATAAACCTTTTATTCTTTCAAAGCGTGAGCGCAAAGTGCTGGGTATCGGAAGAGATCAGGGAAAAGCTACATTGAATTATGCAAGAATTTCTCCCAGAAAAGTTAAGATCGTTCTTGATCTTATCAAAGGTAAAGATCTCGCTGAAGCATATGCTATCGTTAAATTTACACCAAAAGCTGCTTCAGAGTTGATTTACAAGTTGCTCCATTCTGCAGAAGCAAATGCAGTGAACAACTTTGAACTCGACAGTGAAAAGCTTTATGTAGCTGATTGTTTTGCAAATCAGGGCCCCACTCTTAAGAGAATGCGCGCAGTTGCAAGAGGTCGTGGAACACGCATTAACAAGAAAACAAGCCACATTACGGTTGTATTAAAAGAAAGAGATTAATGGAGGAGGTTGAACATGGGACAAAAAGTTAATCCTCACGGACTTAGAGTCGGAGTTATTAAAGATTGGGATTCTAAATGGTATGCAAATAAGAAGAACTTTGCAGATTATCTTATCGAAGATAACAAAGTAAGAACTTATGTAAAGAACAAACTTTACAGTGCCGGAATTTCCAAAATTAAAATCGAAAGAACAGCTAACAAGCTTCTTCTTAATATCGAAACAGCTAAACCCGGTTTTGTAATCGGTAAGAGCGGTGCGGTTAAAGACGAACTTAAAGCTGAACTCGAGAAGATGACAGGCAAAATTGTTTCTATCAACGTTCTCGAAATCAAAAATCAAGATATGGACGCACAACTTTGCGCTGAGAATATTGCAAGCCAGTTAGAAAAGCGTGTAACATTCCGTAGAGCAATGAAGCAAGTTATGCAGCGCACAATGCGTTCCGGTGCTTTAGGTATCAAGACTGCATGCAGCGGTAGACTTGGCGGTGCGGAAATCGCACGTACAGAACATTATCACGAGGGAACAATTCCGCTCCAGACAATCAGAGCCGATATTGATTACGGATTTGCAGAAGCAAATACAACTTACGGTAAAATCGGTGTTAAAGTTTGGATTTATAAAGGAGAAGTACTTCCTGCTATCAAAGCCGACAAGGCTAATTCAGAAGGGAGCGAGAAATAATTATGTTAATGCCTAAAAGAGTTAAGCACAGAAAAGTGCAAAGAGGCAGAATGAAAGGTACTGCCACAAGAGGCAACGTGATTTCACATGGTGAGTTCGGTCTTCAGGCAACTGAATGCGGCTGGATTACAAGTAATCAGATTGAGGCTGCCCGTATTGCTCTTACACGTTCTATCAAAAGAGGCGGTAAGGTTTGGATTAAAATCTTCCCTGACAAACCGGTAACAAAGAAACCTGCAGAGGTTCGAATGGGTTCCGGTAAAGGTTCTCCTGAGTATTGGGTTGCAGTTGTTAAACCCGGCAGAGTTCTTTTTGAGGTTGCAGGTGTAAGTGAAGAGGCTTGCAGAGAGGCGCTTCGTCTTGCAATGCATAAGCTTCCTGTTAAGTGTAAAGTAATTGCACGCGAAAAAGTTGAAACGGAGGGTGATGTAAATGAAGGCTAAAGAATTTAAGGAAAACTTAAATAAAATGTCACTTGAAGAATTAAAGAAAGAAGAAGCAAACTTGAAAGAGGAGCTCTTCAGACTTCGTTTTAAGAATGCAACAAGCCCAATTGAAAACCCTATGAAATTGAGATTCTTAAAGCGTGATATTGCAAGAGTTAAAACAGCAATCAGAGCAAAAGAGATTGCTGAAGGCCAGCAGTGATAGGCTTCGGAAGGAGGTAGTTTAATTTGGTAGAGAGAAACTTAAGAAAAACCAGAGTTGGTAAGGTTATCAGCGATAAGATGGATAAGACAATCGTTGTTGCAGTTGTTGACAGCGTAAAGCATCCTCTTTATAAGAAAGTTGTTAAAACCACATATAAATTAAAGGCTCACGACGAAGCAAACGAAGCTAAAGTAGGCGATACTGTAGAGGTTATGGAAACAAGACCTTTAAGTAAAGATAAACGCTGGAGACTTGCTTCTATCATCGAGAAGGCTCGTTAAGCACATAGGAGGTAAAAGTTATGGTACAAGTACAAACTAGACTCAAAGTAGCAGACAATACCGGTGCTAAAGAATTGATGTGTATTAAGGTTATCGGCGGCAGTAAGCGTCGTTATGCTAATATCGGTGATATTATCATCTGCTCCGTTAAGGCTGCTGCTCCGGGCGGTATAGTTAAAAAAGGTGACGTTGTTAAATGCGTTATTGTACGTACAAAAAGAGGCGTACGTCGCGAAGACGGCACATATATCAGATTCGACGAAAATGCAGCTGTTCTTATAAAAGATGACCTCAATCCAAGAGGTACACGTATTTTTGGACCTGTAGCAAGAGAGCTTAGAGATAACGACTTTATGAAGATCGTATCACTTGCTCCCGAAGTACTTTGATCGGAGGATAATATTATGAGTATGAATATTAAAAAAGGCGACAAAGTAGTTGTTCTCAATACTCGCCGCCAAAAAGACAAAAACGGTAAACCGAAGACTGTTACCGGAAAAGTACTCGCGGTTATTCCTGAGAAGGAGCAAGTAATCGTAGAGGGTTATAACATGGTCAGCAAACACAAGAAACCCAAGGGTCGTACAGAACAGGGCGGTATTGTAAAAACAGAAGCTCCTATCCATGTTTCTAATGTAATGGTTGTTTGCCCTAAGTGCGGACAGCCTACAAGAACAGGCCACAAGACAATTGAAGAAAACGGCAAATCAATTAAAGTTCGTTTTTGTAAGAGAGAAGATTGCGGCGCTGTAATTCCGACAGTTGATTACACAAAGTGATTAGAGGGAGGCTATAATAATGTTAAGATTAAAAGAAAAATATGACAAGGAAATAGCACCCGCTCTTATGGAACAGTTCAAATACAAGAGCGTTATGGAAATCCCTAAGCTTGAAAAGATTGTTATTAACATGGGATTGGGCGAAGTTAAAGAGAATCCTAAGGCAGTGGAAAATGCTGTTAATGACCTTAGCTTAATAACAGGACAAAAACCTGTTGTTACAAAGGCAAAGAAATCTGTTGCTGCATTCAAGGTTCGTGAAGGCATGAACATTGGTTGTAAGGTTACACTCAGAGGTACAAGAATGTACGCTTTTGCTGATAAGCTCATCAACATAACATTGCCCCGTATCAGAGACTTCCACGGTATTCCCGGAAATTCTTTTGACGGCAGAGGTAACTATGCTATGGGTATCAAAGAGCAGATTATCTTCCCTGAAATCGAATATGATAAAATCGACAAGGTAAGAGGTATGGATGTTATATTTGTAACTACAGCAAAAACTGATGAAGAAGCAAAAGCGCTGCTCAAATTGATGGGTATGCCCTTCAACTCGTAATAAGGAGGTAGACCATGGCAAAGGTTTCAATGAAGGTTAAGCAACAAAGGACACCTAAGTATTCTACGAGAGCATATAACAGATGCAAAATCTGCGGACGTCCTCATGCATATATCAGAAAATACGGTATATGCCGTATTTGCTTCAGAGAATTGGCTTACAAGGGACAAATTCCCGGCGTTAAAAAAGCCAGCTGGTAATGGATTGAATAAAGGAGGTTGGCACAATGCAAATTACTGACGTTATAGCTGATATGTTGACACGTATCAGAAATGCGGGCACAGCAAAACATGAAACGGTTGATGTACCGGCTTCAAATGTTAAGAATGCTATTGCTCAAATTCTTGTAGAAGAAGGTTACGTAAAGGAAGTACAGATTATAGATGACGGCAAGCAGGGCGTTATTAGAATTTACTTGAAGTATACAGAAAACAAGAAACCTGTTATTTCCGGTATAAAGAGAATTTCAAAGCCCGGTCTTCGTATTTATGCATCTAAGGATGAGCTTCCGAAGGTTCTTGGCGGTCTCGGTGTAGCAGTTATTTCTACTTCTAAAGGTATTATGACTGATAAGAAAGCTAGAAAGCTTGGCATCGGCGGAGAAGTAATGGCTTACATTTGGTAATATTAATAAATCTGAAAAGTACGGCTTTAAACAAAAGCCGTACAGAATCTTAAGATTGGAGGAAAAACAATGTCCAGAATTGGAAAAAAACCTGTTGTTATCCCAGCGGGAGTTACAGTAGAACTTCTCGAAGGAAATACTTTACAGGTAAAGGGCGAAAAAGGAACCCTTACAGAAACATTTAATTCAAACATCGACATCAGTGTCGAAGCAGGCCAGGTAGTTGTTTCACGCAGCTCAGATGAGAAAGAGTACCGTTCACTTCACGGTCTTACAAGATCTCTCATTCAGAATATGGTTGACGGTGTAACAAAAGGCTATGTTAAAGAGCTTGAAATCAACGGTGTAGGTTACAGAGCTGCTCTTCAAGGCAAAACTCTCGTGCTCAATGTTGGTTTTTCACACCAAATTGATATGGTTCCTCCTGAGGGAATTACAGTAGAAGTTCCTACTCAGACAAAGATCATAATCAAAGGAATCAACAAGCAGATGGTTGGAGAATTTGCTGCTAAAGTTAGAAGCAAAAAGCCGCCGGAGCCATATAAGGGCAAAGGTATTAAGTACGTTGACGAAGTTGTCAGACGTAAAGAAGGCAAGACCGGTGCTAAGAAGTAAGAAAGGGAGTGACGCAATATGGCAAAGAAATTAAGTAAAAATCAGATTCGACAGAGAAGACACATCCGTGTCAGAAAACATATCAGCGGAACACCTGAACGTCCGAGATTGAATGTATTCAGAAGTCTTTCCAACATCTATGCTCAAGTTATAGATGATACAACAGGAAATACTTTGGTGTCTGCGTCTACGCTTGACAGTGCAATTAAAGACAAGATTGCACATGGCGGTAACATCGAGGCTGCTAAAGAGGTTGGTAAGCTCGTTGCTGAAAAAGCTCTTGCTGCAGGAATCACAACAGTGGTATTTGACCGCGGCGGTTATGTATACCACGGTAGAGTAAAAGAACTTGCTGACGCTGCTCGTGAAGCAGGCCTCAATTTCTAAGGCGTAAGGAGGATATACTATGGAACATAATAATTCTAATACACCAGAATTTAAAGAGAAAGTCGTAAACCTCGGCAAAGTTACAAAGGTTGTAAAAGGCGGTCGTAACTTCAGATGGAGTGCTTTGGTAGTAGTAGGCAACGAAAACGGTCAAGTTGGCGTTGGTCTCGGTAAAGCTGCCGAAGTAACAGAAGCTATCAGAAAAGGCGTTGAGGATGCGAAGAAAAACATCATCACAGTTCCGATGGTTGGCACAACAATTCCTCACGAGATTGTAGGTAAGTTTGGTGCAGGCGAAGTTCTTCTTAAGCCGGCTGCAGAAGGTACCGGAGTTATTGCCGGAGGACCTGTCAGAGCCGTTATTGAGCTTTCAGGAATTCGTGATATCAGAACAAAATCACTTCGTTCAAACAATCCTATCAACATGGTACGTGCCACAATCGATGCACTCAGCACACTTACAACAGTAGAAAAAGTTGCAAAACTTCGTGGCAAATCTGTTGACGAGATACTTGAATAAGGAGGAAATTAACAATGGCTAAATTGAAAATTACTCTTACAAAAAGTACGAACAGTGTAATTAAGAATCAAAAATCTACAGTTACTGCATTAGGTCTTAAAAAGATCGGCAGCTTTGTAGAGCGCGATGACACACCTGCAGTCAGAGGTATGATAAAGGTAGTAGCTCATCTCGTTAAAGTAGAAGAAATATAACGGAGGTGTTACCATGAAGCTTGACGAATTACGTCCTGCGGCTGGTTCAAGCCGCGAAGCATACAGAAAAGGCAGAGGTCACGGATCCGGTAACGGAAAAACGGCCGGTAGAGGACACAAAGGTCAGAAAGCACGCTCAGGCGGCGGAGTAAGACCGGGCTTTGAAGGTGGACAGACACCTTTGTACAGAAGAATGCCTAAGAGAGGCTTTAACAATAAAAACTTTGCAAATGTTTATGCAGAGGTTAATGTTTCTGCTCTTGACGTTTTTGAAGATGGTGCCGTAATTGATGCTGCTGTATTGGCAGAAGCAGGTCTTATCAATAAGCTGTATGACGGAGTGAAAATTCTCGGTAACGGTGAATTGACAAAAAATCTTACAGTTAAAGCTACTTGCTTTACAAAGAGTGCATCCGAAAAAATTGAAAAAGCAGGAGGAAAGGCAGAGGTGATCTAAGATGAAGTTTAAAGACATCATCATTAACGCTTTTCATGTAAAAGAGTTAAGAAAAAAATTATTCATGACACTTTTGCTAATAATCATTTTCAGAGTAGGATGTTTTATCCCTGTTCCCGGTCTCACTGAAGGTGCTTTCAGTGAGCTGGCAAACAACGGAATGTTCAGATTGTACGATATGCTTTCAGGCGGTGCATTCCAACAGGTTTCACTGTTTGCTATGACAATCAGCCCATACATCAATGCTTCAATTATTGTTCAGCTCCTTACAGTTGCTATTCCGATTTTTGAGAGATGGCAAAAAGAAGGACCTGAGGGAAGAAAGAAGCTTAGCATGGTTACTAAAATAACAACACTTATTTTGGCCGTGTTCCAATCAGTGATGATGTATTTTAATATCAAAGGATCAGGAGCTATTCTTAATCTTTTCGCTGCAAATGGCGAATTTGATATTTTCTCATTCTTGTTGGTTGTTCTTTCATTCACAGCAGGTACATCAGTTCTTATGTGGTTGGGAGAAAAGATTACAGAGACAGGAATCGGTAACGGTATATCAATGATTATCTTTGCAGGTATCGTAGCAGGTGCTCCAAGTGCTGCATTGATGTTGTATAACATTATTGTAGGTAATTCAATTACATCTGTATTACCTGTAAGAATAATATATGTTGTTGCTATTCTTGTTGTATTCCTCGCAGTTATATTGGCTGTTGTTTGGGTAGAAGGCGGCGAGCGTCGTATTCCTGTACAATATGCAAAAAGAGTTGTAGGAAGAAAAGTTTATGGTGGACAAAATACCAACATTCCGATTAAGGTTAACTCTTCAGGAGTTCTTCCTATTATCTTTGCTATGTCAATGTTACAGTTCCCTGCAACAATCGTAGCTTTCATCGGAAAATCTTCCAGCACAACAGGATTTACAGGATTCATTAACAGCTTCTCTCAAGGACAAGGTTGGGGATATATTATAGTATATGCACTTCTTATTGTTGGATTTACATTCTTCTATAATATTGTATACTTTGATCCGGTAGATATTGCCAATAACTTAAAAAAGAATGGCGGCTTTGTTCCCGGCCTCAGACCAGGTGCTCCTACAGCAGAATATATCAAGAAGGCATCTACAAGAGTAACTTGGTTTGGTGCTATGTTCCTTGCAATTCTTGCTGTTGCTCCGTCACTTATCCAGAAGATTATTTCATACTTCAGTGCGGATATAGCAAGCATCAATCTTTGGTTCGGTGGTACAACCGTGTTAATTCTCGTAGGTGTTGCTCTTGAAACTGTTCGTCAGTTGGAGTCACAACTTCTTATGAGAAACTACAAAGGATTCTTGGATTAATAACACTTGGTGGAGGTAGTGAGATGAACTTAATATTATTGGGTGCGCCCGGTGCCGGAAAGGGCACTCAGGCAACCGGATTATCAGCAATATTAAAGATTCCTCATATCTCCACCGGTGAAATCTTCAGAGATAACATCCGCAGAAATACAGAACTCGGCAAATTAGCAGATACGTATATTTCTAAGGGTGAATTAGTTCCCGATGAAGTTACCGTACAAATCGTGAAGGATCGCATTGAACAGGCTGACTGTGAAAATGGTTTTATACTTGACGGTTTTCCCAGAACAATTGCCCAGGCCGAAATGCTTGAAGAAATTCTTAATGCATCCGGCAGGAAGATTGACAGGGTAGTAAACATTGTAATTGATGATGAGGTAGTAATTAACCGACTCTCAAAAAGAATTGTTTGTCCGGTATGCGGAGAAACTTATCATTTGGAGTTTAATCCGGCGGAGGATAATATCTGCAAAAAGTGTGGTGCTCAATTGGTGCATCGCGAAGATGATAAACCTGATGTAATAAGAAACAGAATTGCTGCATATCACAAAAAGACTGAACCGCTGGTTGAGTTTTACAGACATAAGGGAAACCTCATGAACGTACGCAGCGAAAATTCTATTGAAGAATCTTTACAGAATACATTGTATGCGTTAGGTTTAAAAGGAATCTGAAATTATGATAAATATTAAATCAAAATCGGAAATCGAAAAGATGAAAGCTTCCGGTAAGATTGTATCAGAAGTTCTTGGGGAGATAGAAAAAAATATTTTTCCGGGAATTACGACAAAAGAGCTTGACAGAATCGCCACAAACTATATAATAAGGAGTGGCGCTTTTCCGTCGTTTTTAGGTGTGCCTAATTACTACGGAGGCATAAAGTTCCCCGGAGCGATATGTGCTTCTGTGAACGGAGAAGTTATTCACGGTATTCCGGACGATCGCAAACTTAAAGAGGGCGATATATTAAGCGTTGATGTTGGTGCTTATTATAATGGTTTTCATGGAGATGCGGCTCGTACTTTTCCCGTGGGTAAGGTTTCAGAAGAAGCTTTGCAACTTATAGAAGTTACAAAGCAAAGCTTTTTTGAAGGTCTTAAGTTTGTTAAACCGAATAACAGAGTGTCTGATATCTCAGGTGCGATAGAGGATTATGTATCATCCTTTGGTTATTCGATTGTAAAGGAATATACAGGACACGGCATTGGCAGAGATCTCCATGAGGATCCTGAGGTTCCTAATTACAGAACAAACCGGCGAGGACATCGTCTCGCGGCCGGTATGGCAATAGCCATTGAGCCTATGGTTAACCAGGGCAGTGATGAGATATTGCTCGGCAGCAACAAATGGACAGTATACACGAAGGACGGCAAACTGTCAGCTCATTACGAGAACACTGTTATCGTAACAGAAGATGAGCCGTTAATCGTAACACTTTAAGGAGGTTGACATCTTGTCAAAAGAAGACTTAATTGAAGTTGAAGGCGTTATAGCCGAAGTGTTGCCCAACTGTGTTTTTAAGGTAGAACTTGCAAATGGGCATATGGTGGTTGCCCATATTTCAGGCAAGCTTAGAACAAATTATATTAGAATTGTGAAGGGTGACCATGTTACCCTGGAGTTGTCCCCATATGATTTAGACCGTGGTCGAATCATTTGGAGAAAGTGAAGGAGGATTGTACCATGAAAGTTAGACCGTCAGTTAAACCTATTTGCGATAAGTGCAAAGTTATAAAGAGAAAAGGCAAAGTAATGGTTATATGTGATGCTTATCCTAAGCATAAGCAAAAGCAAGGTTAATTTGCTTGTTGGGCTTCTCGTAAAGTCTTTGAATATTCAATTCTAAAGGTTAGCGTAGAAGCAAACGATTATAATCGTTCCAAAGTGCGGCTGCATGATTAACATGAGCTTTGGGATGTTGTATATAGATTTTATAATATTTATGTTGTAAGGCTAAAGAATTAAAAGCCAAATTTTTACGGAGGTGTATTTTCGAATGGCTCGTATTGCAGGTGTTGACTTGCCGAGAGAGAAGCGTGTTGAAATCGGATTGACATACATTTACGGTATAGGTAGAACAACAGCAAGTGAAATTCTTGCTAAAACCGGTATCAATCCAGACACAAGAGTTAGAGACTTAACTGACGATGAGGTTGGTAAGTTAAGAGATATCATAGATAAAGAATATGTTGTTGAAGGTGACGTACGTAGAGAAGTTTCCCTCAACATTAAGCGTCTTATGGAAATTGGTTGCTATAGAGGCAGACGTCATAAGATGGGACTTCCCGTTAGAGGCCAGAGAACAAAAACTAATGCCAGAACGAGAAAAGGTCCCGCTAGACCTATAGCAGGCAAGAAGAAATAAGGAGGTTTGAGTTATGGCTGTTAAAACCAAAAAAACTGTAAAAGGTAGAAGAAGAGAACGTAAATTTATTGAATTTGGTCAGGCACATATTCGCTCAACCTTCAATAATACAATTGTTACTATTACTGATAAGTCCGGTAATGCTATTTCTTGGGCAAGTGCCGGTGGACTCGGTTTCCGTGGCTCAAAGAAGAGTACTCCTTTCGCAGCTCAGTCTGCAGCAGAAACAGCTGCAAAAGCTGCTATGGAGCATGGTCTTAAATCTGTAGAGGTTTACGTTAGAGGTCCCGGAGCAGGCCGTGAGTCAGCAATCAGAGCACTGCAAGTAGCAGGACTCGATGTTACATTAATTAAGGACGAGACTCCTATTCCGCATAACGGATGCAGACCGCCCAAGAGACGTAGAGTTTAATTAACGGAGGTATTAAGAATGGCCAGATATAGTGAAGCATCATGTAGAATTTGCAGAAGAGAAGGCGAGAAGCTTTTTCTGAAAGGCACAAGATGTTATACAGAGAAGTGTGCAATGTCAAGACCTAAGAGAAGCTATGCACCCGGACAACACGGACAGGCTAAGAAAAAACAGTCAGAATATTGCATGCAGCTTAGAGAAAAACAAAAAACTAAGAGATATTACGGTGTATTGGAGAAACAATTCCATACTTACTTTGAAATGGCAAACAAAAAGAGCGGTGTAACAGGTGAAAACCTTTTGATATTGCTTGAAAGAAGACTTGATAATGTTGTTTATCGTCTCGGTCTTGGTTCATCAAGAGCAGAAGCGAGACAGCTCGTTCTTCACGGACATTTCACAGTTAACGGTAAGAGAGTAAATATTCCTTCATATCTTATCTCTGCTAATGACGTTATTGCTGTATGTGAGAAGAGCAAGTCAAACTCCAGAATCAACGAAATTCTTGACGTAACAAGCGGACGTTCAGTTCCCGAATGGCTCTCATATGATGCAGATAAAATGCAGGGAACAGTTTTAACATATCCGAAGCGTGAAGATATTGATTTACCTGTAATGGAGCACTTGATCGTCGAGTTGTATAGTAAATAATTTCGCCGTTAGTATTTAGATTCCAAGGAGGGAATATTGTGATTGAAATTGAAAAGCCAAGAATGGAATGTGTGGCATCAGACGAATCCGGTAGATACGGTAAATTCGTTATAGAACCCCTTGAAAGAGGATACGGCACGACATTGGGAAATTCACTCAGAAGAATACTTCTTTCATCATTACCGGGCTCTGCAGCGATGAATGTAAAAATTAAAGGTGCTTGTCATGAGTTCACATCAATACCCGGTGTTGTTGAGGATGTAACCGAAATCATTTTAAATATTAAGCAGGTTGCATTTAAAGTATTAGCTGAGGATTTGACAGAGACAAAGACTGTTAGTATTTTAAAGTCTGACAGAGGTGTTGTTACTGCAGCTGATATCGTATGTGATTCAGATGTTGAGGTTCTTAATCCTGATCAGCACATTGCAACCTTAAATGGTGAAGCTGAACTTTCAATAGAGATGGAGGTTGGTACATCAAAGGGTTGGAGGTCTGCAGATAAAAATAAGATTCCTAATATGCCTTTCGGTGTTATTCCCATCGATTCACTTTTCTCACCTGTACCGAAGGTAAACTATTATGTAGAAAATACGCGTGTGGGAAATGTAACGGACTACGATAAACTTACTCTTGAGGTTTGGACAAACGGAGCCATGTCTCCTGACGAGGCAATATGCGAGAGTGCTAAAATCTTAATAGAGCAGTTTGAACTTTTCACTCACTTCGATGAAGAGAAAGAAATTAAACACGTAGTTGTTGAAAAGGATGTTTCAGGTAAAACAGAGAAGATATTGGAAATGAATATCGAAGACCTTGATCTTTCAGTACGTTCATACAATTGCTTAAAACGTGCTTCTGTTAATACAGTCGGTGATTTGGCTGAAAAAACAGAAGAAGAAATGATGAAGGTTCGTAACCTCGGCAGAAAGTCTTTAGAGGAAGTTATCCAAAAATTGGAATCTCTCGGACTTTCACTTAAAAAAGAAGACTGAGGTCACACTAATTAGACAGGAGGGTATATTCAAATGGCATATAGAAAGCTTGGTCGTACAGCAGACCAGAGAAAAGCAATGCTCAGAGGTCTTGTAACAGCACTCTTTCAGAATGGTTCAATTGTTACAACAGAGACAAGAGCTAAAGAAGTTCAGAGCATAGCAGAAAGAATCATAGCAAAGGCAGTTCGTGAAGCAGATAACTTCACAACAAAGCAAGCAAAAGTTAGTAGCGTTCCTACTGATTCAAAAGGTAAAAAACAAACTACAGTTGTTACATCAAAGAATGGTAACAAGTTCACAAAGTTTGCTGACCGTGAAATCAGAACAGAGCTTGTACGTATTGACAATCCTTCAAGATTAGCTGCAAGAAAGCAAGCTATTGAGTGGATTTACAAAGTAAAAGATGCAGAGGGCAATAATATCAACATAGTTAATAAACTTTTTGATGAGATTGCACCTAAGTATAAGGAGCGTAAAGGCGGTTATACAAGAATTTATAAAACAGGACCCAGAAGAGGCGACGCAGCCCCAATGGCTATTTTAGAGCTTGTATAAGAAAACTGTCGATTAACATAGCTTTATGTAATATCTTAAAGCGGGGATTGTCTGTGGAGATGATCCCCGTTTTTTCAAAAAAGGGAGCAAGTCATATTGAAGAATTTTATTCGCTTTGAAAATGTTTCGTACTCATATGATGACAACGAAGAAGAGTATGGTGATGGCAAATCGCAGACAAAAACAGTAGGTCATGTGGATTATGCTGTTAAAAAAGCTGATTTTTCTATAGAAAAAGGAGAATTTGTAGCAATAGTAGGTAGAAACGGTTCGGGAAAATCTACTCTTGCTCGTACTATGAATGCTCTTTTATTACCTACAGAGGGTACTGTGTTGGTAAATGGCATAGATACCCAAAATGACGAGTTGATTTGGGAAATCAGAAGCCGAGTGGGTATGGTATTTCAAAATCCCGACAATCAAATTGTTGGCACTTCTGTAGAAGAAGATGTGGCTTTTGGGTTGGAGAATATTGGCGTTCCCAGAGAAAAAATGCTCGAAAAAATTGATTTTGCATTAGAGACGGTAAAGCTTCAAAAAGAAAGAAGAACAGAACCTCACTTATTATCCGGAGGGCAAAAGCAAAGATGCGCAATCGCAGGTATAATTGCAATGCAACCGGAATGTATTGTCCTGGATGAGGCAACTGCAATGTTAGACCCCATTGGCAGACGAGAAGTAATTAATCTTATAAAAAAATTAAACAAGGAAAATAATATAACCATAGTTCACATTACACATCATATGGATGAAGTCAGTCAAGCTGATAGGGTTATTTTGATAGATAACGGGATAGTTTTAGCAGATACTACACCTCGGAAATTATTTTCTGATGTTAATCTTGTGAAGAATGCCGGCCTGGAAGTGCCTCAGATAACAGCACTAATGTATAATTTAAGGCAGAAAGGTATAGATGTTCCTCAAGATATAATAACAGAAGAAGAGGGCATACTCGTGCTTATAGAATTGCTGAAAAAAGGCGGTGCTTGTTGATGCCTTTAAAAATAGAAAATTTGAGCCACACATATATGAAAGGAACACCCTTTGAAAAAAAGGCTCTTGATAATATAAATTTAGAAATTTGTGATGGTGAATTTGTAGGTATAATAGGTCACACAGGATGCGGTAAATCTACACTTGTACAACATTTTAATGGCCTTTTAAAGCCCGAAGAGGGAAATATCTATATTGATGGTCTTTTGATGAATCACTCTAACATAAAAGAAATGCGTAAGAAAGTAGGACTCGTTTTTCAATATCCCGAGTATCAACTTTTTGAGTCAACAGTATATAAGGATATTGCCTTTGGTATAAAAAATGAAAAACTCTCACCTGAAGAAGAGTATAATCGTGTGTCGGATGCCTTGAATAAAACAGGTTTGACAGAAGACATTCTTGATAAATCTATTTACGATCTTTCCGGAGGACAGAAAAGAAGGGTTGCTATAGCAGGAATAATTGTAATGAATCCGCAAATACTCGTTTTGGATGAGCCTGCTGCAGGACTTGATCCTGCAGGTAGGGAAGAAATACTTGGTTTTGCGAAGAAATTGCGTGACGAGAATGGAATAACGGTCATTTTGGTTTCTCATAGCATGGAAGATATTGCAAAACTTGCAGATAAAGTAATAGTAATGAATAACGGCAAAATTGAAATGATTGGCAAGCCTAAGGAAGTATTTCGAAACGGCAAGAGGCTTAATGAAATAGGCTTGTCAGTTCCTCAAATGTCATCTGTTTTTAATAAAATAGGTGAAATTCTTCCTGATTTAAATATAAATACAGATGTGTTTACCGTGGAGGAAGCTACTGAGGAAATATTACGCTTGTTAAACAAGGGGGAGACTGTATGAAGATAACAATAGGACAGTTCGTACCCGGAAATTCAATTTTGCACAGAGCAGATCCAAGAACGAAATTTGTGCTGACATTTGTGTATATGATAGCAGTAATTATTGCAGAAAATTTCGTCGCATACAGCGCAGCAATTATTTTTGTATGTGCAACGTATTTGTGCGCCAAAATTAACATAGCCAAAATTATTAAAAGTCTCAAACCTCTTTTGATAATGATGATGATAACAGTTGTGCTTAATGTTTTGTTTTATAAGGGCGAAAATGTGTTGCTTGATTTTTGGAAAATTACCATTTATAAAGAGGGCATTTTTTTCGCAGTAAAAATGCTCCTTCGCATTGTACTTTTGGTTTTGGGATCTTCTGTTCTTATGTATACAACTACATCTGTTATGCTTACAGACGGAATAGAAAGTTTACTGTCTCCACTTAAGAAGATTCATTTTCCGGCACATGAAATAGCCATGATGATGAGCATTGCATTGCGATTTATTCCGACTTTTGTTGATGAAACAGACAGGATTATGAAGGCACAAAAGGCAAGAGGCTCTGATTTTGACAGTAAAAATCTTATACAAAAAATTAAAAGCTATATACCGATATTGATTCCGCTTTTTATAAGTGCATGGCGAAAAGCTGAGGATTTGGCAACAGCAATGAACGCAAGATGTTACAGAGGTGGAGAAGGCAGGACAAAATTTAAAGTATTAAGATTCACATACATTGATTTGTTACTAACAATTATAACGATAATTCTTCTTGTTGTTATTGTGCTTGCAAATAAATTCATGTAAAATAAACTTATAATAATTGAAGGGGTGGTTTTATGGTAATGGACGCGAAAATAAAAAAGGGCATCATTTTTATGATTGTTTTAGCAGTTACTTTGATGTTACCGCATGTTACTTTTTGTAAGGCAGCCACACCGGCAGTAGCGACCGAAGCAGAAACTGCTACTGAAACGCAGTCTGCTGCATCGGACAGCGATATACTTTTTGATGGTGAGCCGGATAATACGGGGAACAGTGCGGGAGAAATTGTTTTCATGTTAGTTATAGTAGGTGTTTGTCTGTTTTTTGTAGTTGAAGCTATAGTAAGTTGGATTAAAAAGAGAACAAAAGAGTAAGTCGGAGTTATGAAAAATGCAATTGAGAGATAAAGATAGCTTTATAAAATATTACAACGCGGCAAGAAATCCTTATACTCACAAGGGTGATTATGGCCGCGTTTTTATTATTGCAGGATGTGAAGGTATGACAGGAGCTGCAATGCTTTGTGCGGAGAGTGCAATCAGAACAGGTGCAGGTCTTGTATATTTATTTGCACCGGGAAAGCTCCTGCCTGTATATGAAGTAGGTTGTAAAGAAGCTGTAAAAATAAAAGTCGGTGATGATAAAACATCTTTCTTCGAAGAAAACCATGTAGCGCAGGTCGTAGAAGCTATAAAAAGCGCAAAGGATTCCGTATGCGTGGTAGTAGGTCCCGGATTGGGAACTAATACACAAACAAAGAAGTTTGTGCATGGTGTGCTTGCTGAATTTTCAAACAGCAATATACCTGTAATTCTTGATGCAGACGGATTAAATTCATATAAGAATAAATTATACGAAGAAAGAAAAATGCCGAGAAAACTTATAATAACACCACACACCGGTGAGCTTTCAAGACTTATGGGGATGACAGCGGAATATATAAATGAAAATCGCAAAGAAGCTGCAAAAAAAGCAGCAAGGGAAATTGGCGCAATTGTTGTTCTCAAAGGAAATGAAAGCATTGTTTGCTCTGAGAATCCTTTACAGGAAATATATATAAATACCACCGGTAATGCCGGGATGGCAACAGGAGGCAGCGGAGATGTGCTTGCAGGTATTCTTGCAGGACTTACAGCATCTGATACGGATAAAAATACTTGCTTTGAAATTACTTGTTGCGGAGTGTTTATACATGGTTTGTGCGGTGATATGGCTTCTGCAAAATACGGACAAAGAGCAGTAAAAGCCGGAGATTTAATCGATATGCTGAAAGAGGTTGTTTTATTATGATACCGGATACAAAAAGAACATGGGCTGAGATTAACTTGGATTTTCTGAAGCACAATATGCAGATTATTAAGAAATGTACAACTCCCGGAGCCAAGATTATGGGAGTGGTAAAGGCAGATGCATACGGACACGGTGTTCTGCAGGTTGCCAAAACAATATTGGAAAACGGAGCTGAATGGCTTGCTGTCTCAATGCTTGACGAAGCAATAGAGCTTAGAAACGCAGGAATAGGTGCGCCTATTCTGATTCTTAGCGACAATCAACCGCAATGTGCGGAAACAATAATAAATCTTGATATAAGGCAAGGCGTTTATTCTTTCGAAACTGCACAGAGCTTGTCTAAAGCAGCAGAAAAACTTGGAAAGATTGCAAAAATACATTTAAAAGTAGATACGGGTATGGGTCGTGTAGGCTTTACTCCTGAAAATGCACCTGAAGCAGCTGAAATAATTGCTAAATTACCATACTTGGAAATAGAAGGGATTTTTACACACTTCGCAGTGGCTGACGAATATTCCGAAAAGTCAAATGCATATACTCGGGAGCAGTATGCTAAATTTTATGAGGTGTGCAGAAAAATAAAACAAGAAAAGAAAATAGACATTCCTATAAGGCATGCTGCAAACAGTGCAGCAATTCTGAGATATCCTGAAATGCACCTGGATATGGTAAGGGCGGGAATTATTTTATATGGTTTGTGGCCTTCGGAGGAGACAAAGATTACAGGTGTTGATTTAAAGGCTGTTATGACCTTGAAATCGGCGGTTTCACATGTAAAGGAAGTGGAGTGCGGAACGTGCTTCAGTTACGGTTGTACATATCGTGCAGAGCGTAAAATGACTATTGCCACTATTCCTGTAGGTTACGCGGACGGTTATATGCGTATTCAAAGTAATAAAGGTTTCGTGTATCATGAAAATTCCGGTAAGAAGCTTCCTATAGTAGGCAGAGTTTGTATGGATCAGATGATGGTAGACGCATCTTCTGCTAAGGAGAGTGGCGGCATCAAGCAGGGAGACACAGTGGTACTTTTCGGTGATTATGACGGAGATTTGAGCAGATTTCCCACAGCTGAGGGAATTGCACGTATTGCAGATACAATTAATTACGAAGTTTCATGTGCAGTCAGCAGACGTGTGCCCAGAGTTTTTACAGAGAATGGCAAAACAGTAGAAATAATGAACAGACTTACAAGAAAATAAAACAAATAATTTTTTATATACTTTCAAAGTGTATTTACTCCGTAAAAATGGATACAATGTGAATGGAGGGTTTTTTATGGCCGCGGCAAAGAAAGTCGAGCTTGAGCTCCCGGAGAGTTTACTTAACGAAGTAGATTCTATTGCTAAAAAAGACAACATCAGCAGAAATGAATTGCTGGAACATGCTATGCGCTTCTATATAGAAGAAAGAGAAAAAAGAGCTTTGCGAAGTGAAATGATAAAGGGATATCAAGAAATGGCAGAGCTTAATCTTAAAATAGCAGAGGAGTTTTTTTGTGCTGAGGAAGACATTAAATATTGAAACGGAGTTGATTTAATGATAGCTGTAAAGCGTGGTGACATATATTATGCTGACTTGAGCCCTGTTGTGGGTTCGGAACAAGGCGGCATAAGACCGGTGCTTGTTTTGCAGAATGATATAGGAAATAAATACAGTCCGACGGTTATAGTTGCAGCAATTACGTCGCAAATTAACAAATCAAAGCTACCGACTCATTTATCTATAAGAGCTGACCAATTTGGGATAGCAAAAGATTCGGTTATTTTATTAGAGCAGCTTAGAACAATAGATAAAAAGCGTCTGAGAGAACGTGTTTGTCATATTGATACTGATAACATGAAAAAAATAGATTATGCTTTAAAAATAAGTTTGGGGCTTATTGAAGTGGGTACATAACAAGTATCCCGCCAATGTCTGTGAGAGGACCGTCAAAAATTGGAAAAATCGGAAAATTATATCTTTCAGACAGTTCGTTGAGCTGTCTGTTTGTTTTACCGTAAACAATTAATCCCAATTGATTGTCGTAGCCGCAACAACCGCCTATAAAGCCGTGATTATATCCGGGTAGAATTATGTTATCGGTATCTTCAAAGTATTCAGTAATGATATTTTTGGTATTTGATTTTTTTATTGCAGAAATAATTCCTTTATCAGAGGACAAAAGAAGTGTTGATTTATCTGCAAGAGGTATTGAAATCGAAGAGCATCCTGCATAACCTTGATTTACATGCAATATCTTGATTTGGCGTTTGTGTGCTTCGGAAAGTATTTCCGGAGCAGTGTGTTTTGTATTATGAATCAATAAATCACCGCATCGTAGAATATTATATGAAATATTATATGGATATTTTTCTTTTAAGTTAATGCTACCGGGTATTACCGCAAGTTTTTCGGATGCATTGTTGACGGAAATTCCCGGCGCGCAAATCAAAGTATGGTTATCTAATCGGGCAAATTGCATGTCTGCATGGCACTTTTCTTGCTCGGGAAGTGTGGGATGCGCCGCAACTTCTGATACTGTGCCATACTTATTTAAAAGTTCTTTTGCTTTTATATCAATCTGTGAATTTATAATATAAATTTTCATAGCTTTTAAATTTTAAAACATATTATTTTTTTTTGCAATCACTTGTAATAATTTTTGTGTATTTGGGTAATTCTAATAGCGGCGAAAAGCCATATTCATCAGCGTTTAACAGAAAGGAGCTGATTTTCCGTGGCAAGAAACGGTTTGGACAGAATTGCGTTGATTTTAGTAATTGTTGGTGCAGTTGTCTGGCTTTCTGTCGGATTGTTCCAATTTGATTTTGTAGCTGCTCTGTTTGGTGGGGCAACATCAACAATCAGCAGAATAATTTATTCTGTAGTAGGAATAGCAGGAATTTATTCAATTAGTTTGCTTTTCAGAAACACAGAAGCAATAAGGGAATAATTACCGGCATAAAAGCTTTGATATAAGAAATAATATTTTTGTAGCATGAAAGGAGGTAAAAATCATGTCTAACAGCAAAAGTAAAACAGCATTTGATCAACTTAAGTATGAAATTGCTAAAGAGTCAGGTGTAAATCTTAAAGAGGGTTACAATGGCGATTTGACTTCTAAAGAAGCAGGCACAATCGGCGGTAACATTGTTCGTAAAGTTTTCGAGAGTTATACAGGTAATAATTATTTTAAAGGTTCTAACAAACAGTAATTCCTTAAAATAATGATTTAATAATATATTTTACAGTAGGCGCATATATTTTATCAGAGTCCTTTTGGAGTTATAAAAATGTCAATCAATAGTAAGGTAGTATTTTTTATTTTTTTTTCCATTGTAATGGCTTTGATAATTTTTAAACCGATGTTATTTCCTCGGTGCGCCTGCTGTGGCAAAACTAAAATTCGTACATATTTTTCATATATTGCTCATGTAGGAATGCATCTTACTTACAAGGGTCAACTTTGTGTATGTAAAAAATGCTGTGCAAAATATAATATTCATTCAATTTATGATTATAAAAAGAAAAGTGAAATAAGGAAACGTATAGAAAGTAAAAATAAATATATATAAACATAAAAAAAGGAGCTGTTTTTTTACAGCTCCTTTAACATTAGTTCAACAATGAAATTAATAAGCTTTCTTTTTTGCTAAGATTGTAACAACCATTGCAGCTACTGCAATAACAATAACCATAGAAAGCATATCGACTGTTTCTTTATTGTCTTGGTTATTGTTGTTATTGTTGTTATTATCGTCATTATTGTTGTTGTTGTCGTCTTTGTTCTCGTCGTTGTTGTTGTCGTTATTGTCGTCTTTGTTCTCGTCATCGTTATCGTTGCCGGGCTGTTCTATACCTGTTTCTGTGCCGGGCAAAGGATTATTAACTGTTGCATCGAACTGATAACCTTCAATACCGTAGTTGTCAACGTACAAGCCGCCTGTTGTAACGATAGAACCATCTTCGTTAGCAGCAACACCAATGTTCATGTTAACTTTTTTATTAACAGAAACATTGCTTGCTGTAGCTTTAGTTTCACCGTTAGCATCAGCTACTGTCATAGCTGTGTAGTATCCGCCGTTTGCAGCAGAAAGTGTAACAGTTGCGATTAAAGCGTTGTCAAAATAAACTTTCATTACACCTGCAGTGTTATCAATAACTTGAACTGTTTTCCATGTGCTGAGAGCGCCGTCTGCAAGAGCAACTGTGTAGTATACATCACCTGCTGTAGCGTCATAAGCACCAACTTTAACGATGTCTTTTGTTGAATCAGCTACGTCGAATGCTATTGAAACGCCTTTTGCTGTGCTGCTGATAGCACTTGAACCGTTTGCTCCTTCAAGACCGAAACGTAAAGCTGCAAAATGACCGGCTACGAATTCAGCGTCTAATTTTACATCAATTGTTGCTTTGTATGAAGAACCGATGTAATAGTCATGTACATGGTATGAACCGGGATTGAAGTTGATGTAGTTGTTGTAGTTTTCATCACTGTCGATACCCCAGAAAGGTCCGTCACCATCGCCACCATTGATGTGCTTAGGTGTACTGTGGTCTCTCAAGTAGTTAACATACGGAGCACCACGAAGAGGTGCGTCGTGATTAACTGTTAAGTCCTCAGCATCAAACCAGAAACCGTCTTTGCTTGCTGAATTCGGAACACCTGCATATGTGCCGAGAAGCTCTGTGGCATATGCAAAAGCAAAAATGCTAAAGCTTGAAACAAGCAAAGCAACTACTGTGCAAAGAGCGAAAATTTTTGAAATTGTTCTTTTCATTTTTTTACCTCCGTAAAATATTTTTATCACACAAAGATGATTAGTACCATTATACATTATAAGATATATGTTTGGCAACAACTTGATTTCATTTTTTTTGTTTCATTGAAATCTTTTTTTCGGTTGAAAAAAATGTGACAGTAATGATATAATTTACAAA
Organism: Clostridia bacterium; assembly: GCA_017560765.1. Classification (GTDB taxonomy): domain Bacteria; phylum Bacillota; class Clostridia; order UBA1212; family UBA1255; genus Egerieisoma. Next base: position 14,328 of record JAFZEI010000106.1, on the reverse strand, counting down.
CTAAAATGCGCTTTGTGTTTACATATACGGGGGTTTCATAATAATGAAAATTATTTCTGCAAAGATATATAACGAAGAAAAGAAAATTATACTTTCCTTTGAAAATGATAAAGAATTAAATAGTGAAGAGCTTTCTTCGCTGGAGCAAATTTGGCGCAAAAAATTAAAAGCTGACAGCTCTGTTAATTTAGAAATAAATATTAATGTCTTTGATATAAATTTAGGTGCTGTAGAATCTTGTCCGGATGATGCTCCTTTGCCGGAGGAAGTGCCCTTTTTCGAAGAAGCACCAACAGAAGTGGTGGAGATTCCGTTTAGTATAGAGCAATATGAAGAGGCTCAAAGAGAAAGTATTCGTCAAGCAGCACAAAACATGAAAAATTCCGGAGGCGGAGGTTATGGCGGAGGCACGTATCAGCGCAAAAACGGAGGAGAATATACAAACAAAGGAGACGGCAAGTATTCCAAAAAGAAAAAGCTTACACCGGATGAGGGGGAAGAGTTAAAAAAAGACTCTAAAGGCAATACCATTTACATGGGCAGAGAAATTGACAGCGTAATAAGCAAAATGTCTGATATAGATGCAGATTCCGGCTTTGTTGCGGTGTCGGGAAAGATTTTTAAATACGAAGACAAGCAAATTCCCAGTGGCTCGTATATCGCAATGCTTGAAATGACAGATAACACATACTCTGTTGTAGCGAAATTCTTTTTTGACGAATTTGATTTAAAATTTGTTAAAAGCACATTCAAAGAGGGTAAATATATTACAGTATACGGTCAGGCATCTCAGGATAAATTTACAAAAGAGCTTACTATAATGGCGAGGAGTATTTCGGAATACAAGCCTGTTTTCAGAAAAGATAATGCCTCTGTTAAACGTGTAGAGCTTCATTTGCATACAAATATGAGTGCTCAAGACGGTCTTACACGTCCTTCTGATTTGGTTAAACAGCTGGCAAATTGGGGACATGATGCAGTGGCAATTACTGACCACGGTACGGCACAAGCTTATCCCGATATGTTTAATTCTATGAAAAATGTCAGCGGCAGAGGTAATCCTGATGTGCTTAAGCTGATTTACGGATGTGAATGCTATCTCTGTGACCGCACGCCGGAGATGACAAACGAGCAAGCTAAAAAGCTTCCTACATGGCATTGTATTATTTTGGTAAAAAATCTTGTAGGACTTAAAAATCTATATAAACTGATTTCGCTTTCAAATTTGAATTATTATCACAAACGTCCAAGAATGCCGAGATTCGAAATTGAGGCGCACAGAGAGGGGCTTATTATAGGCAGTGCTTGCTCGGAGGGCGAGCTTTTTGATGCTGTTTTGCACGGTGAATCAGAAGAAAGGCTCTTGCAAATTGCATCTTTTTATGACTATCTTGAAATTCAACCCTTAGAAAACGATATGTACCTTGTAAGAAACGGCGAGGTTGAAAGTCTTGATGCTGTCAAGGCAATTAACAATAAAATTGTTGAACTTGGAGATAATCTCGGCAAAATGACAGTTGCTACGTGTGACGTTCATTTCCTTAATCCTGAAGACGCCATATACAGAACTGTATTGCAGGCTGCTCAAGGTTTCAGTGATGCAGATACACAGCCGCCTCTATATTTGAGAACCACAGAAGAAATGCTGGCAGAGTTTGATTATTTGGGAGAGCGAGCTTATGAGGTAGTTGTAGAAAATACGCGCAAAATTTCCGACGAGATAGAAGTAATACGACCTGTGCCGGATGGTTTTTATCCTCCGGTGATTGAAGGCTCGGATGAGACGCTTAGAACGAGCTGCTACGAAAAGGCGCGCTCTATTTACGGTGAAAACCTCCCTGAACTTGTAGAGGCACGTCTGGAAAAAGAGCTGAATTCTATTATAAGTAATGGCTATTCCATCATGTATATTACAGCTAAAGAACTTGTGGCAGAGTCTGCCAGAAACGGTTACCAGGTTGGCTCCAGAGGTTCGGTAGGTTCTTCTGTTGCTGCTTTTATGGCCGGTATTACAGAGGTAAACTCGCTGCCTGCTCATTACAGATGCACAAAATGCGGATACTATGAATTTCACGAAAATGAAGGCTACGACTGTGGCTTTGATATGCCGGAAAAAAACTGCCCCAATTGCGGCGCTGTGCTGACAAGAGATGGCTATGATATTCCGTTTGAAACTTTTTTAGGATTTAAGGGAGACAAAGTACCTGATATTGACCTTAACTTTGCATCAGAAGATCAAGCGAATGCACATAAATACACAGAGGTGCTTTTTGGTAAGGGAAAAGTGTTCCGCGCCGGCACTATAGCAGGTCTTGCAGATAAATCGGCAAGAGGATATGTAATAAAATACTTACAGGAGAGGGGTAAGCAAGTTTCCAATGCGGAAATAAACCGTCTCGCCAGTGGTTTTGAGGGAGTGCGTAAGACCACAGGACAACACCCCGGTGGTATTATTGTTATTCCGCGAGATAAAGAAATTTATGATTTTACACCTGTTCAGCATCCGGCAGAGAAAGAAAATTCAGATACGATAACAACGCATTTTGACTATCATTTTCTCCATGATAACATTCTTAAACTTGATATTCTCGGTCACGAAGGTCCGGCGATGCTTAAGTTGCTTGAAGAATATACCGGAATCAACAGTCTTACCGTAGATATAAATGACAGCAAAATGTTGTCACTGTTTAACTCATCTGATGCTTTGGAGCTTAATAATGAGTTGCTTAAAAAACCTATTCCTTTGGGAACGCTTGGAATTCCTGAAATGGGAACGGGCTTTGTTACAAAGATGCTTATGGAAACTAGACCGTCCACTATATCGGAGCTTGTGCGTATTTCCGGACTGTCTCACGGTACGGATGTTTGGAACGGAAATGCGCAAACACTTATTGCTGAGGGTACTTGTACTTTGTCTCAAGCGATATGTTGTCGTGATGATATAATGCTTTATCTTATCAATAAAAATCTCGAAAAGAAAATGTCTTTTGATATAATGGAGGCAGTGCGAAAAGGAAAAGGCCTAAAACCTGAGTGGGAGAGTGCCATGAGAGAACATGATGTTCCCGAGTGGTATATAGATTCTTGTAAAAAGATAAAATACATGTTCCCTAAGGCACATGCTGTGGCATATGTAACTTTGTCTCTCAGGATAGCTTGGTATAAGCTTTATGAGCCGGTAGCTTATTATGCGGCACGCTTTTCTATGAAAATAGATGATTTTGACGGAGCGTCAATGATTCACGGATTGGACAGAATGTATGGAAGAATGGCTGTCCTTAATTTAATCAACAGTGATATTGCAGATGTTGATGTAGAAGAGAACGGTGAAGATTCAGGCGAAGCAAATGTTAAAAAAGGTGAAATGAGTGCAAAAGACAAGGCTCAGGCCGCTTTGTATAATCTTCTTGTAGAAATGTATGCTCGCGGAATTGAATTTTTACCTGTAGATATTTATAAATCCGATGCAACTTTCTTTAAACCGGAAAACGGCAAAATAAGACCGCCTATTGCAGCTTTTCAAGGTGTAGGCGGTGCAGCGGCAATGAATATTGTAACAGAAAGAAACAAACGCCTAGAAAAAGGCGATACGTTCCTATCTATAGAAGACCTTCAACTTAGCGCAGGTGTAAATAAAGCTGTTTTAGAAACACTCAAACAGGAAGGCTGCTTTGAAGGTTGGCCTGACACAAACCAAGTTTCGCTTTTCGATATGTTTTAAAGAAAACAAAGACAGCAGAGCAAAACATACAAACCAAAGAAACAATAATTATGGGATTTATACTGTCGGATGGTATTATGTTTGTGAATTTAAAGCAAAATCTGCCACCGGGAGCAACATCTCCGTTAGAATAAAAATCCATTATATCTCCGTCTGTTTGCATGTTGTCTGACCACTTAAAGCTAAAGTCAAATTTACCGTTTTTAAAACCTAATAATTTTTGAGGTACTTCAAGCTGCAAAACATTTCCTTGTACGGAATACTTAATTTCGCCTGCTTTTTCCCACAACCAACTGCCGTCGGCTGCCATGCCTTTAGAGCGTTCGAGCGTGCATTTGTTGTTTTCGGGATTTGTTCGATTAATAACATACTCAAACCCTTCCCAATTTGAACTGTTGCCGGAATAATCTGTGTCGATAAATAATCTCATCCATCCTTGGTCAGTTTCGGGAGAAAGAGTATCTTTTGTTGAAACATAAAAATAAAAATTATTATCGTCATATGAAACCTTTGTCAAAACAATATCGTTGCGCATTGTGAAATTTTCGTAATGGTGTGTTTTATACCCGGCACAATCTCTGTCTCGTGTACTGTTTGTGTAGTGATTATATGAAATTACAGAGTCCCATTGCGACAAATCTTCTGAGAAAATATCAATAGACTTGTTATTTCCTATGTAGTAGTTGTTTTTGTCTACACCTTTATATCTTCTGATATTTGCGACCATCTGATAATAGTAATAATCTTTTAATAAACCTTTGGTAGGCTCTGTGTCGCGGCTGTATTCGTCTGTAAAGGCATCACAAAAACCTGAATCTCTGTGCGCGGTCCATTCGTTCCAACCTGTAACTAATATAACATCAGGATCACATTCTATGGCATAATCCCATTGCTGTTGAAAATTACGTCCTGCAAGTGTAGCGAAATCATTCCTTTGATCAACAGTATATTTAACATTGCCGTAAGTATAAGAATATGAGTAATTTTTTCCTGTGTCTTTATCAGGCGCTGCAAAGCTTCTTCCCATTACTTTTTCTCCGGCAGCCATATAAGTAAGAAGATACCTATCTGAATTTGCATTTTGTGCTACGCCGACAGCCATTTGTTCAGGCCTTCCGTCTGCAGTTTTGCCGTATTTGCATTGAGGATACACGCTGAGCCAACCCCAGTATTTTTCTGAGCTGTTACCTTGATTAAAATAAGAGGGATTAATAGGGCGAAAAGTAAACATGTTATTTATTTCAACAGAGTCTTTATATGTTTTTTCTAAAACATCCTTGTAGCAAAGAACTAAAGGTTTACCTTCCCATTTAAACCACATATCGTCATATTCAGGCTTTGAATACCATCTGGTATATAATTTTCTTAATTGGGCTATTCTATTTTCTATTTCGGAAAGGCTGAGCCAAAAAACTATTTGCGGAACATCGACTCCGTCTGCTTTTGCTTCGGCAAAAACCTTAAGTATGGCATCTACACCTTTTTCCCATAAAAAGCGACCGTTTGTACCGTCTATATAAATAAAATCAACACCTGCATCGGCTAATAATTCTGCATGTTTTCTTAAAACATATTCATCTAAAGTTGAGTAATATCCAAATAAAGGTTCGTTCCAAAAGTATCCCGGAGTATAGTATCGCTCGAAATTTTGAGTCCAAAAAACATTTTCTTTAACATTTTTTGCTGCTTCGGGATTTTCTGTTACAACTTGTGTTATGTTTACGGGAGTTCTGCCGACAGAAAACTCAGTATGCCACGTATGATAGAATATTCCTACGAAACGCGGGTGGTCGTCTTTGGCTTTGGGTATTTCGCCGAACGTGCTCTCTGTTCGACCAAGACCATCAACATAAGACCATGTATTAGGCTTTATGTTATTTTCTGCATTTACAAATAGGGGACTTATGATTGTTGAAACTAAAATCAGTATAAATAAAGATGTAATAAATTTTTTTGTGCTGTTCATGGAGATATCCCTTCTTAAAATACAAATGTTAAATATCTACTTCTGCCATTAAACCGTAATGGTCTGATTGAGGTATGCCATCGTTAAATTCTTTTATTACAGTAAATTGATTGCAGGTGATGCCGTGGCTCAAGTATATATAGTCGATTATTTGACCGGAATCTTTTGAATAGCCATGAAAAGTTATTTCGTCTGTAGTTTTCTTTGCAATATTACGTGCACTGTTTAAAAGGCTGTCAGCTTTTAAGATAGTTTCGGAATTAGGCTGTGCATTAAAATCTCCTGTAAGTATCAATGGAAAGTCTTTACCGAATCTTTTTTCTATAAAATCATAAATAAGTTGCAAACCATTTATTCGTGCTTCTTTGCTTACATGATCTAAATGGGTATTAACAAAAGTGAATTCTTTACCTGTTTCTTTGCATCTAAATAAAATCCAACAAGTAATGCGAAGGCAACCGGCTTGCCAACCGTATGATTCTCTTTCCGGTGTTTCGGAGAGCCAAAAGTAACCGCTGTCAACTACTTCCAATTTATCTTTTCTCCAATAAATCGGAACGGCTTCTTTATTATTTTTGCCTCTGTAAACCAAAAATTTGCCAAAATCCTGTAAGTCTTTATTAAAATATTTTTCCCAACGCTCTGTCACCTCTTGCATTCCAATAATGTCTGCTCCGTAATTTCGGAAAACATTTTTTAGCAAGGGACGGCGTATATCATACGTGCCGATATTTTCTTTTTCCCAGCACATTACATTTTGTGAAATGATATTAATTTTCATATATATGCTCCGTTTTTATTGATTATTTAAATCTGTAAAAACTTGCCCCTACAAGCAGATTGTTTACATCATGCCAAGGATTTAAATCAGAATTCTTTTCGTTTCTCACAATGTATATTTCACAAGCGGGATTTCCTCCTCTTGCAAGGATGCAAATTTTATTGCCGTTAGAGTCTTCTGCCATATCAACAATAATGTCAGGGATGTTAGAGTCGGCATAAATTATTACATCTCCGACAGTTAAATCGTTTAATTGCACAGTCTTTAAATTTGAAGGAAGGGAAGAAATATTAGAATGTATCATTACATTTTGTAAATAATATTTAAAAACACCATATTCTGTTCCTGTATCAACATCTCTGTGCTTGCAATGGTCGCCGTGCTCTTTGCACCATGTGATAGTGTTGCCTTCTTCAATAAGTCTACCGCCCTCAGACCAAGTTTGAAAATCACATTTAAAAGCCGGTGTAGTCAGCAGATTAAAGGAGATATCCTGAAAACGGTTTTGTCCGTACAAGTATTCAGCATAAAGTCTTATTAAAGAATTTGAAGATTCTTGCAGATTACTTTTGTTAATCAAATCCAACTCAAGGACGCTTACGGCAGGTAATGAGGGATTGCTCACCAATGCCTTTGTTTGAGAATCGTATGATAAAGGCTTTGTGGAATGTTCACGCAGTGAAAAAGTCCTGAGATATTCACCGAAACTGCCGCCTGTTAAATTTACACGAGTATATCCTGAAGGAGGATTAAATCTTGTTCCTATTGTTTTCTCTGACGGAACAATAACGTCCAAAACTACCTCGGGTGTAGGTTTGGCTGTCTCTGTAGGCTCTGAAACAGAGCTTGTGGCGGCGCCGTTATTATTAAGGGTATTGCTGTTTTTGCTTTTTTGATGCTTGTTAAAAAATATAAAAACTACAATTGTGGCAATTACACATAAAATGCTCGCTGCAATCAGTATTTTATTTGAAAGCGGAACAGTGCTCTCGTCTTCGTAAAATTTATTCCTCATTGTTTATTGCCTCTCCTTCGCTTTTTGATTTGTCTGCATTATAGTTATCTATAAGGCACCTCTTGATTGTAGGGTAAGTGTAAGACATGTTAATAAAACCTATAAATGCAATTCCGATAGTAGCATACAGAAGTAAAGAAATATACAGTGACCATGCTCCGTCTATAAAGAAAAGAGGAATGAAAACAAGAATTGCATCAAGTATCAGAAAGCCTAAATTCGGAAACCACTTTAGAAAAGCAAAAAGCATTGCATTCTTGTAAAGTTGCTTTAATGTAAGCTTGAATGTAACAATCATAGGATACATGTACATTGTCATAACCAAAAACAGTGATGATAAGAAAATAAGTATAACAAGCGAAATCATAAGAATCCAATCGGGAAATACACCGTAAGCAACGGAATTCGTGCTTGAAAGCGCAAGGTATACAGCAAAATCAAGAATGATGAAAAAACCTATTATACAATTAATGAGGCAAGCTTGTATTGAAAGTTTCGTGTTGCTGCGTGTTTTGCCTATATAATCCGTCCACAGGAAGCAAGGTTCTCTTTTAGTGAAACATCTGAGGATATAAGTCATTCCGGATTGAAACGGTCCAACTGCAAAAACCGGAATAACAGTGAAGAAAATTACTATGAAAAACAGTAATTTGTTAGCAATCTCCGAGGACTCTTGAGAGGCACCTATTTGTGTATTGCTGCTGAGTGAATAGAAAAGAGATGTTGAAACAAAAAAACTTAGTCCGGCAAAAAAAACGGCTATTAAATTGGGGATAAAGTATAAAAAGTTTATTGCGATAAGCTTATATTTCTTAAACCAAGCAATTTCCCAAAATTTAATAAAACCGTGTTTCTCGGGGGCATTTTTGTCGATGCCCTTACCTTCTTTTATATATCTGTTTGAATTGAATAATTTCAATCATTTCACCGCCATGTATTTTATTGTAGATTTGCTACAAAATCACAAAATAAGTATAGCAGAAAACTGCAAAAAAATCAATTTGTAAAATATACTTTATAGTGATAAAATAACAAACGTTGTTTGAATTTTTACGAAAGGATTTGTAAATTATATGGCAAATGAATTTTTGAAATTAGATCTTGAAAAAACAGCAGGATTTTTAGGTGAGCACGAAGTAGGCTGTCTCAAAGAACAGATAGCAGCAGCTCATGATATGCTTCACAATAAAACAGGTGCAGGCAATGATTATACAGGTTGGGTAGACCTTCCTCTTAATTACGACAAAGAAGAATTTGCTCGCGTTAAGAAATGTGCGGAGAAAATTAAAAGTGATTCTGATATCCTTGTTGTTGTAGGTATCGGAGGTTCATATTTGGGAGCAAGAGCAGCTATTGACATGCTCACACCTAATTTTGACAGCATAAAGAGTTTGAGAGATAAAAACGGTACAGCAGTTCTTTTTGCAGGCAACAGCATAAGCGTTAACTATATCGCTGACCTTATGGATATAGTAGACAGCAACAACTACAATGTTTCCGTAAATGTTATCTCAAAGTCAGGCACAACAACAGAGCCTGCAATAGCCTTCCGTATACTTAAGGAATTCATGGAGAAGAAGTACGGTAAAGAGGAAGCAGCAAAGAGAATCTATGCTACAACAGATAAAGCAAGAGGTGCTTTAAGAACACTCGCCACACAAGAAGGCTACGAAACATTTGTTATCCCGGATGATGTTGGCGGCAGATATTCCGTATTGACACCTGTTGGATTACTCCCTATTGCAGTTGCAGGTATTGACATTGATAAAATTATGGAGGGCGCAATTGACGCTTATCATCGTTACAATGAGAAGGATATGGATAAAAATGACTGTTATCTTTATGCTGCAGCGCGTAACGCTCTTTACAGAAAAGGCAAAATGATTGAAATCATGGTTAACTATGAGCCTCAGCTTCACTATTTTACAGAATGGTGGAAACAACTCTACGGCGAGAGCGAGGGCAAAGACCAAAAGGGTATTTTCCCTGCAGGTGTTGATTTCAGTACAGACCTTCACTCTATGGGACAGTACATTCAGGACGGAATGCGCGTTCTCTTTGAGACTGTTATTGATGTGGACAAGGCTCGCCGCAGTATGACAGTTAAAGAAGATGAAGCAAATCTTGACGGACTTAATTACCTTGCCGGCATGGATATTAATTATATAAATAAGCAGGCTATGATTGGTACAATTATGGCTCACAATGATGGAGGAGTTGCTAATATTGTTCTTCATGTTCCTGCAATGAACGAGTATCATTTCGGCGCAATGGTTTATTTCTTTGAGAAGGCTTGCGGTATCAGCGGCTATCTGCTTGGTGTAAATCCCTTTAATCAGCCCGGAGTTGAAGCATACAAGAAAAATATGTTCAAACTTCTTGGTAAGCCGGGATATTAATTGACAGTTTTAAGGCGCAAATTGCCAGTAGTTTTAAAATGGGAGATGCTTCCGTCAGAACACCGGCAGTTAATATTTTGTAAAGCTCATTTGAAAATGTGTCATAAAGCTTTTGGAGAGACTCGCTTTTTAGCGGGTCTTTTTCTATTAGATAAAAGGCCATAACAGCCAGTCTTCTTATACTTTGTGAATTTTCTGATTTTACACAAAAAGAAATATCAGGCAGAATGTTTGAATGAAAATCATCACGAATCTGCCATATTTCATTTATAAAAATGCTGAAAAGAAAGAGTTGATATTCAGTATTAATGCTTTTTGGCTCGTGATAATTCGTATGTACCGCACACGGCTGATTTTGCGCAAAAGAAACGAGACGATGAAGCAAATAACTGTCGTTTATAGTTAGGTTTACAAAGTTGTTTTGTATTTTAATAAGAAAATTATCAGAAACATTTACCGGTGGACATAAAACAGGGCACAAACTTTGAAAGTCGCCGTAGCGGCTGTCTTTTGTGCCTGAGAAATATTTGCAAATTATGTCGAAATCAAAATTTTGTTCTGCAAAAAGCAATTCGTGTCACCCTGTGTAGCGAGATGTTTCTTCTTTGCGCAAAAACGCAAGATTTATCAATTCTGTAAGAAGATCACTGTATGCCATACCTTCGGAAATCCACATTTTACTGTACATACTGATATTTGTAAAACCGGGAAGAGTATTTATTTCGTTAAGCAATACGGTGCCGTCTTTTTTTAAGAAAAAGTCCACGCGGGCAAGACCTGAGCAGTCAAGAACGCTATAGGCTTTAAGAGCCAGCTCTTTAATATAATCGGCCTTTTCTGACGGAATATCTGCAGGGATACAGGAAACACTGCCCTCTTTTATATATTTGTCTTCGTAATCATAAAATTCTTTTGAGGGCTTTATTTCTCCCGGTGCAGCAGCCTTTGCTGAAATATTACCTAAAATCGCACATTCGATTTCCCGTCCTTCAACAAATTCTTCTATTAAGACTTTGCGGTCATATTTCTGAGCATCAAGCAAGGCAGCTGTAAGTTCTTCTTCGGATTTGACCTTGTGCACACCTACCGATGAGCCGCTGTTGGAAGGCTTTATAAAGCAAGGATAACCAAACTTTTCTGCGACTTCTTTTTTATAATAATCAGGGTTTTGATTAAGTATATGTCGGTGGGCAACGATATGACCACATTGAGGTATTTGGGCGCTGTCCAGAATGATTTTTGCATAAACCTTATCCATACCTGCTGCAGAAGATAATATTCCGCAACCGACATACGGTATATCAAGTAGTTCGAATAGACCTTGAACAGTGCCGTCTTCACCGTTTTGACCATGAAGCACAGGTAAAATTACGTCGCACTGCTCTAAAGCTGCAATGCCTTTTTCTAAACAGATACGTCCTGTAGGATTAGCTGTTTTTTCCCAAGAACCATCAGGTAAAGCCTCAACGCTTCCTTCGTATGGGAGCCATTCTCCCTTTTTCGTAATGCCTATCATTACAACGTCAAAAAGAGACCTGTCGATATTTTTTATAATAGAATATGCAGAAATTCTTGAAACATCATGCTCGGTGGAACGTCCGCCAAACACAACGGCAACTTTTTTCTTCATAGTATAAAGCCTCCGCTAAAATCATTAACGCTTTAATATTACCTCTATTCAAGCTCTATTTCAAGGAAAACATTTTCAGAATAGTCAGTTTTAGGCAAAGCGCTTTCTATGTCCGTTATTATTTTCGTGTTTCGGAGCAAATCAGAAAAGTTGCATGCGCTGCTCTCGATTTTATTACCGTTACACGTAATGGCAACACGGTTGACATTCTTGAATTCTGTTAAAGTATTTGCTACGGAATATGCTATAAAAACTGCTTCGTTACTGTCTTGAAGCCCTTTGGCGAAAGCTTCGTTAAAATCTACATAAGCGACTCCGTTTTTTATTTTCAGATTGTTGAGCTTTGTACCTTCGGGAAGAGTCTTTACGAGACTTGTATTTGATGGTCCGGAAAGGGCGAGCTCCAATATTTTTGAAGCCAATACATCAAGCTTTCTGTCTTTGTCCGTAAATTGCAGAAGTTTTGTTTCACTGCAAAGTTTATCGCCTCGCAGTGTTTTATAATATACCTTTACTTTTATGCTGTTGTTTAACGCTGCTGCTTCAACTTCCGTGAGTGTTAAGCTGCTTACGGGGTTATACTCGTCATTTTGAAGTGTGCTGTTGTCTGCATCAACGGAATTTTTGCGCACACCGCAGCTTGTGCATGCAAAAAGAATCATGGCTGCAACGATTGATGTGAATATGAATTTAAATCTCATTTAAAAAGACACCTCTGTGAAAAATTCTGTGGTATATGTGTATTTTGTAAAAACGGGAAATATTACCCGTTTTTTTACTTTTTGATTTAAAAGTATTAAAATAGCCGTCCTTATATAAATTTCGACTAAAACATGAACGGGAGGGCAGTTATGAAAGAGAAAACTACAGATTACGGTATGCTCGTTACCGTAACAGCTGCAAAGGATTCTTATTTGTTTGTCGATGGTATTGATATGGATAGATATATGGCTACTTTGATTAAGATGTTTGACGGCAAAAAAGTGTATGATGATTCTTCAAATGAAGTTGTTCCTTTGAGTGCAGGTATGAAAAGTGAAACTGCGCAAATTGTGTTTAGAGGAGGAGATGAGGAAGTGTTGCGACGTATAATGCGCAGTGTTCATATATCATACTCGGCATATAGAAAAAACAAGAAATTACCCGTTAAATTTGGTAAATCTACGTATGACATAATTGAAGGCATTACCAAATTAAAAGAAACGCAAAAAATAATAAGACAAAACAGTTCCTTTATTTGCTGTATAAAGTAAGAGCAATTTGGCAAAAATAACCTGTGTATAGATATTTTTTAAATGAAAGATGCGGAGGTTATTATGGCATTTTTAAAAAAGAAGAAATTTATTATAGCATTTGTTGTCGTTTGCTTCGGATTTGCTGTTTCGATTTTTGCTGCCTCAGAGTATTATTCGGGTAAGTATGCAGAAAATATATTACGTTTTCATGTGATTGCTAACAGTAATACAGCAGAGGACCAAGCACTTAAACTTAAAGTCAGAGATGCAGTAGGGTGCAGAATAAGTGAGTTATCAAAGAATGCGGCAGATGCAAAAGAAACAGCGGAAATAGTAGCAAGACATTCCGTAGATATAATAAAGACGGCAGAAGACTGCATAAAAAAAGAAGGGTATGAATATAAAGTGTCAATAGAAATAGGAGAATTTTATTTCCCTACAAAATATTACTCCGGTATGTCTTTGCCGGCAGGAGATTATGAGGCAGTTCGCATTGTTATAGGTAGCGGCAGTGGCGAAAACTGGTGGTGTGTGCTTTTTCCGCCGCTATGCTTCTCAGACGGAAATGCGGTGACGATTTCAGGCAAAAGCGATAACCAAACACATGAAAAAGTGACGGTGAAATTTAAATTTGTGGAGCTTTTTCAGGAAATAAAACATGATTTTCAAAAATTACATCAAAAAATTTTTAAATAGGGTGGCATTATTTTTTTTATTATGGTAAAATGACTTTGTTTCAAAAAAATTGGGGAGGTTATTGTACCGTGAACAAAGATATTAATTTGAAACGATTGCTCGAAATCATTAAGAGTAGATTATTAATAATTATTGCTATTATGGTTGTCGTGGTTGCTGCTGTGGGAGTTTATACAAAGCTTACGGTAACACCTGCGTATGCTTCGGTTATAAAATTTTGCCTGGTAAGTGATATTCATACGGCAAGTACATCAGGAGCAAATGAACGTAATGCTTATATGTATGCAAACGAACTTATGGGCACATGCATAGAAACTTTAGAGACCGGTGATGCGTTTTCCGAGATGAATGGCTTTCTTCAAAAAATGAAGCCTGAGTATTCGAACATAAAGTTAAGAAGCGGTCATGTTAATATAAAACAGACAAACGAAAAGAGCAATATTTTTAATGTAACAATCGTTACGATAGATCCTCAATTATCTTATGATGCGTGTTATGCGTTTGAAACTATGGCTACTGAGAGAGCTACAAAGGTTGGTAAGCTTACTTTAGAAAGAGTGGATTCTCCGATTCTTGCCACTGCACCTGTTTCTTCGGGAATTATGAGAAATTGTGCAATAGCATTGATAATTAGCTTTGTTGTAAGCACTTTGTTTTTTGTTGTATTAAATATAATGGATAATACTGTTAAAGACGGAGCCGCTTTGTGTGAAGAAATGGGAATGCTGTTATTGGCAGAAATCCCCGATGTTAACAGTACAAGTAGCAAAGAAAAAATATACAAAGCTGATGTTAACCCAAAAAAAGGGGGTAATAAGCGATGATTAAAAATAAAAGAAAGCCTGAACAGTTTAAGCTTATAACAGACAAAACTTTCCCTTTTGC
>JAFZEI010000105.1 GCA_017560765.1 Clostridia bacterium | reverse complement strand
GCCTCTCCGAATTCTACTCCTCTTGCAGTTTCAACAATTACATTCATGCCGTTTTTAATTTCAAATCCGTTAGGATTGAAATAATACATTTTTCCCGTATTTTTAAAACGAACCCCTATTACCTTAACCATAAAAAACCTCCTGTATGCGAATCGATAACGCATCTGCCATCAGTTTATAATTAACATTTTGTCCTGCCATACGCCAAGCTTTATTTACTTGTTCAAGACACTTTAAAGCTTTATGATATCCCACGCAATCACTTATTGCGTATATCTTGTCTTCTGTCTGTGCATTCTGCAATGCTGTTTTTCTCCCATACGCCGCAGCAACGGAAATATCACGCAAAATCGAATATAGCGTAAAGAAGAACAATTCCTTTTTCTCAGAATATTCTGCGAATAAATTTTGGAAATTGCACAACGCCCGGCCACTGCCGCCGCTTAGTTCTTTAAGCCCGTCAACAATCCTATCACAAATCTTACCGTATTCGTCAGAACCTGCCATAGACAGCGCTCTGCCTATAATACCGTCAGCATACTCGCAAAGCAATCTGCTGTCCGTACTTTCTGAGCTTTTTCTCTTATATGCCTCCATTATTTCACTGTTTGTATATCGTTTAAAATCTACTTTTACCGATCTTGATTTTACTGTATCCAATATTTGAGAATTGTTAGACGAAATCAAAATCATCACAATATACGGAGGCGGCTCCTCTAATGTTTTAAGCAGTGCATTTTGCGCCTGTACTGTCATTTTTTCAGCATTTTCGAATATAAGCACCTTGTATTTGCCGAATTGCGGTGCAGTAGATATTTCTTCCTGTACAAGACGAACCTCCTCTACACCTACAGAAGCCTTGCCCTCTTGTTTGCGTATGTGTATTACATCAGGATTTGTGCCGCTTTTAAGCAGAACGCACCCCTGACATTGTCCGCAAGGTACAACTCCACCTGAGCTGCACAGAAGTGCTCCTGCAAAACACTCCGCCATCGTCTTGCGTCCTATACCCTCAGGACCGCAAAACATATACGCATGCCCTATTCTTCCTGTTTGTATACTTTCAATCAGGAGCTGTTTGACTTGCTCCTGACCAATTAAGTCCTGAAATGTCATAAATCAGAATTTCACAAAACGGTCTACATCAACAACAAATACTGTTGCGCCTCCTACAGTTACTTCTATCGGATATGACATATATCCCATTGTGCCTGCAGAGGTCATTGCGGAATTTACCGTTTCCTTTCTCACTTTTGATTTTAATTCTATTACAGACAAAACTTTGTCTACACCTTCTTCGTCTACACCAATCATAAGCGTAGTGTTTCCGGCTTTTAAAAAGCCACCTGAAGAGCACATACGTGTCACACGAAAACCTTGCTTGTTAAGCTCTTTTACTACTTTCGTTGCATCATCGTCATGTACTATCGCGATAATCAATTTCATACCGTTCATACAGATTCCTCCTGTCTGATATTTGAAATTTAACATTTCTTAAAGACAGTATAGCGAATTTTTCAAAATTAATCAACAAATTCCTCTATTCGGAATTCTCCTCCGCTGCACCATTTTATGGTTTCCATGCTGCTTTTTAATTGTTCTGCCGATTTACTTCCGATTATCGGAAACACAGGGAACGGAGCATACGTAAGCCACGCCAAAGCCGCTTGCATAGCCGTCATTCCGTATTTTTCACAAATAGGCAAAAGTGACTCATAACTTTTTATGTTCTGTGCGTTGAAATATCGTGTTCCTGCTTTGCCTTCAGGCTTTATATATTCTCTCCCGTCCCTTTTTAATTTTGCAAAAAAACCTTTTGCTTGTGAAGAAAAAGCAAATACAGGGAAATCACTTTCTCTGTAAAAATTATACTCTGAAGGCTCCATCTCTACGAGAGTATCGTCCTCTCTTTTATCTTTCTCAGTCACTGCCAGACTCCACCTTATTTGCGAGGCTACCGGCTGTGCGAAGCTATTCCGTATTGATGATTCCTTTAATTCTTCTATTCTCTGTGCTGTCCAGTTAGAAACACCGTAGCTTTTTATTTTGCCTGTTTTTACAAATTCATCCATCCAACCGGCTATTTCTTCTGCCGGTATGTTTTTGTTATCTCTGTGAAGCCAATACAAATCAACAGCGTCTACTTGAAGGCATTCAAGGCTTTCTTCTAAATCGCTTTTTACTTCTCGGTATGACAATCTTGATGCGTGCATATCCCCAACTACAGGGAAACCGCCTTTTGTGGCAATATAGAGATTTTTCCCCAAATCTTTTATTTTGCCGCTTTTTTGCAACCATCTGCCTATAACTTTTTCACTCATGTGCTTTTCGCCGGGAAGATAATCCGAATATACGTGTGCCGTATCAATCAAATTACCGCCTTTTTCGCAGAATGTTTCCATTAACGCGCATGCGGTGCTTTCCGGAATAGTTTTGCCGTAATAATCTGTTCCTAAAACCAACGGGCTCGCCTCAATGTGCGTGCCCTTAATTTTACAAGCCAAGTTTAAGCGCTCCTATTTCACGTATTTCAAGCTCAATTTCTTTTTCTATTCTCTTCATATCTTGATGAATATCTTCAACAGTCTCCTCAAGCTTTACGTCACGTATTTTTTCTCTTCGATTATTACGGAAATTATTCGGCTGCCTTTCCGGGCGCTCAGTTCTTTCAGCATTTTCTGTTTTCTCAACGAAATCCGCTTTTTCCGGTTTTTTATAGTTTTGTTTGTCTTGCTGATGATTTACTTTTGCAGTAGACGGAGAGATGTTTTTGCTGCCATTTTCACGATTATCGTGATGTTTGTTGTATCTCGGTTTGTTATATCCGTACCGTTTATTATTATGCGGTTTATTATTACCGCCGTTATTATTTGCATTACCGTTATTTGTCTGAGCCGCACCATTCTCTTGTGCCATAAAACGCATCCTTTCTTTATTGAATATCAATTCTTATCATTATTAAACCTTGTTTTTACAATCGCAATAACTTCTGAGCTTTTTTCATCAATAAAAGCTGCATATTCATCATTAAACTGCACCGCATATTCTCCTGACGCTGCCTTCATATTATAGTATGCATTAAGCGCCACATCCTTAAAGCTTTGAACAAGATCATCAGTCTTGTAAAAAAGACTGTCCCTGTACAATTGTTCAGAAGATTGATACAAAATCGGTTCGTCAAGGTCAGGATTGTACCTTTCTATCATCTCCGGAAGTACCGTACACGAAATAAGACAACAAGGTTTCCTGTACTTACCTAATTTATACTGATTTACCGGAATTATGCTTTTATTGTATAACTCACCAAGTTCTCCCAGCAAAGAATTATCTGCCACATACGCCCGACCTTCAGGTACGATAATTTTTACCATTACATCGTCAGGGTTAAGGCTTATACCGTCACGAGGATGAAGATATGTCTCAAAGCATTGAATCGGTCCGCCTTGAAGCTCTATTGTCTTTGTCAATCTACTATTTAGTTTTAAACCACACTCAATTACTTCCTCTGCCTCGCAAGCCGGAATAAAGCAATACACTTTCACACGCATTTCTCCGTTTCAGAATAACTTGTCTTTCCACTGCATTATATATGCTTTTTTTTAAAAAAGCAACTTAAACAAGTTATACATTATCTAATTGACAGTCAATATTATTTGATGTAAAATGCGTCTGTACAATTGGATTGGAGGTGCTTTTAGATGGCATATATTATTAATGATGAATGTATCGGTTGCGGTGCTTGCGCAGGAGCTTGTCCTGTAGAGGCAATCGCAGAAGGCGATGGTAAATATGTTATCGATGCTGACACTTGCATCGAGTGCGGAGCTTGCGCAGACGCTTGTCCTGTAAGCGCTCCTCAGGCAGAATAATTTACTGCTGATTTATAATTAACAAAAGAAGTTTGCGTATAAGCAAACTTTTTTTATTTTAAGGCATTTTGCTTATGTGTGAATTTTTACTAAACGACGACGAACAAATCGACAATCTTTTCTTAAAAGACTTAAAGATAATTCAAAAAAAAGGTTGCTTCCGCTACGGTACAGACGCGGTGGTTTTGTCTGATTTTGCGGCAAAATATATAAAAAAGGGCGCCAATGTTCTCGATATAGGTACAGGTACAGGCATCCTACCAATTTTGCTGAGTGCCAAGACCGAGGCAAAGAATCTAACCGGTCTGGAAATACAAGAAGAAATGGCAGAACTGGCAAAGCGTTCCGTAGAAATGAACGAGCTTGCCGGCTCACTTGCAAAAGGCCGCATCTCAATAATAAACGGCGACATAATGAAAGCTACGGAATATTTCAGCAGCCGCTGTTTTGACGCCATTGTGACTAACCCACCATACAAACGCAGGGGTGCGGGAATTTTAAACGACAGCAGTCGTCTTAATATTGCAAGGCATGAAATTTCTTGCACTTTGAGCGATATTATAGAAAAAGCTTCATATTTACTAAAAAACGGCGGCGATTTTATGATGGTCAACCATACAGAGCGTCTTGCAGATGCCATAGAAGAAATGAGAAAACATAGAATTGAGCCAAAAAATTTACAATTTGTTTTTTCTGACATTACCGCAAAACCCGTATTGTTTTTAGTTCACGGAGTATTGTTTGGCGGTAAAAATCTAATAATCGAAAAAGGAATCGAGGTTAAATAAATGCTTTACGTTGTTGCTACACCAATCGGTAATCTTGGTGATATTTCTCAAAGAGCTTTGGAAATTCTGGAAAATTGTGACATTGTTGCTGCCGAGGATACTCGTCACACCCAGAAGCTTCTTTCTCATTTCAATATAAAAAAACCTCTTATTTCCTATTATGAGCATAATAAAGTAGCTCGAGAACCGCTGCTTATAGAAAAACTTACAAACGGCGAAAACATTGCACTTGTTTCCGATGCAGGCACTCCCGGTATTTCTGATCCGGGCGCTGATTTAATAAAAGCTGCGACAGATGCCGGTATCGAAGTATCTATGATTCCAGGTCCGGTTGCCGGAATTATGGCTCTTGTTCTTTCCGGCTTGCCTACAGACAAATTTGTTTTTGAAGGTTTTATAGGTACAGATAACAAAAAGCGTCAAGAATTTGCCGATATGATTGTGGCAGAAACGCGCACCGTTATTATTTACGAAGCGCCTCACAGACTTTTAAAAACATTGGAATTTTTAGAAAAAAATGTATGTAACAGAAAAATCGCTGTATGTCGCGAGCTCACAAAAACTCACGAAGAAGTTCTTCGCGGCACAGCAGCTGAACATATAATTCACTTCACCGAAAACGAACCAAGAGGTGAGTTTGTTTTGGTAATTGAGGGTACCGATAAAAATACAAGCCGCACGGAGGCGGCTGTCGTTACTGCTCAGGATGTTTATGACAAATTTAACGAAATTTCAAAAGACAGTTTAAACAAAGGTCTTCGCCGCAAGAAAAACGATATTATAAAGGAAGTGGCGGCGAGCTTTAATATTCCGAAGAACCAAGCCTATGATATGTACGAGGAAATCAATCTGCAAACTCGGGGCGACCTGTAAGATGTCCAACATCTTCCATTCCGTCAAAATCCAATTGTCTCATAGCTTCAAATGCTACAACTGCAACGGCATTGCTTAAATTTAGCGAGCGAAAATCAGGTCTCATCGGTATGCGAATACATTCTTCGTAATGCTCTGCCAAAAGATTTTCGGGAAGGCCTCTGCTTTCTTTGCCGAAAACAATAAAATCGCCGTCTTTAAATTGCACTTGTGTATGGCGGCGTGCGCCTTTTGTGGTGCAATAATAAAAATTATGGTCTTGCGAGAATTTATCTAATAACTGTTTAAAATTATCATAATAGCTAATGTCCACCAAATGCCAATAGTCAAGACCGGCGCGCTTTAAGTGCTTGTCTGTGACCTCAAATCCCAATGGTCTTACAAGATGTAAGTGTGCGCCTATACCACCGCAGGTACGAACAATATTTCCCGTATTCTGAGGAATTTCCGGTTCTACAAGAACTATATTAATGCCTTTTATGTTTTTATTTTCCATTTATTTTTACCTTCTTTTTATATGTCTTTATTTGCTGTTTTTATTTCTTACGACAATTTTGTTAAGCCATGGCTTTTTTATTTTCACTGCTTTAAATAAGCAAACCTCTTGGCAACAGTAACATCGTATACAACCTTTTAAATTAACCTTGGCAAATTTCTTTTTGCCGTCGTTTTCTAATGTTATTACTTTTGCCGGACAACAATTTACACATTCATTGCAAGCTCGACACTTGCTCTTATTAAAAACAGGTCTCGGACGCATTGAATATGACATGATTTTACCTAAAATCCCATCAGAAAAGTGTAGTCTTGTTAAATCATCATTATATTTGACAATAAAATCTTCAACCGTAATCAATTGTCCATTTACTGTGCCATCTCCGATAGCGTCAATTTTTTCACAGTTTTGTTCTGCAAGACCTCTCTCCACGGCGCGCTTTAAAACAGGCACCCGCATGGCGTCAACTTTTATCATTGAAGTTGCAATCACATCAAGTTCAAAAGCATCGGGAGAAGCTAAGATTTTCTTCAGCTCATACGGTTCTCCTGCTGTGGGGCCTTCTTTGTGCATACCCACAACTGCATCAATTATGTTAAAAACAGGCGCATTTGCCAAAAAAATATCAATAATACAATCAGCAAACTCATCATAATCAGATAATTGAAAGTGATATTGCGTCTTTTCTAAACCTGCAACAGAGCCAAAAAGATTTTTTACGGCGCCTGTATACACCATCATTCCGTGGGTTTTTAACTTGGCAATATTGATAATTTTATCAGCTTTTGCCAAAGGCGTTAAAATTTTTATTTTCTTTAAATATTTGCCTCTTGGATTTTCAACTTCTGTTACTGTTGTGTCAAAATTTAATGTTGCTCCCGAATCTTTTGCGGCCTTTTCAATACCTGTAATTTTATATAAAGATTTTAAAAGTCCCGGCTCATAAAAGCCACTTGGGCTTTCCGCAATTACAACCTCTGCACCGGCCTCTTTTAAAAGTTTGCAGACTGCCCAAACTACAGCAGGATGTGTGGTAGCTGCACTTTCCGGCACTTTTTTACATACAAGATTTGGTTTTACCGCAATATTCAGTCCCGAAATATCTTTTAGGACATCATACTGTTCAAAAATTTCTCGTATACATTCAAGAACAGTATCTCTATCATACGTCTCACAACTTTTAACGTAAACCATAATATCCTTCTGCCAACCTTCTTAAAGCCTGTCCTCTGTGACTTATGGTATTTTTCTCTTCCGGAGTAAGCTCCGCAACGCATTTGCCATATTCAGGCAAAAAGAGCACCGGATCATATCCAAACCCATTATCTCCGTGTGTTTCCCTTGCAATCACACCCGGCATATTTCCCTCTGCCGTAAGCAAAATATACTCAGGTAAATTCGGCTTTATCAGTATTCCCGCAACAGCGCAGACGAAGGCGGCCTGCCTCTTTTCGTCAGGTATATTTTCCATCTCGTGGAGAAGTTTTTCTACATTATCGCTGTCTGTAGCGTTTTCGCCATTTTCGGAAGCGTATCTGGCTGAATACACTCCGGGCGCACCACCTAATGCCGACACACACAAACCGGAATCATCTGCGACAATTAAAATTTCGCTGTCTTGTTTTGCTCTCAAAGCATCTCCCAAAAAGTCGTATAAAGCGGCTGCTTTAATAAAGGCATTTGCCGCAAAAGTTGTACCAGTTTCTTCCGGATCGCCGTATAAGGATTTTCCGTCAGAAAAGTTTTTTACAGCATCTGTCAGCGCCATAACTTGAGCATTTCCGTCAGCCGCACTTGAGAAAATCTCTTTGAATTCAATGAGTTTATGTTTGTTGTTTGTTGCCGCAATAATTAAAAGTTTACTCATAATCAAGTTCCTATAACCTTACCTATAACACTGTGCTCAGGTACGCATCCTATTTCCCTGCTGTCTGAGCTGTGATTTCTGTTGTCACCCATTACAAAAATATAATCATCCGGCACCGTTATGCCATTTTTAAGTGCGTCTGACACATTTGTGTAAATCGGTGCTTCTTCATTATTAATGTACTGCTCATTAAGAAGCTTGCCGTTTACATATACGCCATCTTCTTTTATCTGAATCGTATCTCCTGCAACAGCAATAACCCTTTTGATGAAATAACGAGTTGGCTGCTCCATATCGAAAAGCTTGTAGGAGATTGCGTTATACATGAGAGCTTCTTTAACATCTGTAAAGAAACTTCTCTCTTTAAAGGAAGAGTCAAAAATAACAATTTCATTCCTTTCTATATCGCCGAAAACATGAGGCAAACGAGTAAGGTATACAACATCTTTATCGTGGTATGTTTGTTCCATTGAGTCGCCGTCAACCTTGCTTATTCTAAAGAAATAAGTATTAATTACAATTGCAATAACAACTGCCAATAACAGAGTAACAACCCAGCTCACTATTTCCCTCACAATTTTATTTTTGATTAAATACTTTTTCTCCGGCTTGTTTTCTTCTACGGAACACTCTTCGCACTCTTCACAAGCATCGCAAGAACTTTCTTCTGCTTGCTCCTCTGCAAGTTCTGCTGCTTCTTCTGCGACTTCTGTTGTTTCAACATTTTCAACATTTTCAATAATTTCTTCTTTGATTTCTAAATTCTCATTATCCATTGCACATCATTCTCCATATAAAGATTTAATACAGCCGCAATATTTCTGTCTATAAATGCCAAGTTCTCGTGCTTGCTGCTGTCCTTCACGAAAACCCTTTCTAAAATCCCTGTAGAGGAATTTAATCCCGTATTTTTTGCCTGTTTCCTCAAATATTTCCTTCATCAAATCATGTTGCTGATAAGGACTTACAAAAAGGGTACTGGTGTAATATTCAAAACCAAGTTCCGCTGCTTTTTTTGCAGTCATTTCTGCTCTTACAGTATAGCACATTCTGCATCTTTCTGCACGAGAACTTTCCCAAGCTTTCCACTGTTGTATATTATAGAAATCTTCTGCTATAAGCGGAATATTTTTGGCTTTGCAAGCTGAAATCGTAGAACCTCTTCTTCTCATGAGTTCTTCATAAGGATGTATGTTGGGATTTGCGTAATAACCTGTTACTTCCAACGATGTATTTTGCTTCAAATCATCTATACAATAAAGACTGCACGGACCGCAACAAATATGCAATAAAATATTATCCGACATAGTTAAATCCTTTCTGCAAATCTGCAAGAAAACGCATGGCACACAGCAATGGCCGCCGCATCGGCAGCATCGTCAGGCTTTATAATTTTATCCATATGAAATATGGTTTTTACCATTTGTTGGACTTGATTCTTGTCTGCTCTGCCATATCCTGCTACTGCTTGTTTCACTTGAAGAGGTGTATATTCGTAAACGGGTATTCCGCTTTTTACTGCCGCCATAATTGCCACTCCTCTGCCCTGTGCTGCGGCAATGGCAGTTTTCGCATTGTTATTAAAAAAGAGTTCTTCTATTGCAAAGGCATCCGGCCTATATTTTTGCATTATTTCTCTAAGCTTCTCATCTATTTGCAATAGACGCCATGTGAAAAGTTCGCCTGCTTTTGTGCTTACCGCGCCTACATCGAGAAGCTTTAATTTATTGTTTTCGTATTCAACTACGCTGTAACCCGTTATAGCAAAGCCCGGGTCCACACCCATAATAATCATATTCCACCGCCAAATTTATTCTATGTTATCAAAAAGCGTAGGGCGTTCTTCTGATTTTATATCACTACTGTCGTTACCGCAATTGTTAATCAAATGAGAAAGTCCCAAATGGTTATAAGCTAAAGGCATCGCAATTCTTCCTCTGGGCGTTTTACTTATAAAACCAAGCTGTATAAGATAAGGTTCGTATACATCTTCGATAGTAGTATGCTCTTCACCTGTCGCTGCAGCAAGCGTATCAAGTCCAACAGGGCCACCGGCAAATTTTACAATAATAGTTGTCAGCAGCGTCCTGTCTATGTTATCAAGACCTAATTTATCAACTTCCAATGCATCGAGTGCAATTTTTGCAATATCTCCTGTAATTCTGCCGTCTCCTTTAACTTGCGCGAAATCACGCACTCTTTTTAAAAGTCTGTTGGCAATTCTCGGTGTTCCCCTTGAGCGCAATGCTATTTCGCGGGCACCTTTTTCGTCTATTTCAGCCTGTAATATATTTGCAGAGCGTTTTACAATTCTTCCCAGTTCTTCGGGATTGTACATTTCTAATCTGCTGATTACTCCAAAGCGGTCTCTCAACGGTGCTGTGAGCAAACCGGCTCTTGTGGTCGCGCCTACTAATGTAAATTTTGGCAAATCAAGCCTTAAAGATCTGGCTGCAGGTCCTTTTCCCATAATAATATCAAAAGCAAAGTCCTCCATAGCAGGGTAAAGTATTTCCTCAACTGCTCTGTTAAGTCTGTGTATTTCGTCTATGAATAAGACATCATTATCATTTAGATTAGTAAGTAAGCCTGCCAAGTCGGCAGCTTTTTCTATTGCAGGCCCCGTAGTAATTCGCAAGTTAACGCCCATTTCCGAAGCGATAATTCCTGCCAAGGTTGTTTTTCCCAATCCTGGAGGCCCGTATAAAAGCACGTGGTCTAAAGGTTCTCCGCGACCTTTTGCAGCCTCAATAAAAACAGATAAATTACTGCGTACTTTTTCCTGTCCTATATATTCTTCGAATCTTTTCGGTCTTAAGCTGAGCTCTTCTGTATCTTCAAGAGACACGGCTCCTGTTACCAAACGGTTATCCTCATAATCCATAATATCACCTTAAATAACGCACTGATTAAAACGCCTGTTTTAATGCTTGACGCACTGTTTCTTCTAATGTCATACCATCTTTATAAACCTTCGACACTAATTTTGCTGCTTCTTTTGAGCTATATCCCAAAACCATCAATGCCGACACTGCATCATTGCTTATATATCCTGTGGGCACCGGTTCCAAAATATCCTCTCTTGCCTGCTCCTGCGACTTTATATCTTTGCTGATTTTGTCTTTAAGCTCGAGTACGATTCTTTGAGCCAATTTGGGGCCGACACCTTTGCTTTTGCTGATTGCTTTAAAATCTCCCGTAGCAACAGCAAGACTGAATTCTGACGGAGACATGGCGGCAAGCACTGCTATACCCATTTTAGGTCCGACACCGCTTACACTTATCAGCATGTTAAAAACGGAAAGCTCTTCTCTGGAGGCAAAACCGAATAATGATATCTCATCTTCTTTAACATTCATGTATGTATAAAGTGTAACTGTACTACCGCTATCACCTATACCGGCTGCCGTTATGTGAGAGGTGTAAATTTTAAAGCCCACTCCGTTTACGTCTACAACACAAAAATCTGTACCCTTATATTGTAAAATGCCTCTTATATACTCAAACATCACTTTACCTCCGGTTTTCTGCGCCTTATTACAGTGCCTTTTGCTACGTTAAACGGCACTTGCATTATTACTTTCATCATTGCATGAGGCGCTCTTTCGATTATTTCTCCTTCGGAATTTTTCATTTCTTCTACAGTGTATTTTATAACTGCTCCTTCTGCCGGTACAAACTCCAATTCTTCTCCTGTTGAAAAAGTTCCTCTTTGTGTCATTACCAGTGTATAATTACCGTCTTTTGCTTCTTCTTTGGCAGCTTCGCAAGAATCTACTGTTCCTATAAAGTCTGTTTCCCTTTTATATGAAGATGTTTCGTAAATTTGACTTCCTCTTTCTCCCAAATAAAAACCTGTGCAATAGTCTCTGTGACTTACACTGCATACTTCAGCAAGAAGCTTTTGGAGAGTTTCTTCGTTTATTTCTTCTCCTTTTTCTATTAAATCTATTGCGGTGCGGTAAGCTCTTACAGTTACCGCAACATAAAATTCGCTCTTCATACGACCTTCTATTTTAAAAGATGAAACACCGGCATCCTTAAATTCTTTTAGCTGTTTAAGCATACAAAGGTCCTTTGAATTAAACAAGAATGTACCTCTGTCATTTTCTTCTATATCGAGAATTTCTTCCGGTCTTGTGGTTTCGATTATTTTGTAATTCCACCTGCAGGGTTGAGCGCAATCACCTCTGTTAGATGAGCGATTGACGAAATAATCACTGAGCATGCATCTTCCTGAGAAAGACATGCACATAGCGCCGTGAACGAAGGCTTCTAATTCAAGCTGACAATTTCTTTCATCCAGATTTTTTCGTATTTCTACAATCTCTGCCAATGTAAGTTCTCTTGCAAGATTTACGCGCACAGCTCCCATTTTTTGCCAAAACTCACATGTGCGCCAATTTAAGTTGTTTGCTTGTGTGCTTACATGAATAGGCAGCTCCGGTGCAGCTTCTTTTACTGTCAAAAAGGCTCCCGGGTCTGAAATAATTACTCCATGAACGCCTGCCTGTGATAACTCTCTTGCATATTTTGCCATATCAGGCAAATCTCGGTTTCTGGCAATAATATTCATTGTGACGTATATTTTTTTGTGTATACTGTCAGCATAATCTACACTTTCTGCAATCTCATCCAAAGTAAAATTATCGGCATTTGCTCTTAAACCGAAAACATCGCCGCCTATATACACAGCATCTGCTCCGTAATCAAAAGCTGTTTTCATTTTTACTTTATTGCCACCGGGTGCTAAAAGTTCAATCATTTCTTCTCTCCTGTTCAAAAATACGTATCTTAAAACTTCTTGCAGGCAACCGCCATTCCGTCGCCTACGTCAAGCAGGGATGCCTCCAAACGCCTGTCTGCCATCATTCTTTCCAAAAAGGCTCTCATATTGGTAACAATTGTGCGATGCTTATGATTTGTCTCTTCCGGTTTGTCCAAAACCTTACCGTAAAATATACAATTATCACACAGCAACAATCCGCCTTCCTTCAAAAGTCGCAATACATCATCATAAAGATAAACGTATTGTCCCTTCGCAGCATCCATAAAAATCATATCGTAAGGCTTTGTCAAAGCCGCCAGAACTTCGTTGCCATCCCCTGCAATTACTCTGATTTGGTTCTCCTTACCTGCTTTTTTAATATTTTGCCTTGCCAACACTACCGAATCCATATCAATCTCCACAGTATCTATATGACTAAGCGGAGCTGCATGGCTCATTATCAAGGCTGAATACCCTATTGCCGTACCAACCTCAAGTATACGCATAGGTTTTTTTATGCTTACTATTGTACGCAAAAAAGCAGCAGCATCACGCCTCAAAATAGGCACATGATACTCTTTTGCATAATTTCTTAATTCCTGTTCGATTTCATTTTCTGCCGGAAGCAGATTTTCTATAAAGGTTCTTATTTTATCATCCATATTGTTTCTTTGCTTGCAGATGTTCCTGATAAGTTTTAGAGAAAATATGTGAGCCTACGCCATCCTTTGCATTTAGCACAAAGAAATAATAATCGCAATGCTCGTAATTAAGCACTGATTTTATAGACTCGATTCCCGGGTTGCAAATTGCTCCCGGCGTCAATCCGCGATACATATACGTATTGTACGGATCATCTTCTTTCTCATGTTCTTCTGTTATGTTTATTATGTCTTCATTGTACAACTTTTTATAAACATATCTTATTGTAGCACACGATTGAAGCTTATTAAGATTCTCATCTTTGCTATTGAGACGATTAATGAAAACACCTGCAATTCTGGCTTTTTCCGATTTAAGTTTGGCTTCACGCTCAACAATAGAAGCCAAAACAATCACATCATCCACCGTAAGTCCTGCCTCTGTAGCTTTGTCGTAATATGCAGGTAAATAAAGCTCATTAAACCTGTTAAGCATTTTATAAATAACGTCTTCTACATTTGCCTTAACGTCAAACTCATACGTATCAGGGAAAAGATACCCGTCCAATCTGTGGTCGCGAGTTTTTCCGCTTATATTATTCAGGAAAGCATACGACGAAACGTTCACAGTCTCTACTGCTTTTAAGAATTCCTCCGCAGTTACAACGTTATTGGCTTCCAATCTGGCAGCAATCTGTTCTGTTGTAAAGCCTTCAGGGAAAGTAACTTTAACAGTTTCCGGCTCCCCTGCAAGCAATGTCATTACTTCGTCATACGTCAATCCATCGCAAAGTGTATACGTTCCCACCTTGTACTGTCCGTCAAACCCGTTAAACTTAGATAAAAATCTGTACATTGTCTTATTATCTATAAGTCCCATGTCAAACAGATTATCCGCAATTTCTTTTGTTGTCATACCCTTGTCAATTCTAAATTTCACAGAAGTTGCCTCGTCAAGATAAATAGACTCTATCGTAACGGGATTTTCATATTTATCAACAAGATACGTATAAGATAAAAAAGAACTGAGAATTACTACGCCTATCAAAATGAATACAAAAAGAATCATCAAGGGTACTTTATATCTCTTATTTTTCATTTTCTTGGCTTTTTCACTTGTTTTTTTAACAGGTTTCTCTACTGTATTGACCATAGAAGAAGGTCTTCTCACACCGCGAGAATTGCCACCGGCAGGGCGTCTTGAAGCAGACACAGGAGAAGTCCTCTGTCTCTGCTCTTGTGAAGTGTTATTCGGTTTACGCGCTCCTCCGGGTTTTCTTATGCCACCGCTCAAGGAATCACCCCTTTGCTCTTACCTTTGCTCTTTGCTCTGTATTAAGAATTTTCTTTCTTAAACGTATCGTCTTAGGCGTTATCTCTACAAGCTCATCGTCAGAAATAAACTCAAGTGCTTGCTCAAGACTCAAAAGAACGGGAGGTGTTAATTTTAAAGCCTCATCCGATCCCGACGCACGAATATTTGTAATGTGTTTACGCTTACAAACGTTTATTACCAAGTCTTCATTTCGTGCACATTCGCCCACAATCATTCCTTCATAAACCTTTTCTCCGGGTCCTATAAACAACTTTCCTCTTTCTTGTGCATTAAACAGGCCGTATGTTACCGTTTCACCTTGTTCCCATGCTATTAAAGAGCCATGTTGTCTTGCATCTATATCTCCTTTATAAGGCTCGAACCCGTCAAATATATGGTTCATTATACCATTTCCTCTTGTATCCGTCAAAAATTCTGACCTATAGCCTATAAGTCCGCGAGACGGAATCTTAAAGTCTAATCTGACATAATTTTCCAAGGCAGGATGCATATTTACCATTTCGCCTTTTCTTCTGCCGATTTTTTCTATAACAACACCAACAGACTCCTCCGGAGTATCAATCGTCAGCCTCTCCATTGGCTCATGAAGAACGCCGTCCACCTCTTTATAAATTACTCTCGGACGTGAAACCTGGAATTCATATCCTTGTCTTCTCATCGTCTCAATCAAAATCGACAAATGAAGCTCTCCTCGTCCCGAAACCTTAAGCGTATCAGGCGAATCCGTATCTTCTATTCTCATGCTTACATTAGTTTCCAGTTCCTTCATAAGTCTTTCGCGGATATGTCTTGAAGTAACAAAAGTTCCTTCTTGTCCTGCAAAAGGACTGTTGTTAACAGAGAAATTCATAGAAATTGTAGGTTCATCAATGTTTACAAAAGGAATCGGTTCAACAGCATCGTGACTGCAAATAGTATCACCTATATTTATCTCGGGAATGCCTGCAAGCACAATAATATCCCCGCCTAATGCTTCTTGAGTTTCAACTCTTTTAAGTCCTTTAAATTTATACAAATACGTAATTCTGGCACTTTTTTTGCTGCCATCTTTACTGTTGCACACAACCACCGGCTGTCCTATTGTAACCTTTCCTCTGTCAACGCGAGCGACAGCTATACGTCCTACATATTCATCAGTTGTCACGTTTGATACCAATGTACGGAAAGGCGCATCTACATCTGCTTTCGGCGCAGGGATTTCTTTTATAATTGTTTCAAAAAGCGGTTGAAGATTCTTTTTATCTCCTCCGTCAGGCTCCAAAGAAGCATATCCGTCGCGAGATGAAGCATACACAACAGGGAAGTTTAATTGACTGTCATCTGCACCCAAATCCATAAACAGTTCCAACACTTCATCTAAAACTTCTAAAGGTCTCGCTCCGTCTCTATCGATTTTGTTAATTACTACAACAGGCTTTAAATTCATAGAAAGTGCCTTTGAAAGCACAAATCTCGTCTGGGGCATCGCTCCTTCAAAAGCATCAACCAAAAGAAGAACACCATCAACCATTCCCAAAACACGCTCTACTTCTCCACCGAAATCTGCATGTCCCGGTGTGTCCACCACATTAATAGTATAGCCATTATAGTTAAGAGCTGTATTCTTCGACAAAATCGTAATACCACGCTCTCTTTCTAAGTCATTGGAGTCCATAACTCTTTCCTGAACTGCTTCATTGTCCCTAAAAGTACCACTCTGTCTTAAAAGACCGTCTACCAAAGTAGTTTTACCGTGGTCAACGTGTGCAATAATTGCTATATTTCTGATATCCTCTCTGAAATTCTCTGCCATAATAATCCATCTCTTCCCAATTTTTACAACTTCTTAATAAACCCAAAGAGTCCGCCAATACCCGTTTTTCGGGTACGGCGGACAGCATAATGTATCTTTTTATAAATTATTTACTCTCAGGCTCGTCGTCTGTTATAAGTTTTTTAACATCGCGAATAGCCCAATTCTTAAACTCCATAAGAGTTTTATCAATTGATGTCTCAATTGTAATATTATCATCCTTAATGTTAACAACCTTACCAACGATACCGCCGATTGTTGTTACTTCATCTCCGAGGATAATGCTTCCTCTTAATTCTTCTTCTTGTTTTTTACGTTTTTTATTGGGACGGTATATAAGGAAATAACCTACCACAACAAAGAACAAAATATAAATTACAATCATGAGCCAAGCCCCACCTGTACTGCCTTGTTTATTAGGTGTGTTTGCTGTACCAGTTGCAGCGGCAGACTCAGACGCAAATGCTACCATAGAAAGAGAGAGCATTGCCATAGCGATTATCATTACAAATGAAAGTATTTTTTTAACACTGTTTTTCATCTAGATCCTCCGTTATTATAATATTTTTCATAAAATTCCTTCCTGAAATCAAGAAGCCTGTCTTCAAGTATAGCACAGCGAATTGATTTCATCAAGTTAATAAGAAAATAAAGATTATGAATTGTTGTAAGTCTCATACCGTACATTTCTCCCACTTTCAGAAGATGTCTGATATAAGCCTTTGTATGATCCCTGCATGCAGGACAATCACACTCGTCATCCATAGGTGTGAAATCTCTGCTGTACTTTGCATCTCTCACAATAACTCTGCCCTTTGATGTCATTACAGTGCCGTTTCTTCCTATTCTTGTAGGCAGAACACAGTCAAACATATCAATTCCTCTGATTGCGCCTTCTATCAAATAATCCGGCGAACCAACACCCATGAGATATCTTGCTTTGTTTTCAGGTAATTCAGGTACTGTTTCTTCTAACATTTCACACATAAGCTCTGCCGGTTCTCCCACACTGAGGCCGCCTATTGCATAACCGGGGAAATCCATCGAAACTAAATCTCTTGCAGAAATTTTACGCAAATCACCATACATACCTCCCTGCACAATGCCAAAAAGCGATTGTCTTTCAGTATTGGTATGTGCTTTTAAACATCTTTCTGCCCATCTGGTGGTCATGTACATGGATTTTTTTGTGTAGTTATAATCAGCAGGATACGGCGCGCACTCATCAAAAGCCATAATAATATCCGCTCCGAGAGCATTTTCTATTTCCATCGCTTTTTCGGGTGAAATAAAATGCTTTGAACCGTCTATATGAGAGCGAAAGTGCACTCCCTCTTCTGTTATTTTCCTTAACTTACTTAACGAAAAAACCTGAAATCCTCCGCTATCTGTAAGAATAGCTCTGTCCCAATTCATAAATTTGTGCAATCCACCTGCTTCTCTTACAAGCTCATGTCCGGGACGCAAATAAAGATGGTACGTGTTGGATAAAATTATTCCGGCATTCATCGCCCTAAGTTCATCAGGAGAAATACCCTTTACACTTGCCTGAGTACCCACCGGCATAAATGTGGGTGTCTCGATTATTCCGTGGGGAGTGTGAAGTCTTCCAAGACGCGCTCCCGACTGCTTACATACTTTTATTAATTCATATTCTACGGCTGCCACCGGCAAACCTCCTTTTTGTGTATTTTTATTTATTAATTAATCAACATTGCATCTCCAAAGGAGAAAAATCTATATCTTTCTTTCACTGCTTCTTCATATGCCTTTATAATATTTTCTCTGCCGGCCAAACTGCTCACAAGCATAAGTAAAGTAGACTCAGGCAAGTGAAAGTTTGTAATTAATGAATCCACAACCTTAAATTTATACCCCGGGTATATAAAAATACCTGTCCAACCTGATTTTTCCTCCATAAATCCGCTTTCTTCTGCCACTGATTCAAGCACTCTGCACGAAGTTGTTCCTACGGCAAAAACCTTACCGCCATTTTGCTTTGTGCTATTTATAACATCACACGTACTTTGTGTTATAGTGTAATATTCATAGTGCATCACATGGTCTTCTACTTTTTCTTCTTTTACGGGACGGAATGTTCCCAGCCCTACATGAAGTGTAACAAAAGCCACACTCACTCCCATTTCTCTTATTTCATCAAGGAGTTCCTTAGTGAAATGAAGTCCTGCTGTAGGCGCGGCCGCAGAACCTTTTTCTCTCGCATAAACAGTCTGATACCTTTCCGGGTCTTCAAGCTTTGCTTTTATATACGGAGGGAGCGGCATAATGCCGATTTTGTCAAGAATCTCTTCAAAAACACCGTCAAAAGTGAAACGCACATAACGATTTCCTCCTTCAACGACACAAAGTATCTCAGCTTTTAAAATTCCCTCTCCAAAAGAGAATACAGCACCTGGTTTGGCCCTTTTTCCCGGTCTTAGTAAAACTTCCCAATAACAACAATTTTTTCCTTGGCACAAATCGTTTTGTGTCGGAATATCAAGGATTTCTTTTTTAACATCGTCCTCTTTTATATTCTTGAGCAGAACAAACTCTATAGGTCCTCCTGTATTCTCCTTAACACCGAAAAGACGCGCCGGAATAACTCTTGTGTCATTTAAAATCAAACAATCGCCGGGTTTTAAGTAATTCTTAATATTCTTAAAGCTGCTGTGGGTTGTTTTCCCGGAAGCTTTATCCAGAACAAGAAGCCTGGAAGAATCTCTGTCTGCAAGGGGTGTCTGTGCAATCAATTCCTCCGGCAAATCATAATAAAAATCTTTTACGTTCACTTACTTCCCTCCCATATTGTCTCCCAATACGCATACGCTTCTTGTAGCGCAGAGCTTAAATCAATAGCATCATATACAGTCTTTTCAACTTTATACTTATATTTGTCAGAAGAAACCATATCGGCAACTGTTTTGTTTACATAAAAAGTTCTTGTCCATTTCAGAAGTGTTTCTGTATTTTTTAACTTCTCGTAATCTTTAATATCATCAAGCCTTAAAACGTATATGGCATAATCTGTTTCTACTATTCCTATTTCTCCCTTTTCACTTGTCCTTACAAAATCATATATCTCGCTCGACTCTGTTTTATATGTTGGATAAAATTCTTTTACACCGTTTGATGCAATTAAAGTTTCATTTTTGCAATTTTCTTTTAGAAGTTTAACAAAATCTTCTCCTTGTTCCAATGCATCAACGATATTCTCCGCTTTTTCTTTTAAATCTTCTTTAGAATTCTCGTTGCCTGCTTCAAGCTCAATAACAGAAATCGTATAAGAATAAAGATAATCATAATATTCCTCAAAAGCAAGCAATTGAGCATCCTCGCTTAAATCTGCATCTTTTTCCAACAAACTTGTATGCTTGTCTATGATATACCAGTTCTCCCAGAATTCTTTAAACAACTTCTCACTGATACCATAATAATAAACGTAAAACTCCTCCGGACTGAGAATTTTTGAATCTATCTCTTTATTATTCTCATAGTCCTCTTTAAACTGCTTTTCTAAATTTGCAATTTCTTCAGATGAAAGCTTTATTCCTTTGCTCTTTGCCTCTGCGACACGCACTAAATACTCATGCACAAAGTTAGATGTGTACTTTTTTAACTCATCTTTATCAGAAATTCCTGTTGATGTATATAATGTACGTACTGTTTCTTCTTCTTGATTTAAAATTAATTTTGCAAAGAACTCAAATTGACTCTCTGTGATTTTCAAATCACCTATCCCGGCCACAATCTTTTCATTCTCAGCTTCTTCATTGCTGTTTTTTTTGCCGGACAAAGATACTGCCATACAAACAGCAGCTGCAATTACACAAACAACACAACAACACAAAACAATAATGCTCTGGCGAGTTTTATTTTCTGAATACATAAAACACCGTTCCTTTTCTTTTGTACAAAATCAATTACGGTTCAAACGAATCGTCATAATCGTCGTTTGCTGTATCACTTGCTTCTTCTTTCAAAGATTCTGTCTTTTCTTGAACAATTCTTTGCTGCGGAACGCGTGCAACATGTTTCTTTGGCTCCGGAACATCTTCTTTATAATCCGGATATAAATCGTCACGCATTGCAATAAATGTTGTAAAAACAAAATAGAAATATACATAATATAAAAACGATCTTAATATCGCTGTAATCGCCAACAAAGTCAAGCTCAAAGCAAGAGAGCTGTGTCCGTAATGAATGACAAATAATAATACTCTTATTAATGCAGCAATAAATAAAAACAATGCTGTTTTAGGCAATAAGTACCATGCATACATATTTGTCATTTTTATGCCTGCGCGAGCGGTTTTTCTCTTTAATCCTGCAATAGACGGCAAAACATAAGAGAAGTACATTCCATAAAACAGCACAGCAAACAAAATTACAATTAATGTAAGCAACGCCATAAGAAGCATGGTAAAAATAACACCTGTATCTCCATCTAACAAAAGCTTTATCATGAATACCGTAGGAATAGCAGAATACAAAATCATAAACGCAAAAGGTATTGTCATAACAATTGCTGTAAATACGTATAGGAACGTTTTAACAAAATTTCTTTTTATTCCTGCAACAAATTCTCCTTTTTTCTTTGCCTTGTCTTCGACAGAAGCAATGAAAACATTGACATATCCTGATAGAAAAACAGCTACAAGCGCTGAAAAAGCCAAAACTCCCAAAACACACAACAGTATGAAAACAAAAGCTTTGCCATTATTAAAAAAGTCGCCGATTTTCGAGGTCCATCCCGAAAGAGTTTCTATGTAATTATAATTTAATATCTGCTTAAACGAACCGAACTTTCTGATTATCGGATTGTAAGCTTCTATAGCACTTAATATAAGCGACAACAATAACATTCCCGTATATACAAAGGGTCTTATTCTTATTCTTTTAAAAAATTCTTGCATTGAATTCATATTTATTTCTCCCAATACAAATTTAATTCCTGATGATTATACCATTGTAAATCGAATCATGCAATTGTACAAATTGTTTTTACTTACTTATAATGTAAAAACAAATAGAAATTACATCCTTTATATGTTATACTTTAGACTCACTACAGCATATTCTTTACTGTGAGGAGTAGATTTTCGTATGATCAATGAAAAAAAAGGACATATACATTTCATAGGAATCGGCGGTTCAAGCATGAGCGGTATAGCGGAACTGGCTTTTAAACAAGGTTATTCGGTAAGCGGCTCTGACAGAACGGATTCTGACAAGCTGACTCATTTACAGGAAAAAGGAATAACTGTTTATCCCTTCCATTCGGCACAAAATATTTCTGAAGATGTAACACTTGTTGTTTATACACTTGCAGTTCCCCAAGACAATCCGGAGCTTATAGAAGCAGCGCGAAGAAACATACCAATAATGGAGCGTGGTGTTTACCTCGGAAAAATCTGCTCCCATTATAAATATTCTGTAGCTGTTGCCGGTACTCACGGCAAAACATCCACAACATCAATGTTAAGCTCTATTTTGCTTTCAGCTAACATAAATCCCAGTATTCATATAGGTGGTGTTTTTCCTCGCATCGGCAGTAATGTACTTGCCAATGACAGTGACTATTTTATTACAGAGGCATGTGAATACCATGCCAATTTCCTTAATCTTCGTCCTTTTGGCGAAATAATTCTCAACATCGAAGAGGAACATCTGGATTATTACAAAGATCTTAATCATATAACAGACTGCTTTTCTGAATTCGTTTCTTATTGTCCTGCCGACGGTTTTCTTGTTGTATGTGCAGATGACAAAAATGCAATGAAAGTATCAGAAAAAGCCGCAACAAATGTTGTAACCTACAGCATTAAGAATCCTGCCGGAGATTTCTATGCAGGAAATATTTCCCGTCGTCAGCCCGGTGTTGTAGGCACTACATACACACTTTACAATAAGAATATTCCCATTACAGATATAGTTTTAAATGTTCCGGGTTTGCATAATGTTTCTAACTCTGTAGCAGCTGCCGCAGCAGCCGTACAACTAGGTTGCTCAGCAGAAAGCATCAAAGCAGGTCTTGAAGCTTTTTACGGTACAGGACGACGTTTTGAAAACAAAGGCGAAATCAACGGCGCTCTTGTTATAGATGACTATGCACATCATCCTACGGAAATACAAGCAACTCTTTCAGCTGCAAGGGAAGTAGCAGGCAACAATAAAATATACGCAGTATTTCAAGCACATACATATTCCCGTGCCATCGCCTTTATTGACGATTTTGCAGACGCACTAAAAGAAGCTGATTTTGTGGTTGTTACAGATATTTTCCCCGCAAGAGAAAAAGATCCCGGAACAATTTCCGGGAAATCCATGTCAGAATATTTTATCAACAAAGGCATAAACGCAAAACATATATCGGATTTTTGCGAGACAGCCGCACTGTTACGCTATATCGCAAAAAAGGGCGATGTGATAATAACTTTAGGTGCCGGTGATGTAAATAAAATAATTTCTAAGCTTATTTAAATCAAATTAAAAGAAATTATCGAGTAATTGCATAACGGCGCTTCTTATCGCTATCCATATCATTGAGAATATTCACGCAACCTTGCACAACACAGTATTGAGGATTTTCTGCAAGCATAACATCAACACCGGTACTCTTTCTGATAAGCTCATCAAATCCGGCAATCTGAGCCCCTCCGCCTGTCATAACAATTCCCTTGCAATAAATATCTGCTGCGAGCTCAGGCGGTGTTTCTTCAAGAACAGCATGAATACCATCCAAAATCGGAACTGCAGTATCAATAAGCGGTTCAAGAATCTCTTCTGATGTAATAATCCTCTCACTCGGAAGACCTGTTATCAAGTCACTTCCTCTGATTTCTATTGAGCTCTTTTTGGCTCCGTGATAGAGACAACCAACCTCGATTTTTATTTCTTCGGCTGTACTGTCACCAACCATGAGATTATGTTTTTTCTTTAAATAACTTTTTATTGTATCGTCAAAAGATTCTCCGGCAACGCGCACACTCTTACTGTTTACAATACCCTCATATGAGATAACAGCTATATCTGTTGTACCGCCTCCGATATCTATTATCATATTTCCTGTAGGCCTTGAAATATCTAACCCTGCACCGACAGCAGCTGCTAAAGGCTCCTCAACAAGAAATACGCGTCCGGCTCCGGCACCTATAGCTGCTTGATATACAGCTCTCTTTTCTACATTTGTTGTCTTACTTGGTATACAAATAAGAACATCCGGTTTAAACTTTCTTGAAAGAGGATTAGTAATTGCTTTATTAAGATAATAAGCAATCATTTTTCTTGTTATAGTATAGCTCGAAATGACACCATTTTGTACAGGACGTACTGTTTTAATATCAAAAGGTGTTCTTCCCATCATAAGTCTGGCTTCTTCGCCTATTGCTATAACTTCATTTGTACCGTCCTTTACCGCTACAATTGAAGGCTCTTTTATAACAACACCTTTGCCTCCAACACTAACAAGTACAGTTGCAGTTCCCAAATCTATTGCTATGTTTTGTTTAAAAAAGCCCATCTGTAAACACTCCAAAATCAATTAATTTACACCGTTAAATATTACCATAAGCTGTTTTTTAGGGCAAGCAGAAAATAAGCCTTGATTCAGGTGCACCGAATCCTATTTCATAGCCATCGTCCAATGAAAAAGGTCTTTCCGAAGCAATTCTGGTACCATTAACAAAAGTGCCGTTTTTTGAATTTAAATCCTTAATAAACCATGTATCTTTTTCTTTATATATCTTAGCATGTTTTCGGCTTACATATATTATATCCACAGCTACATCTGCCCATTCTTCATCGCGCCCGATATTAATACTTCCCTGTGCTTTGCCATCCAATACATATTTTATATCTTTTAAAAGCAATTCCCCTTTTAACCTCATTCCGCAATCACCTTCATCAGCATTAAACTTTTTTATGAAACAATTGAATAATTCATAAAATGTATTCTTTAAGTAATTTCCAACGCGAAATTGTGTACTTGCCGCCTCTATTAACGGTGATAATTCGTCTATAGGGAAAGTATCAATATTTGGCCCTTTTTCCCATTCAGCCAAAATCGTCAATGCTTGTAAAATATCTTTTTCTTGTTTTAGACTTTGTTCCGAAGAATTGCATTCGATGTAAAGAGCAATAATTGATACCATATCACTGCATTTATTATATGCAACTATTCCGTCTTTATACGTTTCACTATCAGGTGCAAAGATAAATTCAAGTTCGGTTATATTTTCTCCAACGAAAATACACTCATAATCAAAAACAAATTCATGAGGATCAATATTATTCTCCTTAGCGCTTTCAAATAAGCATGCAATGCTTTTTATAAAGAGAAAAAACTCTTCTTTTGTTATACCGTTTTCGCATACATATTCCTTTAAAGATTGTCTGTGGCTGATATAAAAAGAATAATTTACCCCCTCCCAGCTTACATCAGATGGAACAAAAATATTATTCATGTTTTCTGCAACAAAATTCATTTTTTCTTTTAATTCTTTTGGGGAATATAAAGAGCTAACCGTCAGGCCTCGTCCCGTTCTTTCTTTATTTAATTTCATATTATCCTCCCGCAAAATTAATATCTTAAAGCGAATTTATCGTGGCATCTGTTTTCGCTTTTATTTTATCAAAAATCATCCCGGCCATATCCATAATAAAATTTCTGAATACCAACGCAAGAGCTACCAAAACAGCAATAATAATTATTACTTCTATGGTTCCCATCCCTGATTCGCCTTTTATTAACTTGTCAAAAAAAGCTTTCACCTTCAAATAGAAAATAATACTCACAATAAAATACCTCCAGTTATATACACTTTTATTAAAACCCATTAAACAGCTCCATTATCGCAGGAGCAAGAAGCATTACTATCAATGCCAACAGCACAAGAGTAGAAGGTATCAGCAATAAGGTTGCTGCCTCATCTGCCAGTTTACCGGCTATTCTGCGTCGTTCATTTCTGTATAATTGTGCTTGTGTAGTAAATAAATTACTGATTTCACCACTTCCTTTTCGCATATTTTGTATAATTGTTGTGCAAAAATTGCTTAAGGCAGGTGATTTTCTGACTTTTGCCAACTCCTCTAATCCTGTAATAAAATCCTTCGTTCCTCCCTTTCTCACTTTTTCAAAAACAGAAGCCAAATCAATATATAACGGTTTACTTTGAATTCCTGCTCTCGTTGCTCTTTCTATTGCATCCTGCAAACCGAGTCCGGCCTCTGTAAACATCGCAATATGAATCATGATGTCCGGCAAATCCATCTCATAACTTCTATTCCTGTTTTTTATTTTCTTCTGCTCTGTTACTTTGATTGTCACAAAGCTTAAAACTCCTGCAGCACCTCCCATAGCAACACAAAAGAGTATGCTCTCGCCCATCAGAAGTGCAATGCAAAAAAAGGCGGCACTACAGATGAAATAAATTATATGATCTTTTATCTTCACTATATCCTCCCCAAAAAACTAATATTCTATTTCTCCCAGCTTACTGCCAAACCACCAAGCAAACAGAATTATTGCCAAAACACCCATCATAATAATCCTACCTGTGCCGAAATAAAGCGGCGCCATGTAATACGGAGCAATTTGTTTAAATAACACGACACATACAATAGGCATTGCCAATATAATACGATTGTTGAACTTTGGTGCATTTAAAATTCTGACTATTTCACACTCTGCATCAAAACGCATCCTGTATGCAGAAGCAAGCCATCTCATCAGTGCAGCCAAATTTATTCCCGCAGGCACACCCACAGATAATATTTCAGAAAAAGTCTTAATCTCCCTATTCCCTGTTTTTTTATACAAAGTAAAAAAGGCAACCTCCGGAGAATAGTTGTTTTGCATCATTCTGTAAATGCCCTCAAGCTCTGCATTCAAAGATTTATATTCTTTTTTGCCTGTAACGACAGCTTCTTTTAAACTGTTTTCTAAAGACATCCCTGAAGACATAGATAAAGAAATGCTGCTTAAAAGTTGATAGAATTCTGCCTCTATTCGATTTTGCCTTTTTTGAATAATATACTGTTTTATCTTTTTTACAAAAATCGGCAAACCGCAAAGCATTAACAATATACTTATCCGCCAACTGTCAAACATGGCATTAAAAACAAAAACAGAACAAAGCAAATATATAAAAACAAAACTAAACAACTCGTTCCAATGTAATTTTCTCTTTTTCATTTTTATTTACCTCTGCAATCTCCTTAACACGTCTGCCCCTTTTATTTCTCTCAAGGAAAACAACTGTATCCACACCGGAAATTATCATTCTTTTTATTGCTTCGGAATGAACATGACCTTCCCACAAAGCCATGGTTTCAAGCCTTACAAGTGTATCCTCCGCAGAATTTGCATGAATTGTTGACATAGAGCCGCTATGTCCCGTACACATTGCAGTAAGAAGCTCCAAAGCACTCTCATCTCTAACCTCTCCAATTAAAAGCCTGTCCGGCCTCATTCTTAACGCAGCTTTTATTAAAGCACGCATTTTAATCTCCCCATATCCCTCCGTATTGGCATTTCTGGTCTCCATTCTTAC
Source organism: Clostridia bacterium (assembly GCA_017560765.1). GTDB lineage: Bacteria > Bacillota > Clostridia > UBA1212 > UBA1255 > Egerieisoma. The sequence goes on along the minus strand of JAFZEI010000105.1, from coordinate 11,124 downwards.
AATATTTCTATGTCGTATATTCAGCTCCGCAGAATCCTCTATTGTAATGATTCTTTCTTCTGACGGTATAAAAGAAGTAAGCATATTTAAAAAAGTTGTTTTACCGGAAGATGTACTTCCTGAAATAATTATGCTTTTCCCTAAAATGACAGATTCCTTCAAATATTCTGCCATTTTCTCAGTCAAAGTGCCGTTTTTTATAAAATCTTCAATTGTGTATTGTTGTTTTGTGAATTTTCTGATAGTAACAATGGGCCCGTTGATTGCTAAAGGATTTAAAACTACATTTATACGTGCACCACTTGCCAAAGTTGCATCTACAATAGGTGTGCTCTCATTTACAGTTCTGTTACTTTGAAAGAGCATCGTTTGAATATTGTGAAAAAGTTCTTCTTTACTGTCATATCGTGCTCCCGAATCTGCAAGCACGCCGTTAACTTCTATAAAAATACCATCTGTACCGTTTATCATTATTTCATTTACTGCAGGATCTTCTAAAAATGGTTGTATTATGCCAAGACGGCGTCTGCTGTTAAAAACCTCGGCTGCAAGCTGCTTTGTGTCTACCTCCGAATTGGGAATCCTCATAACCAGCTCCTCTAAACAACTGTCAATCAATCGTTTAAGCTCTGCGTCACTGTATTCTCTGGACATGTCCATTTTGCCTGCCAATTTTCTTTCTGCTATTTCAATCAAATATTTGCCATCTATGAAATCACCTCCTTTTCATTGGTGAGCTATAATATATTCCTTTTGCCTTTGCAAAGCAAGAACTTTCGTTCGTCTTTTTTTATCCGTTTTCGACGCATTTCGATGGTAGTAATACAAACAATTGACACATTATGTTTCTTCGTTTAAACTTGTCTACAGTTTTCAAACGAGAGGTAACTTTATGAATTTTGAACGAAACGGCGAAATAAAAAATAACACATCTTCACAAAACCTTGAAGCTCTGGGCAAATTACAAAAGCATTTTCACCCCATTACGCTCCAAGGCAAAGAAACACAATTTGAAGTCCAAAACAACGTGTGGCTTGCTCCCCTTGCAGGTGTTACAGATCTGCCTTTTCGTCTTGTTTGTAAAAACTCTCCATATTCTCCGGGTTTGGTTTTTTCTGAAATGATAAGTGCCAAAGGTGTCCATTACAAGGGCAACAACAGCCTTGCGCTGGCAGATTCCGACGACAAAGAAGCTCCTTTAAGCGTGCAAATTTTCGGAAGCGAACCTGATATAATGGCAGAATGTGCCGCAATTTTCCGTGACCGAGGTGTGTCCTTAATTGACATAAATATGGGCTGCCCTATGCAAAAAGTCACATCCAACGGTGAGGGTAGCGCTCTTTTAAAAAATCCCCTTTTAATTGAAAAAATAGTGCAAAGTGTATCGAATGCTTGCGGTCTGCCGGTCACCGTAAAAATTCGAAGAGGATATGAAATTGGCAATGAGCTTTGCGTAGAAGCTGCTCTTGCTGCGGAATCCGGAGGTGCTGCTGCGGTGGCTGTGCACGGACGTTTCCGCGATGAATATTATTCCGGCAAAAGCAATACAGATGCCATAAAAAAAGTAGTAAATGCGTTAAAAATTCCCGTTATTGGCAACGGTGATATTGTTTGCGCAGAATCGGCACTGAATATGTTTGAAGCAACCGGTTGCAGCGGCATTATGATTGGACGTGGTGCGCTTGGTAAACCGTGGCTTTTCAGGGAACTTTTGACTCCTGCGGAAAATCCTTATACACCCTCAAAAGAAGATATAATATCAACAATAAATGCTCATACGGAATATGCTGTTCGCCTTAAAGGAGAAAGCCATGGCATTACTGAAATGCGCAAACACTTAGCTTGGTATACAAAAGGAGTTAAAGGTGCCGCCGCAGTGCGCGACCGTATTTTCAAAGCTCGCACATTTGATGAAGCTTGTTCTTTAATAAATGAAATTTTTAAATGAGCATTAATTTTCTCTGTGCCATCTCTTCGCTTCTCTTCATGTAATCTTCTACACTTTTTACATTAAAGGAACGAATTATATCTTTTTGACAAATTTTAGTTACGCCTCCTGCGCCGAAAGCAAAAATCGTCTGATCTTCTTCCATAATATGTATATTATACGGACTTTCGCACCCGGGGCGGCAATAAGAAACATTTTCGTGATTTCCCAGCATATTTTTTTGTCTGTACATATAGAAAGGAATCATTCCCATAGAAGATGCGCACTTTTGTGATTCAATAAGCATTTTTCCTGTAATATCATGGCGCAAAAGCTCTGCTTTTGCATCTCTTTTAAGGTCTGCGGCACGTTTTACACTCAATGTATGTACAGTAAGTCCATCCGGCTTAAGTTGTGCTATTTTTTCTAAAGTATATTCAAAATGCGACAACTCCTCTCCCGGAAGTCCTGCAATAATATCCATATTTATATTGTCAAAACCTGCCATTCTTGCCATTTCAAAAGCACTTATAACTTCCTCTGCACTATGACGACGACCTATCAACTCTAAAGTGGCATTGTTCATTGTCTGTGGATTTACGCTTATTCTTGTAACGCCCGCCTTTTTTGCAATGCGTAATTTCTCCGGTGTAATACTGTCAGGTCTGCCTGCCTCCAGAGAAAATTCTTTTAAATTTACAGGATTTACAACATCTGTAACAAAACCCAAAAATTTCTCAAAAGACGTTTCTGATAAAGATGTAGGTGTTCCCCCACCAATATATAAAGATTCTATATTATACCCTTTTTGCAACAAAACAGGCACGACTGTGCGTAATTCTGCCTCCAAAAGTTCTAAATATTTATCTACAATTTTAATGTATTTCCCTATCGGATGTGATGTAAAAGAACAATACAGACATCTTGTAGGACAAAATGGAATTCCCACATATATGGCAATATTCTTGGGATTTTCTATTTGTTCTTTCAAGAAAGATTCTTGATTGCAAGCAGTTTTTACAGCCAGCTCTGCCTTTTCACTCCTTGCCATGTAAAAATTTTCTAATTCTTCCAATGCTTCTTGATATGTTGCACCTGAATTAAAAAGCACATTGACAATTTTTGCAGGTCTTACTCCCGTCATACACCCCCAAGGGGAAGTGTATCCTGTAAAATTACTCATTATTCTGTATATTTCCCGTTTTTGCAACTTATGCTCAAGCTTTTCATTTTCTTCGCCAAAAAACGGAATATCATACCTTTCCTCTCCCTTTTGCAGCCATATTCCGCTATTTTTATCCGTTTTTATGCCACTATTAGGTACAAACTCCGGAAATCCGCCGCAATCGTTAAATATCTGCACTGCCTCGTATGCATAATGAGGTGGCAGGTCTTCAGGAAAGCCCATATAAATTTTACTGTCTGTATAAGTATTATTCATTTCAGGTAAATCACTCATATAATAAAACTCTCGTCAAAAATAGAGATACGGATTCTCTTCTCTTTCTCTGCCTATTGTGGTTTTCGTTCCATGACCGGGATAAACCTCAATATTTCCGTCCAGAGAATAAAGTTTTTCTATAGATTTAGACATCAAGGCAACATCTCCTGCTCCCAAATCTGTCCTTCCAAAACCCGAATAAAACAGAGTGTCTCCGGAGAACATTATTTTATCAATTAAAATACATATTCCTCCGGGTGTATGTCCGGGAGTAGAAATTATTTTTAATATGTTTTCTCCTAATTTAAGCTCATCCTCATCAATTACCGTAATATCTGCCTTGTCATATTCGTGTGCTGAACCAAAAAGTACAGAGGCATTCAGTCGCGGATTTTCAAGCAACACGTTGTCATCCTGATGAATTACGACCTTCGCCATGGGAAAAGTTTCCTTAAATTTTGGCAAATAATGAATATGGTCAAAATGCGCGTGAGTTAAAATAATATATTTAAGGGAAAGTTTTTCTTTGTCAATTACTTCTTTTACTACTGCATCAGAATTGCCCGTGTCTATAACAGCGGCTTCTTTTGATATTTCATCCCATACAACATAAGTATTAGAACCAAGTAATCCTTGGGTAAATCGCTTGATTTTTATCATAAAAACTCCTTTTTCTGCAAAAACTTTTATTTTACAGTTCTGCTTACATCCAATACATTTTCAAGTCCGCTGATTTTTTTCACAAGCCTATCAAGCTCACTTCTGTCTGTAATCTCAATCGTAAGGTCTATAAGCTCATAATTATCTCTTGTTGTTCTTGCATTTATGGCCTTCATAGGAAGTTTTAACTCAGCAATAAGTTTTGCTATCTGCAAAAGCAAATTACTGTTGTCCACAGCTTGAATGGAAATATCCACAATATACGTACTTCTGCTCTTTCCTGCCCAGCGAACATCAATTATACGGTTCTCCGTTTCACTCATGGACACAACATTAGGGCAGTCTGTTCTGTGAACGGAAACACCTCTTCCTCTCGTAATATATCCTACAATAGAGTCTCCCGGCACCGGATTACAACATCTGGAAAGACGTACAAGACAGTTGTTTTGTCCATTAACAATAATACCATTATCAGAAGTATGTTTTTGCTTCTCTTTTTTATTCTTGGCACTATCAATTTTAGCTAACAGTTCTGCTTCCTTGCTGCCGCTTATGGACTTAATATATTCTTCTTTAAGAATATTAATAATTTTCTGAGCGCTTATTTCGCCAAATCCTATAACATTCAGCAAATCCTCATAAGAAGAAAATCTGTATTTCTTCAAAATCGGCTCTAACCACTCATTTCTTATAAGCTGTTCATACTTATATCCTTGTTTCTTAAGCTCTCTGTCAATAACTTCACGTCCGCGCTCGATATTCTCATCACGGCATTCTTTCTTAAACCACTGCCTTATCTTGCTCTTTGCCTCTGAACTTTTAACTATACTGAGCCAATCTCTGCTGGGGCCGTGATTTTGTGATTGAGAAGTTATAATCTCCACAAAATCTCCCGTTCTGAGCTTATGGTTAAGAGGTTTTATCTCTCCGTTTACTCTTGCTCCAACCATCTTGTTACCTACAGCACTATGAATGGCATAAGCAAAGTCAATCGGTGTAGAGCCCTTAGGCAAACATTTTACATCGCCCTTTGGTGTGAAAACAAAAACCTCATCAGTGAAAAGGTCCATTTTAAATGTCTGTGCGAACTCATTAGGATCCTCAATCTCTTTCTGATTATCGAGAAGATTACGCACCCACTCCAATTTACCGTCATATTCTGAAGTTTTTTCGTTGCCGCCGCGTCCGCTGCTGCCTTTTTCTTTATATTTCCAATGCGCGGCAATACCGATTTCCGCCGTCTTATGCATCTCCCATGTACGAATCTGCGCCTCAAAAGGCTGTCCGTCAGGACCTATAAGCGTAGTATGAAGCGACTGATACATGTTGGGCTTAGGCATGGCAATATAATCTTTGAATCTTCCCGGCATGGGAGTATACATTTCGTGAATTATACCTAAAACGGTATAACATTCTTGCACAGTATCCACAATAACTCTTATTGCCAACAAATCATAAATTTGATTAAGTGCCTTATTCTGAGCTATCATTTTCTTGTGAATACTGTAGAAATGTTTCGGCCTGCCATCTAAGAAAGCTTTAATTTTTGCCTCATCAAGTCTGCCCCGAATTGCATCTAAAACCTTTTTTATATATGCCTCTTGCTGATCTCTCCTTTGTGTTATCTGTGCCACAAGGCTGTTATAATACTCCGGCTCAAGATATTTAAAGCATAAATCTTCAAGCTCCCATTTGATTTTTGTCATTCCCAATCGGTGCGCCAAAGGAGTGTAAATTTCTAATGTTTCCCTTGCCTTCGTAATCTGAGAATCAGTATTCATGTATTGAAGCGTTCTCATATTGTGAAGTCTGTCTACTAATTTTATTACAATTACACGTATATCCGAAGCCATAGAAAGAAACATTTTACGCAAATTCTCCGCCTGCAGTTCTTCCTTGGTAGAAGTGGGAATTCTCTTAAGCTTTGTTACCCCATCCACGAGATACGTAATTTCCTGTCCGAACATTTCTCTCATCTCGTCTGTTGTAACAGAGGTATCTTCTATAACATCGTGAAGCATGCCCGCAACTATAGATGGCATATCCATATCCATTTCAGCAAGCATCGTAGCAACAGCAACCGGGTGAATAATAAAAGGCTCTCCGGATTTTCTTTTCTGCTCCTGATGCATACTATCTGCAAGCTCAAAAGCTTTTTCCAGGATAGAAATGTCATTATCTGCATTTTTTTCTTTTAAATATTGTTTTAAATTTTCAAATTGGGCTACATACTCCACGCAATCTACACCTCCACCTGTGCCATTCTGTAAATTTGAGATGTTTCCAGCTCTACTTTCTCCGAAACTTTCTCGATACAGAAATTTTGTTTGTCTTTTCTCGCAATTAATCCCAATTCTGTAAAAATATCCAAACCGCTGCGTATTTCGTACCATGTACAAGGAATACCGCTTTTTCTCACACAATCTCGTATGCGAAACAAGTCATTAAACTTAAAAGATTCTCCGTATTGGACAAAACATTTATACATTGCAGCTAGCGTTTTTCTCTTCGGAACAAACCCTCTGCCGGTAATGTAATCGCTATTATACACACATTTTAAAAGGTTATCAATATTATAATCGTCGTCATGTATGTCAGAAATAACCAAGGAAACACTTTTTCTTCCTTGCCATTGATTAATTTCGGCTCTGCAAACAACACAGCATACATTTCCGATGCTTTTTATCATATTCTCGTATGGTCCTTGAGAAAAAGCAATTCCTTCTACGGAAAACCTTCCGCCCTCCGGTCTTTCATAAGAAAAAGCAAGCTTTAAATGTTTGCCGCCTTCACCAACCTTGCTGCAACCTACGAGAGTTAAATTTCTGACACATATCATCGGTTGACTGTTTCCCTGACCGTAAGGCTCTAACTCTTCAAGTCTTTCGACAGACTTAACCGTAAGCTCGTAAGGCGAAACCACTGCATCTATCTGCAAGTTTGACGGCTCTTGATATTGGTTATTTTGCTCCGCATACGCATTCATGCTTTCTATAAATTGAGGAATGTTTTTCGTCGGAATACTTAGACCCGCCGCCATTTCATGACCGCCAAACTTTTCAAGCAGAGAGGCACATTCCGTCAAAGCTTTATGTAAATTAAAACCCTTCACAGAGCGAGCCGAACCTCTCGCAATATCATTTTTTCCTTCGCTGTCTTTTTCTATTGAAAGCACAAAGGATGGCTTTTTGTACTTTTCGGTAAGCCGCGAAGCTACAATACCAATAACTCCGTGATGCCAATTCTCTCCCATTGCCAATACTATACAGTCCTTATCTGTCGTTTTGAGACTGTCCTCTTTCATGGCTTTTTCTGCTATTTCTGCCTCAGTTGCCTGCCTTTTTGTATTTTCCGCAATCAACTCCTCGGCAAGACGTGCCGCTTCGTTTGCTTCCTCACAAACCAAAAGTTCAAAAGCCCGCATCGCATTACCCAACCTGCCTGCAGCATTAAGTTTGGGTACAAGCTGATAAGATATAAACATGGAAGAAATTTTTTGCTGTGATGATTTGCCCTCTGTAATTTTGAATATTAAACTTTCAAGTCCAATCCATCCGAAATCGCAAAGTTTTTCCATGCCATATTTCACTATAACTCTGTTATCGCCTGTCAACGGCACAACATCGCCAAGCGTTCCTATCATTACAATCGGAATGTATCTGCTTATCTCTTCATAAACACCTATTTCGTCAGCCAATGCTCTTATAAGCGTAAATGCAACGCCTGCACCGCACAAATTATTTAACGGTGTTTCTTCTTTTAATATACATGGATCTACCACCGCACAACATTCCGGCAACACATCTGCGCATTTGTGGTGGTCTGTAACTACTACATCTATACCTAATTCGGCGGCATGAGCTATCTGGTCGAAAGCGACAATGCCATTGTCAACGGTGACGATGAGGGTAACACCGACCTCACAGAGCGAATCAACGGCTGCAACCGACATTCCGTATCCCTCTGTAAGACGGTCAGGAATGTAACTGACAACATCTGCTTCTGCTATATTTTGCAGAAAATGGTATAAAACTGCTGTTGCAGTCACCCCGTCCGCGTCATAATCACCGAAAACTGCAATTTTCTCGCCATCTTCTACTGCTGTTAGTATCCTGTCAACTGCTTTTGCCATATCCGGTAAAATATACGGATCGGACAAAGTATCAATACTTCCGGTTTTACCTTCGATGCCTCGTTTAAACATAATTTCGTCGACAAAGGAAGTCTCCAAGCCGTTAGCCTTGCAAAATTCCAGATAATCATTATGCTGTTTTATGTTGAAAATCCACTGTTTGTCAAACATAAAGTACCGCCGTTTCAATTTAAAATAACAGTGTTTACAATATCATATTTTCATGGGAAATACAAATTTAAATGTGGTTTCCCCGCCCTCAACACTGCTCACGGAAATGCCAACGCTATGCCTTGATGCTATCTGTTTTGCTATAGCCAAACCAAGCCCTGTACCATTCTTATTTTTTTCTGAACGCGATTTATAAAATCTTTCAAAAACCATAGGAAGCTCCTCTGATTTTATACCAACACCTGTATTTGTGATGCTTATACAGCCTTCTTTCATATCTACGATAACACTGTTTTCGTTATTGTCTGTAAATTTGACGGCATTATCAATTATAATGAGAAGCATTTGTCTTACGCGGTCATAATCGCCATTTACAATATAAATGCAATTATCATAATTAAACTCTATGTTTATTCCCTTTTCTGTTGCTATTCTTCTGCCGCTTCTTACGGCATCGCTTACACAATCATATAGATTAAATTCTGTAATATTTATACTGAAATCCGGATTCTGCAACCTTGAAAGATCAAGTAAATCATTTACCAACCTTTGCATATAGATGCTCTCGCCCAAAAGCTGCCTGTGATATTCCGTAACCTTATCCGAGTCTGTAACTATGCCATCGCAAAGGGCCTCTAAAGAGCCTCTTATAACCGTAACCGGTGTGCGCAACTCGTGAGAAATGTTTGCAACAAAATCTTGCCTCATTTTTTCTAACTTTTCACTCTCGACCTCGGCTTTACGCAATTTTTCTCCCATTTCATCCATGGTCTGCGCCAGTTCGCCTATTTCATCATTGCTTCGGACTTCTGTTTTGACGGAATATTCACCATCAGAAATCATCATCGCCGCTACATTTATTTTTTTCAATGGTTTTGCGATTGTTCTTGATATAATAATCGAAATAAGCATTCCTATAGCAAAGGCCATTATTAGACTCATCAGCAAAATAATGAAACCATTCTCAATTGCCTCTGTCATCTGTCCTTTTGGCGTATGCAGAATAACTGCTCCGGTCACTTCTCCTCTGCGAGTGTATATTGGAACGCCTACTGTCATGCAGTTTTCTCCAAGAACATCCGAGAAACTTTCTCCAAAAACTTCATAACCCTTATCTTGGTAAATTTTAAGTATAAAACGCTGTGTTTCTCCCGGTAATTCTCTGAAAATATATCTTGAGCTGTATTCTGTTTCTGAATCTTGTGAAGTTGTTAAAATTGTATATTTAGAATCTATCAGCCACACGTCTGCCTCAGTGATTTCTTTAACAAGACGTATAAGTCTCGGCCCGTCAATATAAACGGCTCCCGACGGCTTTCTGTTCTCTCCTTTTTCCGAAAAAGCCTCCCACAATGTACTGCCTTCATTTTCACGGATGACACTCTCCATTATTTTGGAAATGGAACTTGCTGTCTGTTTCATGTTCTCGCGATATATCTCCTCAGTATGTTCGCGAAACAGCAAAGCAAACACAGTACCAATTACTATCGCAAACAATAGAATAGATATTGTAAAATACAATGTTAACTTAGCCGATATTTTGAATTTCCTTGTTTTTTTACAGCTCATATTCGTGTAATATCTTTTTTATTATTCTTGCTTTATTGCAAATTTATATCCTACGCCCCAAATTGTTTCTATTTCCCAACCTTCGTGTGGGAATTCATCTACTTTTGCTCTGAGTCTTTTTATATGTGAATCAACCGTTCTGCTGTCTCCGTAAAAGTCAAAGCCCCACAACTTATCTAAAAGTGAATCTCTCGAAAAAACTTTATTTGCATTTGATGCCAAAGTCCACAATAATTCTATTTCTTTTTTTGTGAGTCTGATAGGTTCGTTTCCGATTTGAACAACATAATTCTCAAGATTTACGGAAAGATTTCCACACGTGAAAAGCTTGCTGTTATCTGTACTTATACTTAATCTTCGAAGAATCGCTCTGACACGTGCCATTACCTCTCCGCAAGAAAAAGGCTTTACAATATAATCGTCCGCACCAATATCCAAGCCCATGATTTTTTCGAAATCTTCACCTCTTGCTGTTACCATTATGATTGGCACGTTTGATTCTCTCCTGATATCACGGCAAACTTCAAAGCCGTCCATACGCGGCATCATAACATCCAGTAATATTAAATCGGGACAAAAACTTTTAAATTTTTCTAAAGCCTCTACACCATCAGTTGCTATCTCTACGGAATACCCTTCTCTCTTTGCATATTCCGTCAGCACAGATGTAATCTGTTTATTATCGTCAGCAATCAGTATTTTAGCCATCATAATCTCTCCAACACGTATTTATTTTTTATATTGTAACATAAAAATATGGCATTTTAATGTCGTTTTGCTTCAGATAATCAAGTATAACATGTTCTTCCGAATTTTCTTTTTCTATTTGCAAGTAATTACTATACGGAAAGAATAATCCCTGTGCACCAACAAATTAAGCAATGCTTCACGCAAAGCAATTTCAGGATAATCTCTTGTATCAACTCTGTAAAGTTTATCAAAAGTAGATTTTGTTTGATTATGAAAATCTACATAAGTATAGACTTTCCTTTCTATCTTTTCAACACGTTTTTGAACCGATGGGAAAGATTGAAAAGAATAATGTGGATTTCATTAATTTATCTCTCCTCATTTATTTATATTCGAACAACATTCTACCCCTCCGAAAAATTGACTTTTTCAAATTGATATTAAATCAATATTGTGTTATTATAAAAGGAAAGTGCATTAACGCACAATTTTATATTAATGACTTTTGAATTATTTGAAAGGAATGATAAAAAT
>JAFZEI010000104.1 GCA_017560765.1 Clostridia bacterium | reverse complement strand
GTTCGTCGAATTGAGGCTTTAACCCCGTTTCTTCAAATACTTCTCGCCTTGCTGTATCATCTTCTGATTCGTTGTTTTCTGCATGTCCTTTAGGGAAACCGATATGCCCGGATAGGTTTTTTATTAATATGTATTTTATTATACCGTTGTCATTGCAATATGTAACAGCACCGCAAAGTTTCTCAAACGCATAGGGCAGTTGATTTTCTTCTTCTCCTGACGCAAGCCAACATTTAATTTTGTGCATAAGAGGCACGCTGATATTTGGAAGCAGATATTGCAAATCTGCCGGCTCCGTATCCAAAAGTGCTATATCGGCTTGTTTGCTGTGCGGATTTTTTCCAAGGCATACGCATTCAGCATAGAACAATTTGCCGTATGTGATGTTGCGGCTTGTTTTTCTGAATTTGTCGAGACCTGTTGATATTGAATAAATTGCCACCTCATATACTTGTGCGGCAACAATACCTGCCTTGTTGTAAAGTTCTCTCCTTACTGCTGCTTCGTGATTCTCACCTTTTTTGACAGCACCGCTGATTATACGGAATTGTGTGGGGTTATTTGACTTTAGGAAAAGCCACTTATTGTTAAATCTCACCGCAACGGTTATATATTTTACTTCGTGTGTAAATTCGGAATTTTTATATATTGTGCAAAAAGCATTTGATGCTTGTGCCATTTTTAATGAATCCTCCCAATTATAAATACAATATGGTGTTAAAACCATATCGGATATTAATCCTACCACTTTTTGATGTATTTTTAAAGAAATTTTTGTGGATAAAATATTATGGATGTGTTATATTTGTGCATTTTTTATGAAAAAGAATTGTGTTTTAAGTTTTAGTTTGTGGCAATTTCTATACCGATAGTTTGCAAAAGGCAAAAAAACTGTTGTATAATCAAATAAGTATTACACACTTTCGTTTTTTTTAGCACTGTTATTTATGAGGAAGCTTTCTGAAAAGTCGAGAGAGGAGGCGAGTTATGGAACTTCATAATAAAAAATCGGTAAAAAAGCCTATGGATGATCAAAGCATTATCGACTTATATTTTAAACGTGATGAAAAAGCAATCGAAGAAACAGATTTTAAATATAGGAAATATCTGATTGCAATTGCTTACAATATTGTTCACGATGGGCTTGATTCTGAGGAATGCATGAATGATACATATCTTGGTGCATGGAATGCTATGCCACCATCAAGACCAAATGTATTAAAAGCATTTTTAACTGTTATTACACGAAGAGCCGCTATTAAACGATATCATAGCAAAATGCGTCAAAGCGTAATACCTTCAGAAATGACCGTTTCTTTGTCTGAAATAGAAGATTTCGTAATAGGAGATGAAGATGTTGCTTCTGATTTTGATGCTGAGCGACTTGGTCGAATCATAAGCGATTTCATTCGCTCGCTCTCTGAACGTCGACAATTTATATTTATAAGTAGGTACTATGTTGCAGATTACGTTGATACGATTGCAAAAGATTTAAATTTGAGTCGTTCGATGGTCAACAAGGAGCTTGCTGCAATTAGAAGTGCTTTAAAAGAAAAACTTGAAAGTGAGGGCTATTCAGTATGAAAAAGCAAGAATGGAACGAAGGAATGAACCACCTTGATCCTGATATTATAGAAAAATATATTGAGCAAAAAGATAGATTAAGACAAAAAAACAAAAGGTCAAAAGGTATATGGCTTCGTATTGGCGTAAGTGCCGCTTGTTTGGTAATAATCATAAGTGGGATGACTGCTACAGTAAAGAAGCTTGAAGACAAGACGCAATCTTCAGCAATGCTTATGTTTCCTACATGGGATGATGCACCATATTCCGCAGAGGAAATTGCTGCGCTGTTTGATGAGATGAAATATGAAGGAGCACAAACAAATGCGTACACGACGGTTTATGTGCCGAAGACAAAATACTTATATACTGATAAAATTCCAAAGGACGAATATCTTGATATATACAAACATAACGAAGCGCAAATGTCTCTAAGCAAGGAGGATTTTGAAGCTTTTGTTGATGATATTCTGCCGCGCTTTGCTGAATCTGCTTGTATAACTGTTCCGGAAAAAGATATACAAGTGAAAGATAACTGCCTTTCTTTTGTTACGGAAAGTGGTTCTTACCTTATTCATGGATACCAAAATCAAAGAAAATCGTCATTCCACATTTCGAATGGAAAGCAAAAAATCATTTTGGATGGTGAAGTGGTTCAAATAGATCAAAGTCTATCGGATAAGGAAATTATAAATTCCATTCAATCAATAAAAAATAAATTATTCGGTATTTTTAATGTGTCTTTTACCGATGTAAAGGTTATTAGGCGTTATGGAGACTATTCAAATTTTGGTGCTGAAAGAGTTTATATTTATTTTTATGATGAAAGTGCTCATCCATTGAATGCAGTACAAACGCTTCCTGTTTCTGATTATGTATGTGTAAGTTTTGATAATTTTTTAAATTATTCAGACGATATTGTCAGTAGCGATACATTGTGGGTTGCCGATATTAAGTATGTTAAATGGCGTGACGATGTCAAAAAAGAATATGTTCCAAGTACAAAGGGAAAAAGAATTTCACTTGAAGATGCGTCGTGTTTGCTGTACTGCGGATTTGTTTTTGGAGGACATTCGTGTCCGAGGTGTATGGAAAATCAAGAGAAAATAGTATTTGATAGCTATGATTGTGTTGATATTGAATATGTAAGCGGAATGCCATTCTATGTGTTTTATAAAAATATAGGAAAGTCAAAGAACGGGAATCTTATCTATGCGAAGACTTATGTTGCAGCAATAGAAGTTAGTGGATATGATGAATATTTCGAAAGACAAAAAGAAAATCATTGAAATATAGCTTGGAGAGGGTGTAGTTATGCGTAAAATTATAGTTGTTTTGTTGTCTTTTTTATTGCTTTTTTGCGGATGCTCAAAAAAGCTTGGAGCTGATGAAATTGCAAAATTATTAGGTACTGATAAGTTGCCGTATGATTATTATTGTGCTGAGTTTGTTGTAGATGTTAATGATTTGGTAGAATTAACATCATCTTCTGACTACGTTTTTGTGGGAAAGGTAACAGGATATGATAAGACAGAATATGATGAGGATGGTGAAAGTCCCAAGACATATTATAAGGTTGAAGTTGAGGATAATATTAAAGGTGAACTAATAAAGACTCAAGAAATTGTACTTGTTAAATCCGGTGGGATTACAGAAGATCGTAAGAAGTTTAGCTTGTGTTATGATGATATTTTGCCGAAAATAGGAGAAAGATATGTTTTTTGTGCTCATGTTATGGAGTATATAAACGAACTGTATTGTTTCGGACCTAATACTGTTTGCAAAGTTGAGAAAACTGACTTGATGGAAGATGCTGCATATTTGAGATATACAGAGGCTTCTAAAAAGACAGCACAAGATATTTTTGAGGGAAAGCATATCGTTTCAAGATATGATGTGAATTATAATAAATAAATCAATCAATAGAAGATTCTTTTTGTACGGAAAGGTATAAGTGTCTATGGGTGTACTTGAAATAACAAACTTGAGTAAAGTATATGGTTGCTCGGAAAATTCTGTAAAAGCATTGGATGGTATAAATTTGTCTGTTGAAGATGGGGAATTGGTAGCTATAGTTGGCAAGTCCGGCTCAGGAAAGTCGACTTTACTTCATATTATAGCCGGTATTGACACACCTACTAATGGAGAAATTTTTGTTAATAATAAGTGTTTGAATCAAATGAATAAAGATCAATTGGCGGAGTTTCGTAGAAAAGATGTGGGCATAATATATCAATTTTATAATTTGGTTCCGGTACTTAATGTGGAAGAAAATATTGTGTTCCCTTCAATGTTGGGAAAAGAGAAAATTGATAAAGACAGATTAGATGAATTATTAAAGGCTATTGATATGGAAGAAAGAAGAAAACATTTTCCGAATCAGTTGTCCGGAGGTCAACAACAACGCGTTGCGGTAGGCAGAGTAATTTATACTAATCCATCAATTATTTTAGCAGATGAACCAACCGGAAATCTTGATTCGAAAACCGGTTCGGAGGTTGTTAAATGTATAGTTGATCTTAACAGAAAGTACGGAAAAACAGTTTTGATTGTCACTCATGATATGCAGCTTGCTAATGTTGCAGATCGTATAATAACTATTAGCGACGGGAAAATTGTAAAGGACATTATTAATGAAAACAATATTTAAATTAGCCAGTAGATATATAATAAAAGGCAGAGCAAGGACGATTTCTTCTTTTGTTGGGATTGTCTTGTCGTCGTTTTTAGTAACAACAGTACTATTAGTTTC
>JAFZEI010000103.1 GCA_017560765.1 Clostridia bacterium | reverse complement strand
GCAGCTCTTGCTCTTCTCTTGTCGCCTTTTCTGTGAGGACCATCGAGAACCATCTGGTCGCCTGTGTATGCACGAACTGTTGTCATGATACCGCTCTGGATAGCTGCATAGTCGTTAAGAGCTTTAGCCATAGGAGCAAGGCAGTTTGTTGTACAAGAAGCAGCAGAAATGATCTTGTCATCAGCTGTAAGAGTTTTCTCGTTAACGCTGAATACGATTGTAGGAAGGTCATTTCCTGCAGGAGCAGAAATAACTACCTTCTTAGCACCTGCATCAATGTGAGCCTGTGCTTTAGCTTTTGATGTGTAGAAACCTGTACACTCAAGAACTACGTCAACACCGATTTCTCCCCAAGGAAGATCTTTAGCGTCTTTCTCTGCATAGATTGTGATTTTCTTGCCATCAACTGTGATAGATGTCTCATCACACTCAACTGTGTGTCCGTCATATCTTCCCTGTGCTGTATCATACTTTAAAAGATGAGCAAGCATTTCAGGGCTTGTCAAATCGTTAATTGCAACTACTTCATATCCTTCGGCTCCAAACATTTGTCTGAATGCAAGACGGCCGATACGTCCAAAACCATTAATAGCAACTTTAACTGCCATAATTGTTACCTCCATTAAATATAAAAATTTACCATTTGTTATTATACCCTACGTATACAAAAAAAACAACCCTTTTATTGTTTTTTAAAACAGCATTTAAAATAAACAAAAAACTCAATCCACGTCAGGAGCTCTGTACGCACAAATAAAAATCCTGTTGGGCTCGTAAGAAAGCGGTTCTAAAGACGGCTGAGTAGACCTTATTCTGGCGTCAGAACCTCCGTCATATCTGTAATACAATCCATCCGGGCCTTCTCCTGCATACAAAAATACATGGCCGTAAGGTTCAGGTTCTCCCTCATACCCTACATATACAACGTCTCCCGGTAACAACTTTGCCGGATTTTCTATTTTTTTAAAGCCTTTATCAACCATAAAGGGTATCAAATCAGCCATAAGACCGTGAGCTGTAGGTTGTCCTTCTGTAAAGCCGGAATTATAAAGAGCCCAACCTACAAGTCTGTCACAAGAAACCAGCTTTTCACAATCTTCTTTACCTGCCGTAAGTGCAGGATTAATCTTGCAATGACCGTAAGAATAGCCGTTATCTCGTATATGATCAGCTATAATCTTTGCTTCCCAAAGAATTTTTGCCGATACAAGCGTTTTGCCGGGAGCATATATAAATTCTCCCTTTGAATCAAAAACTGCATATCCGTATTCTTTCTTTTCGTCAGCCTTTTCTTTAGCTTCTTTTAAGCTGTCGTACTTTCCTATCTGTGTACCTTCTTCATTATACGGCGAACGCACATAATACGGAGCTGTTCCTTTTGAACAACTTGTCACGGCAGGACACATCAAACAAACAGTCAACATCAATAGCACCAACCTTTTCATAAATAACTCCTTCACAAAAACTTTCATAGTACAAATAACCATACTTAATTTATAGCTATTCGCGCCTTAAATGTCAATACAAATTTCTCACACAGTTCTTTTTTTTCAGTGTAAAATGTGCTATAGTTTACATTGTTAATTTTGAAAGGCGGTTCAAAAAATGGCATTTCTACCAATTACTGCAAAAGAAATCCATGAAAGAGGATGGGACGAGGTCGATTTTGTTCTCGTAACAGGCGACGCATACGTAGACCATCCGTCTTTTGGTACAGCAATTATTTCAAGAGTTCTTGAGGACGAGGGAATGCGTGTGGCAATTTTGGCGCAACCCGATTGGAAAACATCAAAGGATTTCACGCGTTTTGGCAAACCGCGTTTAGGCTTTATGGTAAATTCCGGCAATGTAGACTCCATGGTAGCACACTATACTGCCGCAAAAAAAAGACGTAGTGATGACGCGTACTCTCCCGGCGGAAAAGCAGGATTCCGTCCTGACAGAGCGCTTACTGTCTACTGTAAAAAAATACGAGAAATTTACGGAAATATTCCCATAATTGTAGGTGGTCTGGAAGCTTCGCTCAGGCGTTTTGCCGGTTATGACTATTGGAAGGATACGGTTATGCCTTCCGTTATGGAAGATTGCGAAGCCGACCTGCTTTCATTCGGAATGGGCGAAAATCAAACTCGCCAAATTGTCAGACGACTAAACAACGGAGAACCGATTGCATCTCTGACAGATATCAGGGGCACTTGCTATATGACAAAAAAGCGCCCCACAAAAAAATCCGCTGTTTATTTGCCTTCCTTTAAAGAAATCACAGAAAGCAAAGAAAAATATGCAGAATCCTGTCGCATTGAGCTTGACGAACAAGACGCTGTGCGCGGTAAACCTCTTATTCAAGAGCAGCAAAAAGGTTGGCTCGTCCAAAATCCGCCAATGATGCCCCTTACAACAAAAGAATTAGATGAAATATACGCCTTGCCTTACGAAAGGACATGGCATCCTTCTTATGATGATGTAGGCGGTGTTCCTGCCATTCAGGAAGTTGAATTTTCCATAACTCACAACAGAGGCTGCTTCGGAGCATGCAATTTCTGTTCAATTGCTTTTCATCAAGGACGTGCTGTCACTTGCCGAAGTCGCGAGTCGATTTTGCGTGAGGCGAACTTACTGACACAAAGGCCTAATTTCAAAGGATACATTCACGATTTGGGCGGCCCCACAGCGAATTTCAGAATCCCGTCGTGTGAAAAGCAAAAAAAGCACGGGCTTTGTCCTTCAAAGAAGTGCTTGGCGCCCACTCCTTGTAAGGCTTTAAAGGTTGACCATACGGAATACCTCTCTCTGCTCCGGGACTTGCGCGCTGTTCCGAAAGTAAAAAAAGTTTTTATACGTTCCGGAATACGTTATGACTATTTACTTTTAGACAAAGACGATACATTTTTCAAAGAACTTGTAGAGCATCATGTAAGCGGACAGTTAAAGGTGGCGCCTGAACACTGTTCTGCTGCCGTATTGGATAAAATGGGCAAACCGCACATTGAAGCTTATAAAAAATTTGCGCAAAAATACTTTGCAATAAATAAAAAGATAAAGAAAGAGCAATATTTGGTACCGTATTTGATGTCTTCGCATCCCGGTTCAACTCTAAAGGATGCTGTTGAGTTGGCTTTATTTTTAAAGGAACAAAAGTTAAGGCCTCAACAAGTACAAGATTTTTATCCTACACCCGGCACAATTTCAACTTGTATGTTCTACTCCGGGATTGACCCTTATACAATGAAAAAAGTGTATGTGCCAAAAACAAAAGAAGAAAAAGCCGAGCAAAGGGCGTTGCTGCAATATTTCCGTCCCGAAAACAGGCAGGCTGTAATTGCAGCTTTGACAAAAGCAGGGCGAAAAGACTTAATCGGTAACAAGCCTGAGTGCCTTGTTGCTCCGATAGCTATCAAGCAAAAAACATTTAAAAGCAAGGTTACAACGCAGACAACAAAAAAACACGGCAAAAGAATGAAACGATAAGACATTAAGGAGAGGCTTTTATAGAATGGAAAAACAAATAAAAATTTCTGATTATATTAAAACAGGCAGCTTGCCAACGGGAAAATTAAATAAAATCACTGATGTAAAGGGAGTGCGTGTCGGTCATTCCACAATAAAAAACGCTGAGAATTATACAGGTGTTACTGTGATTTTACCTTCAGAGAACAATATCTATACTAATAAATTAGAAGCGGCAGCTTACGTTTTAAATGGTTTCGGGAAAAGTACGGGTCTTGTTCAAATTGAAGAGCTTGGACTTTTAGAAGCGCCGATAGCCCTTACCAACACACTGAATGTAGGCAAAGTATTAGACGGCATGCTTGATTATGTTATCGATAATTTAGCAAGCGATGATGTGTTTTGCTCAATCAATATACCTGTTTTAGAATGCAACGACAGCCTTATAAATAACATCAGAAAAAGAGCTGTTGAAACAAAGCACGTTTACGAAGCTATTGAAAACGCGTGTGAGAACTTTGAAGAAGGAGATGTAGGCGCAGGCACCGGTACAAAATGTCACGGATTTAAAGGCGGTATCGGTTCTGCTTCCAGAATAGTAGAACTTGATGGTAAGGAATACACCGTCGGAATACTCGTTCAAACAAACCACGGGCACTGTGAAGATTTGCGTATCGACGGCAAGAAAGTCGGTCTTAAATTAAAAGAACGTATTGACGAATTAAATTATGCCGAAAAAGGTTCTGTCATCGTCATTATGGCTACAGATATTCCCATGTCAAACAGGCAAATCAAAAGAGTTTTAAAGCGTGTAGATATTGGTCTTATACGCAATGGTTCATATACGAGTCACGGCAGCGGAGAAGTATTTTTGGGATTTTCTACAGCAAACGTCCATACAAGTGATTCAAAAGCATTTTTTACAACAACTTATGTTAAAGATGATTTTTTAAACATCGTATTCAAAGCTATCGGAGAAGCAACAGAAGAGGCAGTCTTAAATGCCATGCTTAATGCCCACGAAGCTAAAACCATTCAAGGAAAGACTTGTCACAGCTTAAGGGATTACTTTGATTTAATCTTAGAAGAATTTAAGGAATAAAAATTTTTGATGCAACATATAAATGAATTAATATATCATTACAGGAGTTTATATTGTGTCTTTAACTTTATATTTCAAGAAAAAGCGAGCCTTGTTGATGCAACGCAGATTAAACAAAGCCGCCTACAATCGTTATAAGCAAGCAGAATCCATACCATATAAAAAAACAGCGGCAAGAATATTATGCTTTGCCGCTGCCGAAATTTTATTGTTATTTATTTTTTACATAATATAATCTGCAGGATTTTTGAATTCACCATTCAAAATTACCTCAAAGTGAAGATGAGGGCCGGTAACTCTTCCTGTAGCTCCCATTGCCGCAATATGGTCTCCCTTTTCAACCATGTCACCAACCTGAACAAAAGCTTCGTCTAAATGTGCATATTTTGTTTCAAATCCGTTACCATGGTCAACTAATACGTATAATCCATATCCACTCTCAAAGCCGACATATGTAACTTCACCCTTAGCTGCCGCAAAAATAGGTGTTCCCGTGAAACTTCCCAAATCAATTCCCGTGTGGAATTTTGTTGTGCCGTTAATGGGATCTTTCCTGTATCCGAAAGGCGAACCAACACCGCCCTCTGTGGGATACAAATCAGGATATCTGTCGATTTCATCACGGAAAGCTTCTGCCTTATCATATAAAGCAGAAATCAACTCATTGCCTTGCTCCGTATATCCAAAATAATCGCGTATCAAAAGCTCTGTCTCGGCAATGGCATCTTCAATGCTGTTTATTTCCCCGTCAGAACGTGACGCTGCAGAGCCGGTCAAATCAAGATTTTCGATTTGCTCCTTAAGAGCTTCTCCAATCTGTTCTTTTTCTATTTGACTGTTTTCTATTTCTTCTTGTTGATTCTGAATTATTTCGTTCTTCTCCGCAACATCTTTCTGTGTTGCTTCAAGTGACTCTTCTAACTTATTAATCTGCTCGTTTTTCTCTGAAAGCTTGTCCGAAAGTCCGGCTTTATCATTAGCCAATTGCTGATTTTCTGCGTTAGATGCAAACAGGCTAATACCTAATACAGAAATAATTGCGCAAACCAAAACCATAGCAACGGCGCCCTTTGAAATAGATTTTACCTCTTCAACGGCTGCTTGTAACAAACTTTTTATAAAAGATTGTTTTGCTGTATTATTCTCTTTCTGCTTTTCGTTGCTTCTTTCGTACATTAAAATTATCCTTTCCTTTTTGCGTGCTGCAAGCTTGCAATTAGGGCGATTATATCATTAATATAACTTTTTGTAAACTTTATTCATAAATTATTAACACTTTTACCATCTTCCGGGTTTTTTATCCGGTCTTTGTCCTCCACCCATTTCACCCGGGCCCATATCAGGTTTCATGCCCGGATTACGACCACCGTCGCCAAAGCCGCCACCCATTCCTTTATCTCCGATATAAGACAATATTTGCGATACAGAGACTTCACCCTCTGTATTTCCGCCGCTGTAAGAACCGTTAGCCATAAGTCCGTCACTTTTATCGCCGCCGGAATATTCTCCTCCTGTATATACTGTATATGTGGAACCGCTCTTTATATCAGGCGAGCTGAAAATTACAGAGCTATACGTTTTTGATGGCGCAAAATTCAGCAAATCAGCACCGTTTTCATCAACAATCCTGATTATTGTTTCTGCTTGCTGCATACCGTTAAATGTTATGATAATAACATTTTGTGTTGATGCACCTGTGGGATATTCCGCCATTCCGTTGCTGCCTGCCGTCACCAAAAAGCCTCCGTTAGCATAGATTGTACCGTTAGCATCCAAAGAACCGTTTCCTCCGTTTGTGGGGCCGTTAACAATAGCTGCGCCTCCGCTAATCGTCAAATCTCCGTTAGAGTCTATTCCGTCACCATCTGCATCAACATA
Source organism: Clostridia bacterium (assembly GCA_017560765.1). Taxonomy (GTDB): domain Bacteria; phylum Bacillota; class Clostridia; order UBA1212; family UBA1255; genus Egerieisoma. Next base: position 5,131 of record JAFZEI010000103.1, on the reverse strand, counting down.
TAAGTAACCTCCGGAAATATTAACTTGACATGCCTCTTGGTATTGCATACTGCCTCCACCGCCGCCAAAGCCGCCAAATCTGTCATTTGAACTTGATGCATTATTGCCAACAGTAGCATTAATTCCGTCATCACTTGACCTAACGCACGTTTTACCTCCGGAAATATTAATTACAGTTGCCTCAATTCCCTCATAACTCTTGGTAATATTTATCGCGCCGCCACATACTGCCAATATTTTATCGCAGTGCATACCGTCATCACCGGCACTTATTGAAACGTCACCGCCCGCCACAGCCAGCAGTGTTACCGCCTGTAATCCGTCCTCGTAAGCCGTGACATTTACATTGCCTCCCTCCACATATACATAACCTTTTTGGTCATTGTTTTCTTTTGTAGATTTTATACCGTCGCCGCTTTTGGACGAAGCATTAATTTCGCCGCCTTTTATTACAACACAATCATTTCCTCTTATGGCATTATTTGCAGCCGCAACATTTATCTTTCCGCTTATTATTTTAAGCTCATCTTTACAGCCGATGCCGTTATTAAAGTTCGCTGTAACATTCAACGTCCCCTCGCCGTTAATTGTAAGTGCTTTTTTACTGAAAAGTGCTGCATTAGGCTCGCCGGTCGTTTCTCCCGTAGTCTCGTCAACTTCTGTTACGGAATACTCATAGCTATCTTCGTCTGTCAGTGTGTTTACAGTATTGTTTGCTAATGTGATTACTGTTTTCTTGCCGTTATTAATGTATATCGGTGCACTTTTTTTACAATTAATTGTTGCTCCGTTCAAAACCAAATGAACTTGATTCTCTCCCGCCTCAACATACAACTGTCCGTTATCAGTACTACCGCTTATTACATACGTGCCTGCCTCAGTAATTTTTACCGTGACGCATTCGCCTTTTATAATTTCCGCTCCGATGCCTGATACGTCTGCATTGTTTCCGTCAAATTTTACATAACATGCTTCATTAGTTACACTTGTATCTTTATCGAATCCACTGTAAGTTACACTTATATTCGTTCCGGCTGTTGCTGCCTGCGGATTTTCTTTGCAGATTTCGCTGCTGTTCCAATAATTACTGCCGCCGCTGCCGCCTTTGTCAGAGCCCGGTGCCGCATTATTGTTTGTTTCTCTGTTACAGCTTGTCGCACATATAAAAAGCACAACGAGAAAGGCCAATATTCCGTATGTTTTCTTATGATATTTATATTTCATTATATATTTCTCCTATCTATTGCCCTTCAAAAATAAAAGGGTACACTTAAATCGTTTCAAAGTGTACCTTAACAAATTGTCATTTTTGTGTCTTATTTGTATTATTTTATTTTCTTACATACTCAACAAAGTTAAATGTAATTTCGCCTGTTACACCTGCCGCGCCTCTGTAAATCGCTGTAATATCTTCACTTTCGGAAACAACACTCCACTCTGCCATTTCATCAAGATTCGGGAAATAAACATCCTTTTCAAATGATTTTTTAAACTTTGTTATATACGCCCTATTGCAATAAGGAAGCATCTGTCTGTAAACACTTGCGCCTCCTATTATAAATACATCATCCGAAGCCAAACCCTCATTCTCGAATTTCTTCAATAAATCAAATAATTCCTCAAGCGAATGTGCTACTACTGCGCCCTCGGGAGCGTAGTCACGGTCCGGATTGAGAACGATATTCCGTCTGTCCTTCAAAACACGTCCACCGGGAAAAGTTGCCAAAGTGTTTGAGCCCAAAACTACTGTTTTCCCTGTAGTTAAGCGAGCGAATTGTTGTAAATCCTCTTTCACTCTTGCAAGAAGATCACCTTTGTTACCTATTCCCCATTCTGCATCTACTGCAACTATTACATTCATTTATGCCTGCCTCCACATTATATAGCCATCTCAATTTTGCCGATTTTCTCACCGTATTGATAATTTTCTACCTTGAAGCTCTCAGGTGTAAAGTCGTAAAAATTCGTAATGCTCTTATCCAGCTCTACCTTTGGCGCAGGGTACGCTTGACGCTTAATCAATTCTTCAACAATCGGAATATGTCTGTCATAAATATGCGCATCTGCAATTACGTGAACAAGCTCACCGGGAACCAAACCGGAAACTTGAGCGAACATATAAACAAGTGCTGCATACTGCGCCACATTAAAAGCATTTGCCGCCAGCATATCTTGCGAGCGCTGATTTAAAATAGCGCAAAGTCTGCCCTCTGTTACATTAAATGTCATGCTGTAAGCACAGGGATATAATGCCATTTCATGAAGATCTTGGAAATTATACAAATTTGTCATTATTCTTCTGCTGGCACGATTATTCTTTAAATCATAAAGAACCTTGTCTACCTGGTCAAACATACCTTCTTTGTATTGGTGTTTAACCCCCAATTGATATCCGTAAGCCTTACCTATAGAACCGTTCTCGTCAGCCCAAAGATCCCAAATATGGCTGTTAAGATCATGAATATTATTAGATTTTTTCTGCCAAATCCACAAAATCTCGTCAACTGCCACAGAAAGCTTTATCGGTCTTATTGTAATTAAAGGAAACTCCTTTTCTAAATCGTATCTGTTTACTACTCCGAATTTTTTCTTTGTGTAAGCAGGTGTGCCGTCAGCCCACTTCGGTCTGACGCCTTCATCCTTTTCCCATGAGCCGTTTTCTAAAATATCTTTACATGTATTAATAAATGCTACATCTGCCGAACTCATAAATTTGCCCCCTTTAACTTTCTTCTTATTCTTTGTATCGCATTGTCAATCGATTTACTCTCTTTGCCAAGCGTGACACCTATTTCCTCGTACGTACCGCCTTTTAGGTACTCACTTAAAACAATTTTTTCAAATTTGCTAAGTTTTTCTTCTATTTCCTTATATAAATTTTCTCGCCACTCACGATTTTCTATTATGCTGACGGGATTATCATCAGAAAATTCTTCCCTGTTATCAAGCGAAACATAATCATTAAGCGGTTGATGCTTTTTCCTTGCTGCCGTCTTTATCGCTGTATAAATCTGCCTTTTTATACAAATAATCGCATAAGCGGAAAAATCCACACCCTCTCCGGCTGAATAATTGCATATTGCCTTGTACAGTCCGATCATTCCTTCCTGCACAATATCATCACTGTCTCCTCCCAGCAAAAAATATGTTCTTGAGGCTGAACGCACAATTGACTTGTATTTATTAAGGATGTACTCGCAAGCAACATCATTGCCTTTTTGTGCCTGCAAGACGTATTCTTCGTCACTCTTTAACAATCTTTACGCCTTCTTTGGTGTCAATAAGTGTAATTCCCATTTCTTTAAGCTTATCTCTTATTTCATCAGCAGTTTTAAAGTCTTTTGCTTTCTTTGCAGCTGTACGCTTCTCAACAAGCTCTAAAATCTCCTGTGATACCTCCGGCTCGTCACTTTCTGCTTCTTTACTGTCTGCATTTGAATTTTCTTCTATAGATAATCCTAATACTTGGTCTGCAAAAAGCGCAAATTCGTAAATATCGTGGCTCTTTTCACTGTTTTTCAAAACTTTCCACAATATACCAAGTCCAAGCGGCACATTAAGGTCATCGGACACTGCTTCTGTAAACTCTTTTTTCCATTCTTCTATAGTCTCTGACGGAATATTGCCCGCAGCCGCCGCTTTGTGTTTTGCTACTGCTGCATACAAACGTGTTAAAGATGTTTGAGCCGCATCAAGAGCCTCCCATGTAAAGTTTAATTTATTACGATAGTTACCGTTCAAGCAGAAATATCTGTATGCCAAAGGTGAATAACCTTTTTCGATTAAATCAGAAACAGTATACGTATTGCCAAGGCTTTTAGACATTTTACCGTTGTCTACAAGCAAGAACTCACTATGCATCCAATAGTCAACAGATTTTTTTCCTGTAAGTGCCTCTGACTGAGCAATTTCATTTTCGTGATGAATCGGAATATGATCCACTCCACCTGTATGAATATCAAAACAATCTCCCAAATACTCTCTTGACATTGTAGAGCACTCAATATGCCAACCGGGGTATCCCATTCCCCATGGGCTGGGCCATTGCATAATATGCTCTTTAGGAGCCTTTTTCCATATTGCAAAGTCTGCCGGATGACGCTTTTCGTTATTAACTTCTACACGTTCGCTGGCTCCTGCAAGCTGTTCTTCAAGATTTGCTCTTGACAATCTGCCGTAACGCGGAAACTTGGAGATGTCGAAGTATATTCCGTCGCTTGTCTCATAGCCATAGCCTTTTGCACAAAGCTCTTGTACAAATTCAATCATTTGATCTATATGTTCTGTCGCTTTTGGTGTAAGCTCCGGTCTTTCTATATTGAGCCTTTTAAGGTCTTCAAAAAACACGCCGGTGAAATATGCCGCTATTTCCCAAGGTGTTTTCTTTTGAGTCTTAGCTGCCTTTTCCATTTTATCTTCGCCTTCGTCGCCGTCCGAAGTCAAATGTCCCACATCAGTGATATTCATAACGTGTTTAAGCTTATATCCGTTAAGTTTTAAAGCTCGTCTTAAAATATCCATAAAAACATATGTGCGCATATTGCCTATATGTGCGTAATTGTAAACAGTTGGTCCGCAAGAATATATTGTTACATTTTCTTCACTCAGCGGTTTAAACTCTTCTTTTTTTCTCGACATTGTATTATAGACTTTCATTTCAATCCTCATCTTTCCCGTTGCTTCCTCGCAACTTTTCCAATTCTCTTTCTATCATTTCCAATTCCTGTGATACAGGATCAGGAACTTTATTGTGCTCAAGTGCAATTGAAGGAGCCACAGCCGTTTTACTGTCAACTCTTTCGCCGTCCATTTTGATAACTCGGGCTTTCATGCCTGTTACCGTTGAATTCTCAGGAACATCATCCAGTACAATAGAGCCTGCACCTATCATGGCATTATTTCCAATCGTAACAGGTCCTAATACCTTGGCTCCGGCACCTATTAAAACATTATCGCCTACTGTAGGATGCCTTTTGGAATGCTTTTGCCTTCCCGTACCACCCAAAGTCACTTGGTGATAAATTGTGCAATTATTACCTATAACTGCTGTCTCACCTATTACCACACCATGTCCATGGTCAATAAAAAGGCCATCGCCTATTTGTGCCCCGGGGTGAATCTCAATGCCTGT
>JAFZEI010000102.1 GCA_017560765.1 Clostridia bacterium | reverse complement strand
GTAGCTCTCTTTACATCAATCACGCAGGGAATATTATTAGCCGGAGCAAGCGTTTATTCAAATCAATTGATTAAACAACTTGAGAAAAAAGGGGACTGATTAAAATGACGAATATTGAGCTTGCAAATAAAGCTAAAGAAGTTGCTATTAACTATAAGACTGTTTATGCTAACGGAATGTTTGGACAGCCTATAACTGACAGCATTATTCAACAAAAGGCAAAGCAACTTTCTCATTGGTATACAGCATCGAGAAGAGCCATGCTTTACGGATTGGTAGGTCATGGTTATTTTGGCTTTGATTGCGTTTGCTTTGTTAAATCCATTACTTTTTGGGGTTGGAACGGAAATGCGGACAGCGTAAATGGTGGCGCAAAATACGATGGTTCGACAGATTATACGGAAGATGGTTTGCTTGATAAATGTACCAACGTGTCTGATGATTTTAAAAACATTGAAATTGGCGAATATTTATGGACTGACGGACACTGCGGAATATACATAGGAGACGGACTTGCAGTAGAGTGTACTCCCAAATGGGATAACGGAGTGCAGATTACCGAAGTGACGAATGTAGGTCTGTTGACTACAGCAACATACGGCAGAACATGGAAAAAACATGGCAAGCTTCCGTCAGTAACATATATTAAGACAGAGGATAAAAAAGATAAAGCCGAAATTAAGCCTATAGAAGACTCGGTTTTAGTCCCTCTTTTGCAACTTTCAAAAGGAAAGCATAGGGGAAATCCTCTGATCTGTACACTTCAAACATTACTTAAAGCTTTAGGTTTTTATGACATGGATATCGATGGTAGCTTTGGTCCGGGAACGGAAAAGGCTGTTAAAGAATTCCAAACAAAAACAAAAATTGCATGTGACGGAATAGTAGGTTATAATACATGGTGTAAACTACTTGCTATTCAATAATAAATTTTCACTTCCTTTCTTCCTGAAATACCCTTCTTTTTAGAAGGGTATTTTAGGTTTACACGAAATTCGTGTATGATTCGTGTAAAGAAAAAGAAAAAGCCCTAAACATAGGGCTTTTTTGAGTGTTTGGTGCTGGTGGTCGGAAAGAAATTTACGGTTTTTATTGGTTTTTATCTGTTTGTAATTTGCCTATATATAGCCAAAAAACGAGCTTTTTTGCTTTTTGTGGCTTGCTCGTTTTTGGGCATTTTTTAGAAAAATCGTGTATAATTCGTGTAAGAAATTGGGTTAAGATTTCATTTGATTTGGTTTAAGATTTGGACAGCTCTTTCTTCTTCTCTTGGGTAGAGATGCGAATAAGTATTCCAAGTCACTTCTATTTTAGAGTGACCTAATCGCTTTGCGATTTCTTTAATATTAATACCTTCGTTGCATAGCAATGAAGCGTGAGAGTGTCTAAAGTCATGAATCCTAATATGAGGCAGTCCTGCGGCTTCTGCAAAGGCTTTGTTCTTATTTTCTATACTTGTATCTCTTAGGCATTCAATGCCGCCACAGACACGATAATCTTCGCTGAATCCGGGCATTGCTTTTTGACGAGATTTATGCTCCTCTAAAATTGTCATTAATGGTTGAGGAATAACAATGTCTCTGTATGAGCTTTTATTCTTTGGAGGAGTTTCCACAATATCTTTTCCCTTTATTTTTTGGGCAACACTTCTTCTGATATGCATAGTTGTTCCTTCAATGTCACTCCATTTAAGAGCATTGATTTCGCCCTTTCTTGCACCTGTATAAAAGGCTATTGCGAAAAAGGCAAAATAACCCCACTCTTTTACAGAGCGAGCTGAATTACGAGCTACAGCGCTGAATTTAAGATATTGTTCAGGAGTGTAATAGTGCAGCTTGTCTTGCGGTGTTGTAAAGTCATAGGCATCCTTAAAATTTCCAACAATTAAAAGGGGATTCTTGGGGATATATTCCATCTTTACAGCATAGTTAAGCATCGATCTGAAGTCTCCGTATATATTCTGTCGAGTCTTTAACTTAAAGTCTTTTTCGGATATTTCATTTTTCCATTTTTGAAGTCTCTTAGCATCAAGCTTATCTAACCGGACCTCTCCTAACAAAGACAAAACATTACTGTTTAAAAGTCTTCTGCTCTTGTCTAAAGTAGTCTCTCTGACTTCGTGTTTTTTTGCATTGAAATATTCCTCTGACAATTCTTGGAGAGTCATTTTTGATAAATTGCTTTTATTATTAAGCTCAAATATCAATCTTGCTTCAAGTTCCTTTGCTTCGGCAAGACCATAAGCCACACGATCCATTTGGTGAGCTTCGCCTTTTGAGTCAGTGTAATTTATTCGCACACGATATTTCTGTACTCCATCTTTCTTTTTATCCATTTTATAAATAGGCATAAAGCAACTCCTTTGTTATCTCTTTTATGTGTTAAATAATATTATAAAAATAGTTAATAAAATGCACATTAAAATATAAACAAGTATTTTTTTTATTACGCTTTTAGTTTCAGAGCAAAAAAAGGCTGTAGGGATCGCTGCTACTAAAAGAATTGGTGCTGCTTTTAGTACGAGTAAAAGCACATCCCAAATTGTCAAAAATATGTTTTTGAAGGATAAGTTGCTTCCTATACATAGAAAAACAAAGACAACAAACAAAATTAAACTGTTATATATGATAATCAATTTGTCATCGTTAAACCATTCCTCTTCTTTTTGAGCAAAGTACGGAATTTTCAAAAACAAATTAAAAATAATAATAGAAAAAAAGTAAACCAAAAACAAAATAGGAACTAAGCAAAGTATGGCACTTAAAATTTTTTCAAAACTGAGCGCTTTACTTAAAGTCTTTGTGCCTTTATTTGATGTTGACAAACTTTCTCTTTCTTCTTCTTCTGCATCTGCTTTACTGTTGTCATCATAAGGACAGACACCATTCTTGTGTTGGTGAGCAGAATACCCATGGTGGTAGTGGTATTCTCCTGTCGAACTGTCATAATGACCTCCGTTGGAATCTGTTCTTCCGGAGTGTGCCATTGCTACAATTGAAAAAAACATAAACAGGCAAATAAAGGACAAACAGAAGATTAAACTTTTTTTCACTTCAATCCATCCTTTTCTATTCTGATATCATTTTTTTATATTCCGCAAGCCTCTCCTCAAAGTTTTGCTTCATATCGGAAATTCTTATTTCGCAGCACTTGTGGGTATCCTCAATGCGTTTTTCGCAAAGCTCTTTAACATCAGCAATTCGCACTTCATAAGACTTTATCATGTCAGCGATACGCATTTCATAAGTTTCTTTAAGTGAAACAGTGCTGTTTAGTTCGATTTCTTTTTTTTCTTTATAGCCGACAAGCTCGTTTAAATCTCCTCCCAACGAGATCACAATTCTTGCTATTGTTCCAAATCGTGCATCAGGTGTTTTGCCGGAACAAATATTTCTTATTGTAGGCAGCGGAATGCCACTCAAATTTGCTATGTCCTCTAATGTAAATTTGCCTGCATCTTTCAAAGCTAATATATATTCTTTAGCTTTATCTACTCCTATTTCCATAATTAATCTCCTTACTTTTTGTTTGATATTTTTTTATAAAAATTTGATTCTTCAAAAATCAAATTTGGGTGTTGTTTTAAAAATTTTTAAGTCATATAATTCGCACCGACCAAGGCAATTGAGAGCATATATCTCTGCCGAAATAAGAAAGGAAGCGGTTGCGATGCAAATGGATTATATTGAAAAAATCGAAGGATTACTGCCTTCTGCTGATGAGGAACTTCTTGATTTCATTTTCCAACTTCTCCAGAAAAGTATCAACTCTTCTCCAAAAACGCAGCAATAATCTGTTTGATGCTCGTCAATTGCACTTGGTTCAATTTAATTAGCGAATTAACAAGCTCTGCAAAATCTTCATCTTTCCTCAGTCTTAGAACGATATCCGTAAGGTTGTCGTTCTTTTTTTGGAGGTCCGTTCTTTCCATTGGACATTCATAACCCCACAGCCACATTTCAGAGACATTTAAACATTTTGCTATTTTATGGATAGCATCTTGTTTCGGCTCGTATTCGCCAGATAAATACCTACTTATGGCACTTCGGTTAATTCCGGTTTCTTTAACAATATCAGCTTGCTTTTTGCATGCCTTAAGCATTGCAGTTCTTATTCTGTTGGCAGTGTTATCAATTCTATTAAAATTATTCATAATGTCACTATCCTTTGCTGAAAGAAGTGAGAAAAATATATCACCAAAATTGAGAAAAGTCAATGAAAAAGTATGTCAGCAAAAAAAATATTGCGTTTTCTCAAAAAAAGTGTTGACTTTCAAAAAAAACTTGCTATAATAAAAGGCGAAGTTGCGAAAACGCAACAAAAAAGAAAGAAGGTGAATTAATGAGCTATTCAAAATTAAGAGGAAGAATTAGAGAGGTTTTTGAAACGAACGAAAAATTTTCAAAGGATCTGGGCATAAACATAACATCTTTGAGTGCTAAACTTAACAATAAAACTCCTTGGAAACGCGAAGAAATTGAAAAGGCTTGCGAAATTCTTTCTATTCCAATTGAAGACGTACATTTATATTTTTTTTGCACAAAAAGTTGCGAAAACGCAACAACGAAATAACGAACAGGAGGCGAGAAGATGGAAAAAAGAGTGAAGATACCGATGGTTGCAGATTTAAAGAGCGCAATATCGATGTATTACGAAAAGATTGAGTTAACAACAAAGGATATCAGAGAACTCTTTGGTTGTTCCAAGAGCAAGGCTCTTGATTTGAAGACCATTGCGAGACAAAGAGAGTTTGAAGATGGGGTAAAGGTTTGGGATGCAAGCAGAATCAATACGCAGTCAGCCTTTAAAGCGTGGGGATTTGATATCGAAGATTTAGAGTCTCGTTACAGCAAGTTGAGAAAGTTGAAGGTGATTTGAATGTTAAAGAAGTTAGCATACGGACTTATGACTATAGGACTCTTGGGAGTTGTTTTCTTGGCTATATTTGCAGAGGCAAACATCAAGACGAGTACATATCTGTTCATTATGTCCGTTGGTGTGGCTGTGACAGCTGCCGGAATCTTCGGTGGTCAAATGTTATTGAATGAGGTTGAGTACCGGGAGAGAAAAAGAAAATGAGAAAGCGTTTAAAACCTGAAGTAGAAGCCTTGTTAAAAAGGTTTTTAGATATTTTGACAAAAAATAAATAATTGGAGGAAGGAAAAATGAGAATTGAAGTGACAAAAATCAAAAAGGGAAAAATAGGAAAAAAGGAACAAGCTGACATTGTAAAGCAGTTGCTTGATTTAATCGAGGCTGACACAAAGATAAGAGAAAAAGCAGGTTTCAAAGTTGCCATTAGCTCTGAGGAAATAGAAGTAGGAAAGGCAATAGCGAGCAAACTCGATATAATCGATGGTTTTGCCTCTAATTTTATCATGCCTTTGGTAACAGAAGAGTTTGATATTTCCAACAAAAAGCGTTTGGAATATATGAGGATAGTAAACTTTAAATTATCGGAAATCGTTGATGATATGGAAAAACTTTTGTTTGGTGATTTTAAATTAGATGAGGTAAAGAGAAATGATAACGAAGATTAAGACGGAAAACAGAGAAGAGTGGAAGGCACTCAGACATCAATATATCGGAGGTTCAGATGCTGCATCAGTTGTTGGATTGAATCCGTACAAGTCAGCATTCAGTCTTTGGGCAGAGAAGACAGGTAAGATAGCTCCTTTTGAGGGAAACCTCGCAACAGATGTAGGAACATTCCTTGAGGAGTTTATTGCTAAGAAATTTGAGGAGATATCAGGCAAGAAAGTCCGCAGAGAGAATCACAGCTTATTAAACGATAAATTTCCGTTTGCTATAGCCAATGTGGACAGGGTAGTAGTTGGTGAGGATGCAGGACTTGAATGTAAGTCAACATCTGAACTGAATTTGAAGAAATTCAAGCATGGTAGCTTTCCGGCTAATTACTACTGTCAGAGCGTTCACTACATGGCAATAACCGAAAAGCAAAAATGGTATATCGCAGTCTTGGTAGGAAACAAGAATTTCTTCATCTATCAATTGACAAGGATTCCTAATGATGTGAAGCCTGATTGGTGCGAAGAGTCTCTTTATATAGACGATGATGAAATCAAAGCTCTTATGGATGCTGAAGGGAAGTTTTTTGTATACGTTACAGAGAATAAAGAGCCTCCGATTGATGGTACAGAAAGCACATCGAACACTATCACAGAGCTTTATCCGGAATCAACATCTGTTACAGTAGATTTATTTGCATTTTCAGATGAGCTTGATGCCATAGAGGGATTAAAAGCTCAAATTAAGACCTTAGAGGCGGTTAAGACCGAAAAGGAAAATCTAATCAAGAATTATTTAGGAGAGGCTGAAAGAGGCGATTGCGAAGGCTACAGCGTGTCTTGGAAATCTTCTGAAAGAAAAACTTTCGATTCAAAGAAATTTGCAGCGGAAAACACAACTGTAATTCTTGATCCGTATTACAAATTTTCAACAGTTAGAACTTTAAGAATAAGCAAAAAGAAAGGATGATAATTTATGTCTAATATGATTCAAAAGCAAACAACAGCAATGGCAGAAAAGAAAGAACAGAGAACCATGCAGCAGTACATTAAGAGTATGGAAGGTGAAATCGCAAAAGCTCTTCCGTCAGTAATAACACCTGAGAGATTTACAAGAATGGTGCTTTCTGCGCTTTCCACAACTCCTGAACTTCAAAACTGTACTCCAAAATCTTTCTTAGGAGCGATGATGCAAGCAGCACAATTGGGTTTAGAGCCTAATACACCGTTAGGACAAGCACACATCATTCCGTATAAAAACAAGGGTGTCCTTGAAGCACAGTTCCAAATCGGATACAAAGGACTCATAGACCTTGCATATCGTTCAGGCGAAGTAGAAATAATTCAGTGTCATTGTGTTCATCAAAATGACACAATTGAATATGAATACGGATTAAATCCGAGATTAAAACATATTCCTTGCACTTCCGGTGAAAGAGGGAATCCGACTTTTGTATATGCGATTTTTAAAACCAAATCAGGTGGTTATGGCTTTGAAGTAATGTCAATGGCAGATGTTAAAGCTCATGCCAAAAAATATTCCAAATCTTATGAGTCTTCGTATTCTCCTTGGAAAACTAACTTTGATGAAATGTCTAAAAAGACAGTTCTCAAAAAAGTTCTAAAATATGCTCCTCTTAAATCGGATTTTGTTAAACAGATAACAACAGATGAAACCATTAAACATGAGATTTCAGAAGATATGTACTCTGTTACTGCTGTTGAGATGGATATATCTGACGTAGATATTCAAGAAGTAGAAATTACGGAGGAAGCTACCAATGAATAATGTCAGCTTGATTGGAAGACTCACAGCTCCTCCTGCCTTGCAAAATACATTAAACGGAACATCTGTCTGCCGCTTTTCGATAGCGGTGGACAGGCGCTTCAAAAAGGAAGGTCAGCCTACAGCAGATTTTATACCTGTTGTGGCTTGGAGACAGACAGCAGAGTTTGTTTCAAAGTATTTTACTAAGGGTAGCAGAATCGCTGTTATAGGAAGTATTCAGACTCGTTCTTGGGATGATGATGACGGACAAAGACACTATGCTACGGAGGTTGTCGCAGATAATGTAGAGTTCTGCGAGAGCAAGAAAGATTCTACTTCTTCGGGTCCGGTTAAAGCACCGAATCCGGCAACAACAGAAGCTGGCTACAACGATGACTCTTATGTTCCTCCGCTTCCTGCGCCTCCTCCTGAGTTGAATATGGATGGCTACTATCCGATGCCGGAAGGTGATGACGATTTTCTATTTTAAGGAGTGAGAGTTAGAATGCCAAATCGAATTTTAAAAGAACGAATTTGCAAAAGCAAAGATATTAACTCTCTTGGTTGGTTTGAAGAAGTTCTGTTCTACAGATTGATGGTAGTGGCAGATGATTATGGTAGATTTGATGGCGATGTGGCGATAATTAAGGGTAGTTGCTTCCCTTTAAAAAAAGATTTGACTGAAAGACAGATTGATAAAGCTTTGGATAAGCTATCGATTGCTGGAATGGTTTTCCTATACGAAACGGAAGACGGAGAAACGATCCTGCAACTGACTGCTTGGGAGAAACATCAGACTGTCAGAGCCAAAAACAGCAAGTATCCTGAATTTAATGAAAACAATTGCAAACAAATCAGTCCATCTGCAACAGTTTGCAAGCATTTGAAATCATCTGCAAGCAAACGCAAGCAAATGCAAGCAAATGTCTCCGTATTCGAGAACGTATTCGAGAACGATATACGAGAACGAGAATCGAGTGCGGGAGATACGCACACACACACGCACAAGGCTTTTGGGCAATTTGAAAATGTTTTTCTCTCAGAAAACGAATTTGCTGACTTTAAGCGCAAATATCCTGATGCAGAATCAAGGATTGATTATTTCTCAGCATATTTGGCTTCTACAGGTAAATATTACCCAAATCACTACGCTACGCTTGTCCTTTGGGCAGACCAAGATTCGAAAAAAAACAGTGCCGGAATTGAAAAATCGAGTCAAAAAGATAACTTCAAAGCACGAGTCTATGATTCTTCTTTTTTGGACTCATTTATTCTTGATTATAGCGGCAACGAAGGAAAGGAAGATGAAGGATGAAAGTTTTAAGTTTATTTGACGGTATCAGTTGCGGAATGGTGGCTCTTGAAAGGGCAGGAATTGAAGTAGACACATACTATGCAAGCGAAATCGACAATCATGCTGAAGGTGTATCGCAATATAACTATCCTGAAATTGTTAGGCTTGGAGATGTGAATAATTACGAACATTGGAATTTGCCCTCAATTGATTTATTGATTGGTGGCAGCCCTTGTCAAGATTTAAGTATCGCAAAAGCGAATAGAGAAGGCTTGAACGGCGAAAGAAGCGGCTTGTTTTGGAAGTATGTTGAATGTTTGAAAAAATTTAAGCCAAAATATTTTCTGCTTGAGAACAACAACAGTATGCCTAAAGAAGCAAAAGATACAATTAGTGAAATTCTCGGTGTTAAACCGATAATGATAAATTCATCTCTTGTTTCAGCTCAATTAAGAAAAAGGCTTTATTGGACAAATATACCCGGTGTTGAGCAGCCGAAAGACAAAGGTATTTTGCTTGCTGATATTATCGAAAGCGGAACTGTTGATCGAGAAAAAGCTCTTTGCTTAACGAGAAGATACGCAGGATTCAGCGGCGGTCAAGATTATTACAGACACAGATATTTTGGTAAAAGCTTCGGTCAAGCTGTATTTGAAGGTAATGCAACACCAGAAGAACACAAAAGAGCGTATAAAAAATTGGGCAGATATTCCGGAATAGAAATTGACGGAACAATGCGCCAAATGACACATAATGAATGTGAAAAATTGCAAACACTTCCGATTGATTATACAAAATACGAAATTATCAACAACGAGCTGAAAGAAACGCCAAAAGGTGCAAGATACGAAATGATTGGCAACGGCTGGACAGTTGATGTTATTGCTCACATATTTAAACATTTGAATTGAAGGAAGATGAAAGCAATGGCTAAATATTTTAAAGTGGTCGAGATTGATGAAAAAGAATTTGAAAGTGAAACAATGGAACAATTGGAAGATAACGAATTGATTATTTCTGTAAATGGTGATGTATATGTCGCAATTGACGAAGAACAAGAAGATGAAATTAGTATTCCATTAGATTGTTTTTGAATGAGAAAG
>JAFZEI010000101.1 GCA_017560765.1 Clostridia bacterium | reverse complement strand
CCGCACGAAAAGCGTCTTTTAAGGCTGTTTTGGCGGAATCAGGAGTAATGTCCTTGTTGAGCTCTTTGAGGTTAATTACGCGGGAACGGACGGAATTTACACCCTTTGCTTTCATTTTTGCAGGGGACACTTGTAAATAGCGAGCCATTTTTTCAGAATCGGTATCAAGCAGTAATGTTCCGTGCATAAGTCCCTTTTCCCCGGAAAATCTAAAAGCATTACCGGAAAACTTTCGCCCGTCAGGCGTTGTAATGTCATTTCTGCCGGTAAATTCAGCCGCTATTCCGTGGGATTTCACAGCTTCGAGGATGACAGAAAGTTGGCGCTCTAAATTATAAAGTCCTGAGGACGTAATAAAAGTGTAGCACATATTTCCGTCGTCGTGATAAACTGCACCGCCGCCGGACGGACGTCTGGCAAGTTTGCCGCCGTCAGCTTCCAATACGGAAATGCGGCACTCTTTCCAAGCGTTTTGCGACTTGCCTATAACAACAGTGTTTCTGTTCTGCCATAAATACAGAATTACAGTATTTTCGGGGATTGTATTGAATAAATATTCTTCTAAAGCCAAATTAAACCAAGGGTTAAAAGAGTTTGAAGTATAAATCAGCAAATTGATATCATTCATAATAAACGCCGCCTACAAAAAAAATTGTTGTTCAAATAATACAATAACAGGAGATATATGGCAAGAAAAAAAGTAACACCTTAAAAAACGGATGCATAGTATGTAATTGTAACGAGTGAATTTGGAGGAAACAAAAAATGAGATGCGGTTGCTTTGATTTTATAAACCAAGATTGCCTTTGGTGGATCATCCTTATCGTTGCCATCCTTGCTGTTCTCAGCGATGACGGATGCGGTTGTGATTGCGGTTGCCCCGCTAACAACGGATGCGGTTGCTGATTAATGATGCTGCCAAATGCCTTTGAAGGGTGAAAAAAAGGGCTGCCGAAACAGCCCTTTTTTCTATATCGTCAATCGTATTTTAATTTATTTAATTTATTTTTGCGAAGAATAAACACAACGACAGCAACCACGACAGCCACGGCTATAACTCCAATGATAATCCATTTTGTATATGAACTGCCACCGTCTTTTGACGCGAGGCGTACAGATTCCCAAGCTTTATTATAGGCGGCTTGAGTATCGGGCTCAAGATATGCAAAAGGATCGCAATTAGCCAATATCTCAGCAGACGGGTTATAAATGTTGTTGTTAATATAATCCTCACCAAGCTCGTTTAAAGCCTCTGTATGAGGAGTAGAATATTCGATGTATTCTACATTGTCATAAGCAATCTCTGTAGAACACATAAAGTCGATAAACTTCATTGCACCTTCTGTGTTTTTGCTTGTAGTCGGAATGCACATTGCGTCTATCCAGAAGTTGCTGCCTTCTTTAGGGATAACATATTCAAGAACGGACTCTCCGCCGTTAAGTTCTGCATTTTGATTTTGCATATAAAGAGCATCACCGGAATAAGCAACAGTAAAGGAGTAAGAGCCTTGAATCATTTTGTCCTTAAGAATGTCAACACCGTATTCCGCAACAAGAGGTTTTTGCTCAACGAGCGCCTTTGCGGCAGCGTCAATTTCTGCTTGGTTTGTTGTATTAAGGTCATATCCTAATTTTTTAAGAGCAACTGCCATAGAGTCGCGCATAGAATCCAACATCAAAATTTGACCTGAATATTTCTCGTCCCAGAGAATTGACCAACTGTCAACTGTTTCGGTTACTTTTTCTTTATTGTAAAGTATGCCGAGTGTGCCCCACATATAAGGTACGGAATACTTGTTGTCAGGGTCGTAATTTGTGTTTTTATATGCCTCACCGATATATTTGTAATTCTCTAATTGGCTCATATCGATTTCTTTGAGGCGGTTTTCCTTTATTAAGCGTTCTATCATGTAGTCAGAAGGTATCAGTACATCGTACGGAATATTGCTGCTTACTAACTTTTGGTACATTGCTTCGTTCGTGTCGAAGACTTCGTAAATTACATCGTATTCCGGATAGGCTTTTTCGAACTTTTCTACAGTAGTTTCTGCAATGTAGTCACCACAGTTAAATATATAGAGTTCTTTTTTGGCAGCCTTTGCCGGAGTAGGGGTGCAGGACAGCAAAATTACAACTGTCACAGCAAGAGTCATGATACGAGATAAAATTGATAAACTTTTGCGCATGTTAGCGACCTCCTATTTTTCTGTTGATTTTTTTCCTTTTAGGTTAGTTATAAGTAATAATACAAAAACAATCACAAATATAAATGTTGAAAGGGCATTTATTGTAAGGGGAATTGCACGTTTTGTCATTGTATTTATATAAACAGACAGAGTTACAAATCCCGGACCGGAAGTGTAATAACTTATTATAAAGTCATCAAATGACATTGTAAAAGCAAGTAAAGCACCTGAAAAAATACCGGGCATTATTTCAGGGAGAATTATCTTGCGAAAAGCCATTGCAGGTGTAGCACCTAAGTCTAATGCTGCCTCGTATATACTTTTGTTTGATTGTCTGATTCGCGGAAGCACAGACAAAACAACATAGGGCACATCGAAAATAATATGCGCTATTAAAAGCGTTGTAAAGCCCAGCGAAACAGAAATGAACACGAAGAAAAACATCAGAGAAACACCGGTTACAATTTCTGCGTTAAGCATGGGAATATTTAAAAGTTTCATAGAAACGCTTTTGTTTGCAGGTGACATTTTAGAAATAACAAAGGCAATGTAAGTACCGAGAATCGTGGAAATAACAGACGCACACAAGGCCACTACCAAAGTATTTATAAGAGCCTCCATGAGAGTGCTGTTTTCGAACATTTTTGTGTACCATTGAAAGGAAAGGCCGGTAAAGTTTGCTCGTGTATCACCCTTGTTGAATGAGAATAAAATCATAACAAGAATTGGAGCATACAGGAACAGTAATACAAAACCGAGATAAAAACGCTTTAAGAATTTAATCACATTAAGCCTCCGTTCTCAGCACCATCGCTGTCAAATTTGCTGAAAATTGACATACAGATAAAAACAATAATCATTAATATAAATGATATTGCTGCAGCCGTGTTATTTACGCCGCCGGTACTGCTGGCGTTTCCGTTAATCTGAAACTCGATCAGGCTACCGATTGTCCAGACTTTGTTATTAAGTAATTGAGGTATTACAAAAGTAGTAATACAAGGCACAAAAACCATTGTGATTCCGGAAATTATACCGGGGACTGTAAGCGGTAGTACGATTTTCTTAAATACCGTAGCAGAATCAGCACCTAAATCTTTGGCTGCCTCTACAATTCTGTTGTCTATTTTAAGCATAGATGTATAAACGGGAAGAATCATAAATGGCAGAAAGTTATACACCATACCTATTACGATAGCTGCCTCAGTGCCCGTTATACTGCCGTTAATCAAGCCCATCCATTGTAAAAATCTTGTTATTATACCTTGCTCATTAATGAGAGAAGACAAAGCGTAAGTTCTGATAAGAAAATTCATCCACATGGGAAGTAAAAACAAAACGGATATAAAATTACGCTTGCGTTCTTCCATGTTTGCCAAAATATAAGCCAATGGATATCCTAAAACAAGACAAACAATTGTACTTATAAGAGCATATTCCAATGAACGGAGCATTGCATCTAAGTATTGACCGTTTGTAACAGCGTCATTTAAGTATTCTAAAGTGAAGCGTATACTACCATCGTCCTGCACTTCAAAAATGGCATAAAAGAAGACCATAAGAAGCGGAACGACAGTAAAAATAATAAGCCACAAATATACGGGAATACATTTTAAAGCATTATTGATTCTCTTCGACAATTTCGCTGATCTCCTCTCTTTTTCTGATTTTTATTTTGTCTGCAGGGATACGGAGCTTTATTTTCTCTCCTATGGTAACCTTGGTATATGTATGAACCAAAAGTGTAATATCTCCGCATTTGACTTGTATCTCAAAGTCATCGCCTTTGTATTTGAATGTCTCTACCTCGCCCTCAAACACATTGGGAGCTTCTTCTGCTAAAGCTACGGAATCTTGCACGGCTGCTTTTGCTTTGGAATTTGCAAGTGGTTTGGGCTGCTGTAAAACTTCGATATCTTGAGGAAGAACGTATACGTTGACTGTTTCTTCGTATTCGAATTCTGTTGCGGCACGGTTGCCGGATGATAAATCGTAATTAAGCACTGTGTTGCCGATATCAACTTTATTATCGGGCATTATCCAACCTGTAAGTGTGTTAAAAGGAATCTTCATTATTTGAATATCAAAAGGCGCTATATTCATGCCTACCTTAGTATCGGGAGGTGTTATCTGTGTGCTGTGAACTTTCCATTTAAAACCGTCTGAGGCTTCTACAATCATTTCGTAATGCACACCCTTAAATAGAGCGCTGATGACAGTGCCTTGAAGCATTCCGTCTTCGGGGGAGACAAGTTTGATGTCCTCGGGACGTACAACTATGTCTACGTCTTCTTCTTTGTCAAAACCGGTGTCAACACATTGAAATTGACGACCTGAGAACTCGCACAGGCAATCTTTTATCATTACGCCGGAAAGGAGATTGCTGTCGCCGATAAATTGGGCAACAAAAGCATTCTTGGGTTCGTTGTAAATGTCTGTAGGAATGCCGATTTGCTGAATTACGCCGTTATTCATTACAACGATTGTGTCAGACATGGTGAGCGCTTCTTCTTGGTCGTGAGTTACGTATATAAATGTGATACCTGTTTTTTGTTGAAGTGCTTTTAATTCTACTTGCATTTCTTTGCGGAGCTTTAAGTCTAAAGCTCCTAAAGGTTCGTCAAGGAGAAGTACCTCGGGCTCGTTTACGATAGCACGGGCGATTGCGATTCTTTGCTGCTGACCGCCGCTTAAAGAATCGGGCATTCTCTTCTGAAAACCGCTGAGCTCTACGAGTTCAAGAACATTACGGACTTTTTCGCGTATCTCTGACTCCGGCATTTTTTTGATTCTGAGACCGAATGCTATATTCTCATATATATTCATATGAGGGAAAAGAGAATATTTCTGGAAAACCGTATTAACTTTTCTCTTGTGAGGCGGTAGGTCAGTTATATCAACACCGTCAAAAAGTACGCGGCCGGAATCCGGCTTTTCGAAACCGCTTATTATCCTTAGTGTGGTTGTTTTGCCGCAACCGCTGGGGCCCAGTAAAGTGATAAATTCGTTCTTGCGAATGTAGAGAGTTAAATCTTTGATAACCTCTGTGTCGCCGTAGCTTTTTGTTATATTAAATAAATCAATGATATGATGTGACATTTTATTACTCCT
>JAFZEI010000100.1 GCA_017560765.1 Clostridia bacterium | reverse complement strand
TGGGGAGCTTCTCCTTCTTTCCATTATTGGGATGAACCGTATTTCGGATATTACAGGAGCGATGACCCATGGGTAATCAGAAAAGACATTCAGATGCTTTGTGATGCAGGAGTTGACGGTGTATTTTTTGATGCCGGTAACGGATATTTATATCATGATGCATATAAGGTTTTCTTTGAAGAAAACATGAAGAGAAAACAAGAAGGACAGAAGTATTTAAAGGCAACATGGATGATAAAAGCAGGAGGACCTTTAAACAGCGTATCGAATGTTTTAAAAGAGCTTTACAATACTTATTATAAAACGGGAGAATATGACGATGCATTGTATACTATTGACGGTGAATTTTTAATGCTTTGTCCTACCTCTGCACCGAATTCCACAGAGTTAAAGAACGCTTTTGAAGTACGAGATTGTTGGGCTTGGCAAAGTGGTGCAGGCAAATGGCCTTGGCTTGAAAACTCACCGCAAAAAGGCGGCTGGGCTCCCGGTAATACATCAAGCCAGAGAGAAATGGTTTCTGTAGCAGCAGCGCAGCATCCTACTTCAAATATGGGAAAGAGCTATTCTAACGGCAGACAACCGGCGGCATCAAAACAGCAACCTGAAAAGGGAATTTATTTTACGGAACAATGGACGCGCGCTTTGCAGCTCGACCCACAGTATGTACTGGTAACACAGTGGAATGAGTGGATGGCACAAAGATTTTTGTCTAACGGCTCCGATGCATTTTTGGGCAAGAGACTGCCGTCAGGAGAGACGTATTTCGTAGATGCATACAGTGCCGAATATTCACGAGATATTGCACCTATGAAGGGTGGCTACGGAGATAACTACTACTACTTGCTTACAGATTATATAAGACAATTTAAAGGAGCAAGAGAGATTCCCGTTACCACAAAGACACAGACAGTTAATGTCAATGATTTTTCTACGATAAGAAATTCCGGCAACATATACTATGATGATTTATACGATACGTTGCACAGAGACCATCCCGGCTCTACAAATTCAAAGAAGTATTACTATACTGATAAATCAGGCAGAAATGACTTTGAAGAAGTAAGAGTTGCATCTGACGCAAATAACATTTATTTCTACGTTAGAACGGTAGACAATATCACAGCTCCCGAGGGAACAAACTGGATGAATTTGATGCTTAATATTGATGCAAATTACGAAACGGGCTGGCATGGTTATGACTATTTGGTTAATCGTGTAAGAGTTGGTAACAAAGCAACAATAGAGCGTTTCGACGCTTCGGGAAAGTATGAATTGGAATACGTTGCTGATGCAGATATTTCATATAGTGGCAAGGAAATGGTAATCGGTATTTCCAGAAGTTCAATAAGAATCCCGGGCAATAGCTTTACTGTTGACTTTAAGTTTGCAGATAATATTCCGGAGGAGGACGACATAATGCTCTTTATCGATAAAGGCGATGTTGCTCCGAACAACAGATTTAATTATAGGTATATTTTCGGCAGTAAAACAATAAATGTTGTTCCCGATACGGCAACGGCAAGACCTGCGCTTAAAACACCTACTGCTGCTCCGACTACAGCAAAACCAAGTGCAACACCTGTTTCGCCCACAATCAATGTTACGCAGACAGTAACACCTACAAGCGCTGCTTCCGAAGGGACAGAAACGGCTACAGCAACAGCCACAACAGCGCCGACGGAAACGGATGAAACTACATCTCCTACAACAACTGCTTCTGCTGCAAAACCTAAAGAAAAAGACAATAAAAACGATAATACATTAGTTATAATTGTCGTTGTTATTTGTGCAGTGGTGATTGCTGCAGCGATTACAACTTTAGTGTTGGTGCTGAAAAAGAAGCCTTCCGATAAAGTATAATGTGGGAAGAGAGGCTTGACAAGCACAAGTCGGTATGATAGAGTTTACATGTTAAAAACGATTGAGATTTGGAGGTTAGACCAATGAGCAGAATAAAAACTATTGAGACAAAGAATGTTGCTAACACAGCAAAAAAAGGCGGATGCGGTGAGTGCCAGACATCTTGTCAGTCAGCTTGCAAGACATCATGCGGTGTTGCAAATCAGAAATGCGAGAATAAGAATAATAAATAATTTTATTCGGTATTAAGTAGAGGGCTGTAACAAGTCCTAAAAAGCTCCGAGACTCAAGTTAACATGAATCTCGGAGCTTTACATTTTTTAGAAATCCGAGGGATAGTTAATGGTACATCAATATAAATTAAATGGATATAACATAGTGCTCGACACTTGCAGCGGCTCTGTTCATGCAGTAGACGAGGTGGCATACGATATAATAGAAATGTATAAAGGGCATTCCGAAGAAGAAATACTGTCAAAAATACTGCAAAAGTATGCGTCTTGGCCGGAAGTTACGGCAGACGATGTAAAAGAGTGTATCGAGGATATACGTTCTCTTGAAGAAAGCGGCAAGCTTTTTACTGAGGACGAATTTGAAAATCTTGCTATAGACTATAAAAATAACAGTAATGTGGTTAAGGCTCTTTGTTTGCATGTCGCCCACACTTGTAATTTGAGCTGTTCTTATTGTTTTGCAAGCCAAGGCAAGTATCACGGAGACAGAGCTCTTATGAGCTTTGAAACAGGCAAGCAGGCCTTTGACTTTTTAATTGCCAATTCAGGAACACGAAAAAATCTCGAAGTAGACTTTTTCGGCGGTGAGCCGCTTATGAATTGGGATGTTGTTAAAAAGCTTGTGGAATATGCCAGAAGTGTGGAGAAACAACACAATAAGAATTTCAGATTTACCCTTACTACAAACGGCGTTTTAATTGATGATGATGTTATTGATTTTGCCAACAAAGAAATGAGCAATGTTGTACTGAGTTTGGACGGCAGAAAAGAAGTTAATGACCATTTCCGTACAGATCATGCAGGCAGAGGCAGCTATGATTTGATTGTTCCAAAATTCAAGCGTCTTGTTGAAAAGCGTGGCGGCAAGGATTACTACATGCGAGGTACATTTACCCATAATAATGTGGATTTTACGAATGATATTTTTCACATGGCAGACCTTGGCTTTAAAGAGCTTAGTATGGAGCCCGTTGTTTGCCCTCCCGGAGACCCGTATGCACTTACGGAGGAGGATTTGCCAAAGCTCAAAGAACAATATGAAATTTTAGCCAAAGAAATGATTAAACGTAAAAAGACGGGCGATGGTTTCACTTTTTACCATTATATGATAGATTTGACAAACGGACCATGTATTTACAAGAGAATCACCGGTTGCGGTTCCGGTACGGAATACATGGCTGTTACTCCTTGGGGAGAGCTTTATCCTTGTCACCAATTTGTGGGAGATTCTAAATACAGTCTTGGTAATGTATGGACAGGCGTCACGAGAAAAGAAGTGCAGGATGAATTCCGTTCTTGTAATGCTTATGCAAGGAAAGAATGCAGAGATTGTTGGGCAAAGCTTTATTGTTCGGGAGGCTGTGCAGCTAATTCTTACCATGCAACGGGCAGTATAAACGGCGTTTATGAATACGGTTGTGAGCTTTTCAAGAAGCGAATTGAATGTGCTGTAATGATAAAAGTTGCCGAGGCAGAGGAAGAATAAAATGAAAACCCCGATTTATAATTTTGTTCAAAAATACGCAGACAGCAACTTTTCACGTTTTCATATGCCCGGTCATAAAGGCGCGGATTTTACAGGTTGCGAGCAATATGACATAACAGAAATAAACGGTGCCGATGTACTTTATATGTCAGAAGGCATTATTAAAGAGAGCGAAGACAATGCAGCTTCGCTTTTTTGCACTGCAAAGACATTTTATTCTACAGAAGGTTCCAGCCATGCCATAAGAGCCATGTTGGGTGCTGTGGCAACTTTAAAAAAGGGCAAAAGACCGCTTGTTTTAGCTTCGCGAAATGTACATAAAGCATTTATTTATGCTTGTGCCGCGCTTGATATTGATGTGGAGTGGATATATCCCGGAGAATTTAACCATTTGTGCAGTTGTGAAGTTACGGACGCAGATATAGAGGAAGCTTTAAAAAATTGCAAGCAAAAACCTGATGCGATTTATATCACGTCCCCTGATTATCTGGGAAATATCACCGATATTGCAAAAATCAGTAACATATGTGAGGCGTACAATGTACTTTTGCTGGTTGACAACGCCCACGGCGCATATTTACACTTCTTGCCGGATGCTTATTCTACGGAAAAGGGGCACCCTATTCAACTTGGGGCGCATATTTGTTGTGATTCGGCACATAAAACTTTGCCTGTTTTAACAGGTGGTGCGTATTTGCATTTTTCTGCAAAGTGTCCCGTAGAATATATTGATGCTGCACAAAAAATGCTTCGCGTTTTTGCAACAACGAGCCCGTCGTATCTTGTATTACAATCACTTGATTGGTGCAACGGATATTTAGCTGATGACTATAGAGAAAACTTGGCTCGGACGGTAAAAAGAGTTTTGGCAGTTAAGGAAAAAATTGCTTCTTTTGGCTATGTGGTAGAAGAAACAGAGCCGTTAAAAATTGTAGTAAATATAAAAGCTGCCGGATATTTGGGAGAAGCATTTACAAAAAAGTTAAAAAAATACAAAATCATACCTGAAATGTGCGATAATGATTTTGCGGTATTTATGGCAAGTACAGAGAGTACAATTACAGACTTTAAGCGATTAGAAGAAGCTTTTGCAAATATTCCGTTTAAAAAGCCCATTAGGGAAACAATGCAAGAAATAAAAATGCAACGTCATGAGCAAAAAGTATCAATCAGAGAAGCAGTCTTTGCACTGCACGAAACGGTAGCGGCAGAGGATTCCGTAGGGAAAATTTGTGGCGCACCCACAGTTTCATGCCCGCCCGCAGTGCCTGTAGTAATAAGCGGTGAAATTATTACAGAGCAAGATGTGGAAATTATGAAAAAATACGGAATATCTACCGTTGATGTGGTAAAAACTTAAGTAGTGGACAATTTTATAAAAAAGGAGATAATAAATGCCGTTTTTGTTAGTTTTTTTTGTTTTTGCTGCTTTAGCAGGAATAAGCTATTATTTAGCAAGCAGATTTTATCATGGATTTGCTTGCTTTTTCCCAAATGTGCGTTTTTGGCCCATACTTACAGTTTTTTTGTTGTTGGCAGCAATAATGACGTTGGGTTTCGGTCGTTCTATGATACCTTTTCCTGATGGAATAAAGCACGCTTTAGGACTGATCAGCGCATATTATATGGGCATTTTTATATATCTTTTGTTCTTTGTTGCATTAGCAGATGTAATAATGTTGGTGCCGCGAATAATGAAGCTTTCTTTTACTGATTACAGATATTTTAAAGGAATTATATCTGTGGCGGTTTTAATTTTAACGAGTATAACATGTGTATATGGCTTTATAAATGCACGCCAAATTAACCATGTTTCTTATGAAATACAATTAGAAAACAAAAATGATATTTCGGATTTGAATTTAGTAATGATAAGTGATTTGCATTTGGGTTCTGTTGGTTCTGAGGGTCGCTTGGAGAAAATTGTTAATGAAATTAACTCAATGAATCCTGATGTGGTGTGTGTTGCAGGTGATTTTTTTGACACAGACTACGCGTCTATAAAGAATCCTGAGGCAGCTATGGAAATATTGCGCGGTATTCGTTCGACTTTTGGCACTTATGCTTGTTTTGGCAATCACGATGCGGGCAGTACAAATAAACAAATGGTTTCTTTTATGGAAAAGGCGAATATACATTTACTGAGGGATGAATATGAAATTATTGATAATCGGCTTGTATTAGTGGGAAGGTTAGATGGCTCACCTATAGGCGGTTACGGAGGAGACGAACGTAAAGAACTTTCTGAATTCCTTAAGATAGAAGATGAAAACTTGCCGGTTGTGGTGCTTGACCATAATCCGGGAAATATTCACACATACAGGGGCGATGTTGATTTGGTTTTGTGTGGCCATACGCATAAGGGACAACTTTTTCCGGCAAATTTAATTACGGACATTCTGTATACTGTCGATTACGGTTATTATCGAAAAAATGCACAAAGTCCTCATGTGATTGTGACTTCCGGCGTTGGCTATTGGGGAATGCCTATGCGCGTGGGAACTGACAGCGAAATAGTTAATGTTAAATTTGTTGACAGTAAGAGTGTTGCAGGATAACTTTTGCTTGACTAAAGGGTGTTAAAATATTATTATGAAAGTTGCGGCAGTGTTTCTTTTAAAAAGCATTTGGGAGCACTACAGTAATTTAGGAAATGGTGAAAATTTATGTACGAAAAAGTATCATCGAGCTTGAATTTTGTTGAGAGAGAAAAGAAAACCGAAAAGTTCTGGAAAGAGAACGATATTTTCGAAAAGAGTATAAAGCTTCGCGAAGGCAAAGAAACATATACGTTTTATGACGGACCTCCGACGGCAAACGGTAAGCCTCATATAGGACACGTTCTTACTCGTGTAATTAAAGATATGATTCCTCGTTACAGAACGATGAAGGGTTACCACGTTTTGAGAAAAGCGGGCTGGGACACTCATGGTCTTCCTGTTGAGCTTGAAGTTGAAAAGCTTTTGGGCCTTGATGGTAAAGAGCAAATAGAAGAATACGGTCTTGAGCCTTTTATAAAGAAGTGTAAAGAGAGCGTATGGAAATATAAGGGTATGTGGGAAGACTTCTCGGGAACAGTTGGTTTCTGGGCAGATATGGACGACCCGTACGTTACTTATGATAATAATTTTATTGAATCTGAATGGTGGGCTCTTAAGAAAATCTGGGAAAAAGGTTTGCTTTATAAAGGCTTTAAGATTGTTCCTTATTGTCCTCGTTGCGGCACACCTCTTTCGAGCCACGAAGTTGCACAAGGTTATAAAGACGTTAAAGATCGCTCAGTAACAGTTAAAATGAAAGTTGTAGGTCAGGACAATACTTATTTCTTAGTTTGGACAACAACACCTTGGACACTTCCTTCTAACGTAGCTTTGTGTGTAAATCCTGATGTTAAATACGTTAAAATAAAAACAGAAACAGCAAATTACATCTTGGCAGAGGAGCTTATTTCTTCAAATATAGAAGAAGAGTATGAAATACTCGAAAGCTATACAGGCTCAGAGTTGGAAATGATGGAATACGAGCCTTTATATTCCTTTAAAAAGCTTGACGGAAAGGCATATTTCGTAACATGTGACGGCTACGTTACAACTTCCGACGGTACAGGTATAGTACACATTGCCCCTGCATTCGGTGCAGACGACGCACTTGTAGGTAAGAAGTATAAACTTCCGTTCCTGCAGCTTGTTGACAACAGAGGACAGATGACTGCAGAAACAACATGGGCAGGTACTTTCTGTAAGGATGCAGATAAAGAAATCATCAAAGACCTTAATATGAGGGGATTGCTGTTTAAGGTTATTCCTTTTGAGCACTCATATCCTTTCTGTTGGAGATGCGATACACCGCTTATTTACTATGCAAGAGATTCTTGGTTTATAGAGATGACATCTGTACGCGAGAAACTTATTGAGAATAACAACAAGGTAAATTGGATACCAGAGTCAATCGGTAAAGGTCGTTTCGGTGATTGGCTTAAAAATGTACAAGATTGGGGTATTAGTCGTGACAGATATTGGGGAACACCTCTTAATATTTGGGAATGTTCTTGCGGACACAGACATGCAATCGGCTCTATAGAAGAGTTAAAATCAATGTCTGATAATTGTCCTGATGATATTGAACTTCACAGACCATATATTGATGCAGTTAAAATCCGTTGTCCTGAGTGCGGTGGCGAAATGACTCGTGTTAAAGAAGTTATTGACTGCTGGTTTGACTCAGGTGCGATGCCTTTTGCACAATGGCACTATCCTTTTGAGAATAAAGAGATATTTGAGGAGCATTTCCCTGCAGACTTTATCAGTGAAGCTGTTGACCAAACGAGAGGTTGGTTCTATTCGTTGATGGCTATTTCAACATTGATATTTGATGACACGCCGTACAAGAATGTTATCGTTCTCGGTCTTGTTCAAGATGAAAACGGTCAAAAAATGTCTAAATCAAAAGGTAATGCAGTAGATCCTTTCGATGCCCTTGAAACTTACGGTGCGGACGCCATTCGTTGGTACTTCTATTCCAACAGTGCTCCGTGGCTTCCCAATAAGTTCTACGCTAAGGCTGTTACAGAAGGTCAGCGCAAATTCCTCGGTACTTTGTGGAATACGTATGCGTTCTATGTGCTTTATGCAAATATTGACAAATTTGATCCTACTAAGTACACACTTGATTATGATAAGCTGCCTGTAATGGACAAATGGATTATCTCCAGACTTAATACAGTTATCAAAACAGTTGATAATAATCTTGAGAATTACAGAATCACTGAGACGTCAAAGGTGCTCCAGGATTTCGTAGATGAACTTAGTAACTGGTATGTAAGAAGAAGCAGAGAGCGTTTCTGGGTAAAGGATATGCATCAGGATAAGATTAACGCGTACATGACACTTTATACAGTTCTTGTAAATCTTGTTAAAATTTCTGCACCTATGATACCTTTTATGGCAGACGATATTTACAGAAACTTAGTTTGCAGTGTAGATAAGACTGCTCCTGAGAGCGTTCACCTTTGTGACTTCCCCGTAGCAGACGAGAAACTTATTGACAGCAAGTTAGAAGAAGATATGGAGCTTCTGCTTGAAATCGTTGTTCTTGGCCGAGCTGCAAGAAATAATGCAAATATCAAGAACAGACAGCCCTTGGGTAAGATGTTTGTTAAGGCAGAAGATGAGCTCAACGAGTTCTATTCCGCAATTGTTGCAGAAGAACTTAATGTTAAGAAGCTTGAATTTACACAAGAAGTTGGTGCGTTCACTTCATATACATTTAAGCCGCAACTCAAGACGTTAGGTCCTAAATACGGTAAAGATTTGGGCAAAATCCGTACATTGCTTGCAGAGCTTGACGGCAATGCGGCTATGGCAGAGCTTGACGGAAAGGGTACGCTCACTCTTGACCTTGGCGATAAAGAGGCAGTTCTTACAAAAGAGGACTTGCTTATAGATATGTCACAAAAAGAAGGTTTTGAGGCAGTTTCCGACAGAGGAATAACAGTTGTAATTGATACAACGCTTACAGATGAGCTTATAGAAGAGGGCTTCGTTCGTGAAATTATCAGCCGCATTCAGACAATGCGTAAAGAAGCCGGCTTTGAGGTTATGGATCATATTTGTGTATGCCAGAAAGGCAGCGAAGAGATTAAGGCCTATATGTCAAGAAATCAAGCTCTTATTTGTGAAGAAGTTCTTGCAGATAGCATGAAATTCGAAAGTGAGTTTTGCGCTGATGCTTATACAAAAGAATGGAATATTAATGGCTTTGACACAGTGCTTGCTGTGAAGAGAGTATAAGTTGATATTATAAGGTACAATAAATATGGCGTATACATCTTTAGAAATAGAGGTGTATGCGCTTTTTACGAATTTACAGACTGTTGTAAGTGTAAAATAAATCTTGGGCTGTTAAGCTCCAATATCACTTTTGGCAGAACACTTTGTTTATAAAGCTTGTTGTAACGAATAGATTAATTTTTGTTATTTCTTCGCTGCAGGCATTAGATTTGCTTTTTTAAATGTCATAACTATAATGGGAATTAAAATTATTTGACATATTATTCCGGGCAGAGCTTCCACAAAACCTATAGATAAAAATAATTTAAAAGAAAAAGAAGTATTTGTGAGTCCCATAAGTGCAAATCTTGCTGCACCCCATACGATTCTGCCCGCAAGCATTGAAACAATTAAATTTATGTAAATATAAATATTTTTTTTAGGCAGAAGTTTGTACAAAAGACCTGTTAATAAGCCGTATACAGCCATTTCAAAACACATGAAAAGCCAGTTTGGGAAAGGTGGCATTCCGAATACAAGCGTTCTTAAAGGTGCTGCAAGTATTCCGACGGCGAAACCGTAGGGCCAACCGCACAAGAAACCACATAGTAAAACAGGTATGTGTATGGGGGAAAGCATATTGCCGATTTTTGGTATTTGACCTGTCAAAAACGGCAAAATAAGGCATAAAGCCAAGCTGGTGGCGGCATAAACTAATTTTATTGTTGTGTTGTATCCTTTTTGTTTCATAAATTCACCTCGAAATATTCATCTAATGATTTAAATTCATAGCCTTGAGCTCGTGCGTAATCGATTATATCTCCAAGTGCGTCTGCATTTCCGGGAGAGACAGCATGAAGCAAAAGAACTTCACCGGGATGTAAGCGCTTGGTAACGTAATTAAAGGCGGCTTCTTTGCCGGGGAATTTACCCTCTGTATAATCATCATAAGCATAAGACCAGAAAATAGTTCTGTAGCCAAGAGATGTTAAAAGCTCCATCGAGCTTTCGTTATATGCGCCGGAGGGGTATCGGAAATAAGGTGTGGAATATCCGAAGTATACTCTGAGATGATTTTCAAATTTTTGCACTTCGCGCGCAACTCTTTCTCTGGAAATCTTAGAAAAATCAGGATGATTTGAAGAGTGATTGCCAACGATATGACCGGCTTCAATCATTTTTGCAGTTAAACCGGGGTAGAACTCCACATATTCTAAGGTGCAGAAAAACGCTGCAGGGCAGTTCTTGTTTTTTAAGGTTTCAAGAATTTTCTCTGTATGACCATTCTCATAGCCGCAATCAAAAGTTAAGTATATGACTTTTTCGGTAGTTTTTGTATCAATTGTTAAGGCATTCCAACCCTTAGCTTCGTATTGATTTTGAAACTTTATGGGTTGTGAAGTGTTTGAACCAAACCAATGACCTACTCTTGCAGTAGACAGACCTCTTGTGTTATGAGGGTCAGTAACGGTAAAATTTACTTGCTTCATAGGCGCTCTGCTTGTGAATTTTGATTTATCACCGGTTGCTTCTGCGTAATCGGAAGACAACTGAATAGCTCCTGTCGGAATAGGTGTAGGCTCAGCCGTTTGTGTAGGAGCTTGCGTTGGAGTTGGAGTTTGTGTTGGTGTTGGCGTTGGTGCCGTGGTTTGTGTTGGCGTTGGAGTTGGAGTTTGTGTTGGAGTTTGTGTTGGCATTTGTGTGGCAATATGCGTAGGAGTTTGCTTGGGAGACGTTTTATCGCCACCAAAAGAACAACCGCTGATGCCAAGTATCAAAATAAAACAAATTGTAAAAATAAATAAAACTGTTTTATAACTTCTCATTTGAATAATCCTTTTTTGAATTTTCGAGTTAATACTCCGCACAATTTTACCATATTGTTTCTTTTTTGCCAACACAGACAAAAAGGCTATCTTCTATAGGCGGCTTTATAGAAATACGGATAGATATCGAAAAAAGCACTCAATGATTTGCGCACAGAAGAACCCGGGTCGTTTATTGTAAAATCATCTGCTGAAATACTTCCTTTTGGGGTATATCCCGTAACAACAACCCAATGTTGACCTCCGTAGCGATTAGTAGCACCGACAATAACCGTCTTTCCTTGCCTTAAAAGAGAATATATTCTGCTTATATAGTCACTTCCCGTTATGAAATCATACGATGAAGGCCAATATATTGAACCGTCGGGAGTATAGCTTGAATTCTTTGCGACTGTGTCCGGCGTTACAGTGTAACCGTAAGCAAAAGAGCGTTCCATTGCAATAGCTGTAGTTAAACAACCGGATTGGTATATGGTTTTATTTGAGCTGCCTAAACGAACATTTTTCCACCTGCTGTCATATTGCTTAAAATCAGGAATGCTTAAATACACAGCTCCTCCGATATATGCAGAAGATGCATAGCCGACTTTTGTCCCTCGGTAAAGGATTTTGTAGAAGCTTCCATGTGCCGACAAAACGACGACAGACTCTCCTTTTTGCAGCGAGTTGATGATTCCGTACGAAGTAGACGGACCGCTACGTACATTCAAAGATGTGGAAGATGTGTTGACAAAAGCCCCGTAGCTTCCTGATATTGAATCAATATAGTTTTTGTGGCAATAGCCTACTTTGCCTGAAGCAAAAAGGACTTTGTAAAAGTTGCCGCTTTGCTCAATAATGGAAATATATGTCCCGTTTTTTAGAGAAGAAACAATGTTGCTTTCTGTAGAAGCCGCAGCTCTTACATTGAGTGCGCCTCCGGAAGTTCGAACCATCCCTGCAGATGTGGGTGCCTTTTCCGAGGCAGTAACATTCGGAAAAGGGTTGCACGCCATTAATGCAGTGAAAATGATGGTAAGTATAAAAAAGTAAATAGATTTTTTCATAAAAATTCCTCCTTTTCTCGTAAAAATCATAGCAAGAGGAAAAGAGGAAAGTAAATGTTAAATAAAACCAATGGCTTAGATTAAAGGATTTTTGCCAATTCTTGATAGATTCTCGCAACGGGAAAGCCTACTACGTTATTGTAATCACCGTTGATTCCTTTAACGTGAACAGAAAATTCGTCTTGTATTGCATAACTGCCGGCTTTGTCTTTATGATTGCCGGTGGCAATATATTTTTTTATATCGGAAAGGCTTATTTCAGCAAAATAAACGTCTGTCTTTTCTGCAAAGGATAATTCGGAAAGGGCACCCTCTTTGTTAGTATATATTAAAGAAACTCCTGTATATACAAAATGTTTTTTTCCACTTAAAGAAAGGAGCGTTTTTTCTGCATCTGCATCATCCGAGGGCTTGCCAAGCATTTTTTCGTTATACACAACGACAGTGTCTGCGCCAATGATTATTTCGTTTGCGGAACTTTCGCGTTCGGAAAAGGCGGCGTGTGCCTTTTTGGAGGCAATCTCTTTGACTGCCGCTTCGGGGTTCGTGTGTGCGGTGCTTTCGTCGGCATCGACACTTATACATTCAAAGGGCATGCCCAGGAGTTTTATTAATTCTCGGCGTCTGGGAGAACAGGAGGCAAGTATGAGTTTTTTGTTTTTGTTCATAAAATCACCTTTGATAAGAAATTTTAAAAATTATATCCATAATAAAAAAGTGTGTCAAATAAAATAGCAAAATAATTTTTAAAAACTTGTTGACAAGGCAAAAAAGTGTGTGTATAATGTCCAAGTCGGGTTTCGATAGAGACCT
This sequence comes from Clostridia bacterium, assembly GCA_017560765.1. Lineage (GTDB taxonomy): Bacteria > Bacillota > Clostridia > UBA1212 > UBA1255 > Egerieisoma. Next base: position 21 of record JAFZEI010000100.1, on the reverse strand, counting down.
GTTAGACATTTAAGCGGGTGT
>JAFZEI010000099.1 GCA_017560765.1 Clostridia bacterium | reverse complement strand
CGATACTGTTTTCGGTAAGAGTATACTCAACCCTCGCAAAGTTATTGAGAAGAAGTATATCAATGACGGCGAAAACATAATTGGATATTACTCCGGTATTACCCTTCAAAATCAATTGAAACTCACAACCCAGATGCCCAATGTTATCGAAATATACACCAACAACGAAACAACTAATGTCAGAGATGTTATGGTGGGTAAGCAGAAAGTAATTCTCCGTAAGGCAAGAACCACAATTAACAGCACCAATGTTGCTGTTTTGAGTTTCTTGGAAATGATGAACAATATAATTCCCCGAACACTTGATAGAGAGAAAAAGAACCGCATTTCAGAGTATATTAACTCTAATGGCATTACCAAGCAAGACATTATTTCGTATGCAACTGTATTTCCCGACAAGGTTATGAGAAATCTTATAGAAAGCGAGGCGATATTCAGTGTTGCACAATGATAGAGAAACCTTTGAACAGGTTATTCTTAAAGTGGCAAGTGAAACCGGCATTGAACCCGGCATCATTGAAAAAGACTATTATGTTACACTGTTCTTAAAGAGAATAGTAGAATTGCAACCCAACATCATATTTAAGGGCGGCACTTCTCTTTCAAAATGCTATAAGGTTATAAAACGTTTTTCGGAAGATATCGATTTAAATATCGATACCCAAAGCAAACCTACAGAGGGACAACGAAAGAAACTCAAAGAGAATATTGTATCCATTATCGATGGACTCGGCTTCACCCTTGACAACACCGATAATGTCAGAAGCAGAAGAAACTATAACCGATATATTGTTGACTACCCGACTATCTTCTCTTCGAACTTCTTAAAAGAACATTTGATAATTGAGACTGCCGTTTATATTAAGTCATATCCTTGCGAAAGATTACAGGCAACAAGCATTATTTATGATTACCTTAAACAAAACGGTTATGATGACTTAATCCAAAAGTACGATTTGGAACCCTTTGAACTGAATGTTCAGATGGCTTCCAGAACCCTGATCGATAAATTGTATGCCTTGGGTGATTATTATTTAAGCGATGCTGTACAGGAGCATTCCAGACACATTTATGATATTTGTAAGTTGTCCGATATAGTTACATTGAATGCCAATATGAAGCAACTGGTGAGGGAAGTTTTCGAAGAGCGGAAGCCCCATGAGCAATGTCACTCGGCAAAAGACGGTGTTGATATGAATGCTCTGCTCCAAGAGGTAATTGATAAGGATATCTACAAGAAGGATTACGAGGATATTACAGCAAAAATGCTTTTTGAGGATGTGCCTTATGCTACCGCAATCAAGACTTTACAGAAAATTGTTGATTATAATTTGTTTTAACGTCAAAAGGATAAGTTCAGGCTCATACTTTTTCAAAAGTTGTTGACGATTGCACTTATACTATTGCATGCGTTGTCTGTTTCAACTATAATTAATTATAGAAATTTTCAAAGGAAGGTTTTTGATGAGCAGTATTGGATTGAATGAGCAACATATGAGAAAGTTTCCTTCAGGAATGATACTTTCGGAGATTGACGCATCCGAACTTTTTTCCTCAAAAGAAAAAATGCTGGTACTGGAATACAAACAGCTTCAAAAGAGATTAGAAGAAAACCGAGAACAACTATTGCGACTCCAAGACAGTAAGGGTGTTGTTTTCGTACGCATTAAGATTATGCGTAATAACAAAGAATATTGGGTAATAAATACACGTATGAAACAAATTGAGGACAGCAAGGATTTGTCGTCATTGATTTTTAGAAAAAGATATGAGCTGGTTAGGCAACAACAAATAAGGGAACAAGAAATAAGAAAAGAACTAGAAACAGAAATTATTAAAAGATATTTGTAATGTAAATAATTCCACTTTTTGGTGATAAGAGTGTTATATTATACAGAAATTGCATTAAGTCCTTATGAAGTTCCTGAACATAATTCAATATGTATTTATATTTCCGGTTGTTGCAATTATTGCAAGAATTGTCATTATCCATTGCTTCAAAAAAGTAACTTTGGAGATAAACTGCTTGAAAATTTTATGAAAATAATCCAAGAATTGATGAATATTTTTGATTTTGTTAAACTGGGCAGTTATCAAGAGAATTGCGATGGATTGAATGAAAAAACAGCATTAGATAATTTCTCTCTTTTGCATAGCATAACAGGCTGTAATCAAGGAACCTAATTAATTAGGTTTATAAGGTAAAATTTTTATCAACGCACAGTAGGTTGCATCATCTCTAAGTGGTTGTTATAATGATTTCATAAAGGAGTGACCGAGATGGATACCTACATAACAGGACAAACAATAAAGAATCTTCGCGAGAAAAAAGGCTTCACTCAAGCAGAACTTGCTGAAAAATTGGGTGTAAGCAGCAAGGCGGTTTCAAAATGGGAAACAGCTAAAGGTTTACCTGACATTGCCTTAATTGAGCCTCTTGCAAATGTGCTTTCTGTTTCGGTTATGGAATTGATGACAGGCAATGCAGTTGTTAACAAAAATATAGCCTCAAACATATTGCGTTCGAAATTTTATGTATGTCCTTTGTGCGGAAATATTATCCGAACCGTAGGTGATGCGGTTATAAGTTGCTGCGGAATTATATTGCCGCCACTTGAGGCTGAAGAAACTGATAATGAACACAATATAACCATTGAAATAGTGGAAGACGAGCACTTTATCACCATTAACCATAATATGACAAAGGAACATTATATTTCTTTCATTGCCCACATAACGTATGACAGAGTGCAGTTTGTAAAGTTTTATCCTGAGGGAAACGCCGAAACACGACTAAATTTACGAGGCGGCGGATGGTTGTATTTCTATTGTAACAAGCACGGACTGATGAAAAAGAAAATCTAATATAACTTTCGCTTTGCGCAAGTGTCACTCTGCTCGTTTTTTGGGGACGCGGTGGCTCGCCTCACCAAGTAGTGCGTTTGGCAGACTACAGGCTAAGCTGGTGGTGTTGATTGCGGGAGGACGGAGAAGATGCTATAATGAAATCAAGAGGTGATGCGAATGTTTAGCATAATAAAAACAAAAGAGAATGTAGAGAACTTCCTTGATAAAACAAATGCATTACACGACGGATATATCATTAGCGTTCAGTACACCAATGGTGGTGTTACAAAATTAGATTATGGGTATCATTTTAATCACGAAAAAACAAAGTTAATTATTCAAGTTTTGGTTACAAGTATTTGGGATAGTATTATTGAAATTGAATTTGAAAACCTTTTGGAATGGCAGATTAAAGACGGGCAGTGGGATATTACTGATTCAAGTATTATATTTGATGAAAATGGTTCGATTATATGGTTGGATGATGTATATACAACTGCCGAAGAAATGAAAAAAGGTTCTTATGTCATTGCAAAAAATATGAAGTGGAGAATAATAGATAATTAAATCAAGAGGTGTTTGTATGAATATATTAGACAATCTAAAATCAGACGAATTACGTGCGAAATATATACAAAACTTTGTTAACACAACAAAAGATTACTTTGTTGAACTTATTGAACGAAAAACAGAGTTTAGCGATGGATTATGCTATACCGGGTATTTGTGGGACTGTCTTAAAAATCCGCAAGTTATTTCCGAAACAGAAGCCACCCGTATTTTACAAGAGAAGAAAAACATTTATATTATGTGGGATATCCATTCCTGCGAAAGAATCTTTATTCCTAATTACTGGAAATATCCTAAAACCAGTGTGCTTTCAACAGAAATGTGGTCTGATTCTTTTAGGGAAAATTTGCCCGAAGATATTTATTTGTTTGATGATACATTCAGTTGGAGTGTTATTTTTACCCATGAAACAGACGAGAAAAACAACGATTTTTATTTGTATGTTGAGGTATGAAATAGCAGTATGATAATTTATACGACATCATTTTAACCGGTTATAAAAATGCAAACATTTGGTATATCTTGTTTTGTGCTATTACTGCATTCGGTTTTTTTATATACTATAAATTCACTCAGCGCAAGAATTGGTTTGAACGAAAAGGGACAGCTATGAAAAGTTTTTGACGAATATGTAGCTATCATGAGAAAATATTGCATCGAAAAGTTCTGCAATATTTTTCTGTTATCGAAATAATTGTTTTTATATTACTTTTAATAACATCAATCTTCTTGTTTTACATGTAAGATAGTTGTATAATCTGCCCGATAAATAAGAATTCGGTAAGGGAAAAAACGTATGAAAATAGAGAACAATATAATAAAATATTACCTAAAAAACGTATATTTTATTACAGGTACAGCCTATGCAGGAAAGTCAACTACAGTAAAAATGCTTGCTGACCGATACGATATGGTTTTTTGCGGAGAAAATTATCATTCTGCAGTATCGGATATTGTAGCAACTCCTGATGCACAACCCGATATTTGTTTTATAAATAACTTAACAGATTGGAAAGAGTTTGTTAAGCGTACTCCCGAAGAGTATGAACGTTGGATTTACAGCACAGCAAAGGAAGCGGCTGAGTTTGAGGTGGCAGAGCTGATTTCAGTATCGCAAAACAGAAAAGTAATTGTTGATACTAATATTTCTGTTGATACACTAAAAGAAATATCCGACTACAATCATGTTGCTGTTATGCTTTCGCCTCTTTCTATGAGTGTAGAGCGTTTTTTTGACCGAAGCGACCCCGAAAAGCAGTTTTTGCTAAAGGTAATTGAAAGTTGCGAGGATTCGGAAAGTGTTATGGAGAATTATAGGCGCGGACTCGAATTAATAAATGGTAAGGTGCATTATGATGAATACGCAAACAGTGGATTTTTCACAGTGGTACGCCAAGATAATGATGCAGATACAAGAGAAGAGGTATGTGATGCAATTGCAAGACATTTTGGTTTGATTTGAGAAATACCTGTAAAACCGGTGGCGGTTACTTTCAGCCGAGTGGGGTATACAATCTGCTTTAAAATAGAAATTGCAATTTATTAATTGCAGTGATATACTAAAAAAAACTTATGTAAAGTCATAATGGAAAGGGTAGGAGAATATGAAAAGAATTTTAATGTTCATGATGGTTATTTGCATGAGTATTTCATTTTTTACTGCTTGTGGTAACAACTTAGATAAAAATACAGATGCTACAAAAGCACCTGCAACAGAGAAAAGGGATGATTCTATGGATTCAAAAAGGGACCAAGTTATAGTTTGCTTTGGTGACAGTATTACTGAGGGTATGGAGATGGCTAGAACGGATTGTTACCCTTCTGTGTTAAAAGCAAATATCAATGATGAGAAATTTACGGTTCTTAATTCAGGTGTCGGCGGTGAGGGAAGTTATACAATTTCCGCGAGAGCTAACGCACTTGAATTTACATTAACAAAAGACATTGTTTTTGAGAAGGGTGTTAAAGAAGTCCTTTGCGATTGGAAGCTTTTTAGCGGCATTAACGGCGAGGAAATGAAATTCCGTTACGGCACGATGGGACGAGAATTGCCTATAACCAAGCCGGTGATTGATGGCAAGCCTTATACGCTTCGCTTTGAATACGGTAAAACAGAAGAAGAAGGCCGCTATTACATTGGCAGAACTGATGTTTCAAATGCTGAGACTATTAAGGTTGGCAGTAAGTGTGTGTTTGATTACTCAGAATATTTTGATAAACCATACTGTATTGTCGTTTTGATGGGAGCAAACGATGCAGGTATAGAAACTTCTGTATTGATTTCAAGATATAAGGCAATAGAGGCAACAACTGATAGATTTATTGCAATTATTCCTCATTTTCGCCCAAGTGCAGCGGCAGAGTTCGAAAAGGCTTTTGGTAATAAATGTGTAAATCTTTACGAATATTGCACAACGAAGGTTTTTGAGGACTACGGTTTTGATAAGACTCCTGAGGACGAAATTGATATAAATGCTGGCAGAATGCCTCGCTCAGTTCTTTTTAAAAACAATGTGGGCGATTGCCATTTAAACGAAAAGGGTTACAAAGCTCTTGGTGATTTGGTTTATAAAAAGGGCGTTGAGCTTGGTTATTGGGGTTAAAATTACAAGCATTGTATTTTGCGCTTTTATTTGGTATAAAAAGAAAAATTAATACAGTATAAACTGCTACCGAGTAGTAGAATGTTAAAAGCATTCGTTTGCACATCATTAGGTCATAGAAGATGTGTATACGGATGCTTTTTTTGGAGGTAATCATGATTAAGAAAAACATAGTAACAAGGTATTTTTCAAAAACGGAAATTGCATTATGGTGTTCCTCGGTGACGCTTATTATAGTATCGTTTTGTATCTTCGACAGAGAAAACTATCTAACATTATTTGCTTCATTGGTTGGTGTAACATCACTGATTTTTAATGCCAAAGGAAATCCACTTGGTCAAATATTAATGGTTGTATTCAGTTTGTTGTACGGGATTATTTCGTTTACTTTTGCATATTATGGAGAAATGATTACCTACATTGGTATGTCAATGCCTATGGCGATATTTGCGCTTGTGTCCTGGCTAAGAAATCCTTACAATGGCAACAAATCAGAAGTTAAGGTAAACACTATCAGCAAAACGGAATATATATGGATGTTGGTATTGACGGCAATAATTACTGTTTTGTTTTATTTTATACTAAAACATTTTGAAACGGCTAATATAGTTCCAAGCACAATATCTGTAACAACGAGCTTCGTTGCAGTATATCTTACATTTAGAAGAAACCCGTATTTTGCTTTGGCGTATGCAACAAATGACATTGTTTTAATCATTCTTTGGGTGTTGGCAAGCATATGCGATATAAAGTATATTTCAGTAGTTGTTTGCTTTATAGTATTTCTTGTAAATGATATTTATGGATTTGTTAATTGGCAGAAAATGAAGATTAGGCAAAATCAAAAGCAAAATTTGTAATTACAAAATAATAATTACTCCAAGGGTATTTCAAACTTTTTAATTTTACATGAGATAATAGAAATATTGTAAAATTATTGAATAATATAATTTTTGTAAACACACATAATGTTTACGGATAAGGTATTTTTTTGTCGCATAATGTTGACATATTATAAATTATATAATAAAATATCTGCGATTAATATATATTTTAGTTGTTTTTTCAACTAATTGAAAGGAGTTTTATTAATATGGACAATACTGTTTCAACAGCACCTGTGGGTCAATTAAAGACAAATAAAGGTTTATTGAAAACAATTTTACTTTCCGTAGTTACTTTTGGCATATATTCAATTGTTGTTATGTCTTCAGTTTCTAATGATATCAACATTGTTGCTTCGAGATACGATGGCAGAAAAACAATGCATTACTGTTTGCTGTTCTTCTTGGTAAGCCCTATTACATTTGGGATTGCAGATATAGTTTGGTCACACAAGATTTCTAATCGTATAGGAGCCGAAATTAAAAGACGCGGTGTTCATTATAGTTTTAGTGCTGCTGACTTTTGGCTTTGGAATATATTAGGTTCTTTGATAATTGTTGGACCGTTTATCTATTTACATAAAATGTTTAAGGCCGTAAATAAAATGAATGAACACTACAATATTAATGGTTAATCTTAATTTAAATTAAATTATTTTATTTTATTTTATACTGAACCCTTCGTCATAAATCGAGGGGATTTTTTAATGTTTTGCAGTTTATATATAATTTCGTTGCAAAGATTCATTGTGGGTGATATACCTAAAAAAATATATTTTCTTAAAGAGGAGGACAACAGAATGCTTTTGGATGTTACTTTAAAAGTTACACCTGAAATGCGTCACAGTGCACCGGAAAAGGGCGACATTTCTTTGGAAGGGCATTTAGGAACGCATTTTGATGTTATGGATAAGGAATTTCCTCTGGAATATACATGCCGAAAGGGCATTGTATTTGATGTATCCGCTGTTCGTGACCGGGATATTGACATAAATGATATCGATATGGAAAAAGTAGAAGGAAAACAATTTGTGGCTTTTTACACCGGATATATAGAAGAATACAATTATGGTACAAGGGATTATTTTACTGACCATCCGCAACTTTCCGACAAACTCATTAAGGCACTGCTGGAAAAGAGAGTCTCTATTATTGGTATTGACTGTTCCGGTATTCGTAGAGGCAAGGAACATGTTACTGCAGATCAGTTCTGTGCTGATCGTGGCGTGTTTGTAGTAGAAAATCTTTGTGGTTTAAAACCTTTAGCAGTTGCCGATGTTTGTTTTGTTGCCCATACGTACCCGGTAAATTACAGTGGTACGACAGGTCTTCCGTGTAGAGTAATTGCAGAATTATAAATTAATACTCTTAATAGTTTTTGTTTGATGTTTCGATGTAATTATGATAAAATTACAAAGTAAATTTATCTTTCAAAATATTTATGGAGTGTGAAAAAGATGAGAGTTTTGAACAAAATTTTTGTATTTATGCTTGTTGCTGTTTTGGTTGTTTCCTTTAGTGCAATTAATGTATTTGCAGAAAATACATACGTTGTAGCAGGTGTTGAGGCTCTTTGCGGATCTAATTGGAATCCTACAGACGCGAACAACAAAATGACATTTGACAGTGGTCTTGGATGCTACAAGAAAGTATATTCTAATGTTCCTGCTGCAAATTCATATATGCTTAAAGTTGTTGCTAATGGCAGTGAGTGGCATGGTGATTCTACAGGCAATAATGTAACTTTCAATGTTACATCACCTTGTACAGTAACCGTTCTCTTTAACGCTGACACTAAGGAGATTAAGGTAGAAGGTTCTAACGTTTCTTTTGCCAATGAGTTTTCTTATTCTAAAGTGGCAGCAGTTGGTAATGGTGCAGGAGCTTGGCTTAATGGAGCATCTTGGGATCCTGCAGCATCAAGCAATGTTATGACAGAGATTGAGAAGGGCTTATTTGAGATAACATATAAAAATATTCCCGCAGGTGAAAACTACGAAGTTAAATTTGCTTTCGATGGTAGTTGGTCAGATAATTTCGGTAGGGGAGCTTCTTTCGAAGTAGGCAGTTTTTGCGAGGCAGCATATAATGGCGGAAATATTTCCTTTAATATGACTGAGGCATCTGATGTAAAGCTCACTCTTGACATCAGAGATTTTGATTATTCTTCTAAATCAGGAGCTATATTCAAAGTTGAGTTTGTTAAATCTACACCTTCTAAGCCTACAGAAACTCCTGCTGAAAAGCCTACAGCTACACCATCCGTTAAACCATCTGTTACACCATCCGGAGATGCAGGAAATTCCGGAAATGCTAATACAGGTGATTCATCTGAGATAATTATTACAACAATGGTAGCTGTATTTGTTATTTCTGCAGTTGTTTTTGCAATAACAACACTTAGAAGAAAAGCTCATTGATATAATTTTGATGACTAAATAATAAAACTTAGAAAAAGACCTTGTAGGATTACTGTCCTATGAGGTCTTTTTTTTGAAAAAAATATGATAATTTGCACATACTATATTGTAATAATTACAGTATAAAGGTGGGGCAAGTATGAATTCTATTTGGACAGAAATAACCAAAAAAACAAACTTTAACAGTTTAGACGGAAATATTAAAACTAATGTATTAATTGTAGGCGGTGGACTTACAGGTATTTTGTGTGCCTATATGTTGCATGATGCGGGCATTGATTACACATTGATTGAAGCCAACGAAATATGCAGCGGCATCACAAAAAACACTACAGCAAAAATAACAGTACAACATGGGTTAATTTATAATAAGATAATTGGGAAATATGGTATTAAGGCAGCAAAACTATATTACAAAGCTAATTCCGAAGCTATAAGTCATTATAAAAATTTATGTAAAATGTTTGACTGCCGTTTTGAAACGCAAGATGCGGTTGTATATTCAACTACTGATAAAACAAAAATATCAGAAGAACACAAAGCATACCGGGAGCTCGGTATTCCGTCGGAGTTTGTCACTCAGATTCCGTTGCCGTTAAGTATTATCGGAGCAGTAAAAATTTATAACCAAGGTCAAATTAATCCGCTTGAATTCTTGTATAATTTATCTCAAAAGCTCAATATAAAAGAAAATACAAGACTTGTTGAGATTACTCCTGATTGCGTGAAAACAGATAGGGGAAACATCTGTTATAAAAAGGCTATAATCGCAACACACTTTCCGATAATTAATAAACACGGTTCTTATTTTATGAAAATGTATCAGCATCGCTCTTATGTCTTAGCTCTTGAAAATGCCAAAAATGTAAGTGGAATGTATATTGATGAAAACGAAAAAGGTTTATCTTTTAGGAATTTTGATAAATATTTACTATTAGGAGGGGGAAGTCATCGTACAGGAAAAAAAGGTGGCTGTTGGCACGAGCTTGAGTGTTTTGCTCAAAAACATTATCCTAAATCACGAATTGCATACAGATGGGCAACGCAAGACTGCATCACCTTAGATTCGATGCCATATATAGGAAAATATTCAAGAAATACCCCAAATCTTTTTGTCGCAACGGGATATAACAAATGGGGCTTTACATCTTCTATGGTGGCTGCGGAAATGCTGTGCGACCTTGTACAAGAGAAGAAAAACGAGTATACGGAACTTTTCTCACCGTCGCGCAGTGTAATTCATCCAAAGCTTGCAGGAAATGCAGCAGAGGCTGTTTTTAATCTGCTTACGCCAACAGTGCCTCGTTGTCTCCACATGGGTTGCGCATTAAAGTACAATAAATATGAACACACTTGGGATTGCCCATGCCATGGCTCTCGTTTTACAAGCGACGGAAAGTTAGCGGACAATCCTGCAACACAAAACTTGAAACGATAAGAATTATTTCAGGGATTCTCTTTTGCTGTAATTTTGTTTCGAGCAACAAATATAAGCATTGCAACATGAAAAAATATGGATCCTATAAAATCAAAGCCCCAACTAAATGTATAAATATATAAATAGTTTTTTAAATTAAAAATGATGGATTCATAAAAACACGCGAAACAAAACGAATCAATAATAAAGTTGACAATGATTGCAATCAATAAAATTTTATTTGAAAATCTTCTAAATAAACCTAATAAACTAACTGCGCCCAATAAAAGGAAAAGTACGCGAATCAACGTAATAATTATTCTCATGAATCGTGTAAATGATGTTAATTGAGCTCCAATTGCACCAACAGTATTAAAATAAACAATAAATGAAAATACGGCCATTAAACAAAAGACTATTGCCGGCAATATAAATGATTTTTGCTTTTTATAAAAAACAAGTGCATACAGAAAAGTTAAAATGTAAGGAGATAATAGCAAAATTATAAATAACACGTCAAAAATACTTTGTGAGCGTAAAGTTAACTCATAAGAATATATATTTACATCATGTATGTAATTATGAAACAGAAAATTCTCGGCACAACTTAATATCATACTGATTAAGGCAAGAGCCGATAATATTATTATAGCTATTCTGCCTTTTAACTTTTTGGGGGCAAAGGAATTTGTTTGACACATAATTTTTCTCCTTAAAAAAACTCATTAGTAGATATATATCACATAAAATTATACATGTCAATTTTAAATTTCTTAATAAAAAAACTGCCCTGCAAATAGGGCAGTTTACTATATGGTCGGGATGACAAGATTTGAACTTGCGGCCTCTGCGTCCCGAACGCAGCGCTCTACCAAACTGAGCCACATCCCGTAAACCTCGTGTATTTTATCACTATAAGCGCTTTTAGTCAACATTAATTTGTCTTGATGAACGAATACCGTCTAAAATTATTTGTTTTGCATTTTGTGCTTGTTCTTTAGTGGCTGAATTAACTTCATTTAAACGATATGGTATACCAAGCTCCGTATATTTATGAATTCCTAAAGTATGATAGGGGATTACATCAAGCGCTTTAAGATTATGCAAAGTACCTATAAATTTGCCTAAATCAAATAAATCTTGTCTATCATCAGTATAGCCGGGGATAACAACGTGGCGTACCCATAAAGGGATTTTTTTACGCTCAAGATATTTGGCAAATGAAAGTATATTGTTATTGTCTTTTCCCGTCAGTTCTTTATGCTTTGCAGGATTAATATGCTTAATGTCCAACATTACAAGGTTTGTGTATTTCATAAGAACATCAAGCTTTTGTAAATATTCATTGTCAAGTTCATTGTAAGTTGCACCGGAAGTATCAATACAAGTATGTATACCCTCGTCGGAGGCAGTGCGAAAGAGTTCCGTAAGAAAATCTATTTGCAAAAGTGGTTCGCCGCCGGAAACGGTAATGCCGCCTTTAGAGTAAAACATTTTGTTTTTTTTATAATCCCGTATTATATCTTCGACAGTAACTTCTGAGCCGATGCGCGTTTGCCATGTGTCAGGATTGTGACAATATAAACAACGAAGAGGACAGCCCTGCATGAAGATAACGTATCTTATGCCGGGGCCGTCAACTGTTCCGAAGCTTTCTTGTGAATGAATATATCCTGTCATAATAATAACTCCGGCTCCAAAACTAATTAAATAGAAGAATGAAATGTTCTTGAAATAATCTCGTCTTGCTGTTCTTTAGTTAATTTAATAAAGTTTACAGCATAACCGCTGACACGCACTGTAAGCTGTGGGTATTTTTCGGGATGTGCCTGAGCATCCAATAATGTTTCTTTCGTGAAAACATTTACATTAAGATGATGGCCTCCTTTTTGACAATATCCGTCAAGAAGAGCTACTAAATTATCTATTTGATTCTCTGTTGCTGCCATGTTAATTATCCTCCTGTGTATCAAGTCCTTCGAAAAGTGTTGGGGCGGAACATGCGCCTGCGCCACAACAGCATCCGTCTAATTCAAAATCAGCATCTATTTCGATGTCTCCTGCAAAAATTCGGTCATCCTTGCCCAACGCACCCGGTATAATAGAGAATGTATTGGAAATACCGTCTTGTGCATCTTTAAATGGTAACTTGGAAACAGATGATAACGAAGCTATTGCACCGTGTGTATCACGTCTGTGCATGGGGTTTGCACCGGGAGCAAAAGCTTCTCCTTGCTTACGTCCGTCAGGTGTTGAACCCGTATACTTACCGTAAACAACATTTGATGTGATTGTCAAAATGGAAGTTGTGGGTATACTGTCTCTGTAAGTGTGGTTTTTCTTTATGTGTCCCATAAATACGTGGACAATATCGTGTGCAATCTCATCTACACGGTCATCGTCATTGCCATATTTTGGGAAATCGCCCTCAACCTCGTAGTCAACGGCAAGACCTTTGTCGTTGCGTATAACTTTTACTTTGGCGTATTTTATAGCAGAAAGGGAGTCTGCTACTACGGAAAGTCCTGCTATGCCTGTTGCAAACCAACGTGTGACTTGTTTGTCATGAAGAGCCATTTGTATCTTCTCATAACAGTATTTATCGTGCATATAGTGTATGATATTAAGCGTATTTACATAAACATTTGCGAGCCACTTCATCATAGCATTAAACTTTTTAACAACCTCGTCATAGTCAAGATACTCGGATGTTATAGGTCTGTATTCGGGACCGATTTGTTGGCCGGAAATTTCGTCCACACCGCCGTTAATTGCATACAAAAGGCATTTTGCCAAATTGGCACGCGCTCCGAAAAACTGCATTTCTTTACCGATTCTCATGGAAGACACACAGCAAGCGATTGCATAGTCATCACCATGTGTAAATCTCATTAAATCATCATTTTCATATTGAACAGATGAAGTTTCGATAGAGATTTTTGCGCAGAAACGTTTGAAATTTTCAGGAAGTCTTATAGACCATAAAACAGTTAAATTAGGCTCAGGAGCTGCGCCGAGATTTTCTAATGTATGGAGATAACGATACGACATCTTCGTTACCATATGACGACCGTCAATAGCCACACCGCCGATTGATTCCGTAACCCACTGGGGATCACCTGAGAAAAGGGAATTGTATTCGGGTGTTCTTGCAAATTTTACAAGGCGCAATTTCATAATAAAATGGTCAACCATTTCTTGAATCTCAGACTCAGTAAAAGTACCGTTTTTAAGGTCTCTTTCTGCATAAATATCAATAAAAGTTGATGTTCTACCAAGTGACATTGCTGCACCGTTTTGTTCTTTGACAGCAGCAAGATAGCCGAAATATAACCATTGAATGGCCTCTTTTGTGTTGCGGGCAGGTTGTGAAATATCAAAGCCGTAACTAAGAGCCATCTTTTTTAATTCTTCTAATGCGCGAATTTGTTCGGAAAGCTCCTCTCGGTCACGAATGACTTTTGAATACATGGCAGAACGTGTAGTTGCTTTTTGCTCTATTTTGTCAGCAATAAGCTTATCCACACCATAAAGCGCAACTCTGCGGTAGTCTCCGATTATACGGCCGCGGCCGTAAGCGTCAGGCAGACCTGTGATTATATGACTTGAGCGGCAAGCTCTCATTTCGTTGGTATATGCGTCGAATACACCTGCATTGTGTGTTTTCCTATGGATTGTAAAAAATTCTTTTACGGAAGGGTCAAGCTCATATCCGTGGTCGCGGCAAGCTTTTTCGGCCATACGAATACCTCCGTAGGGCATAAGTGCGCGTTTGAAAGGTTTATCTGTCTGAAAACCTACAATTTGTTCTTTTTCTTTGTCTAAATATCCCGGTCCGTGAGAAGTGATTGTTGAAATTACTTTAGTGTCCATATCAAGGACACCGCCTGCTTCTATTTCTTTTTTAGAAAGTTCAAGCACTTGATTCCATAAATCAAGTGTTCTTTCTGTGGGGCCTACCAAAAAGGACTCATCTCCGTCGTACGGAGTGTAGTTGTGTTTTATAAAACTTCTGACATTTATTTCGTTAACCCATGTACCGGATTCGAATCCGTCCCAAAACTCGTGTAAATAATTCATTTTTTTAATCTCCTGTAAATTACTCTCAATAATCAATATGAACGATTACGTTGCATATTATACATAAACCTGTGCGAAAAATAAAGAGGTAAAGCTGTTGACAAGAAAATAAAAATGGTTCAAAATAACTATTAAGAATAAATTAATTAGGAGAGTTTTATTATGATAAATAAAAGAAAAAGCGGCGTATTAATGCATGTATCTTCTTTGTGGGGTGAATATTCCGAGGGTTCATTTGGTAAAGAAGCTTATGAATGGATTGATTTTCTGGCAGAATGCGGATTTTCGTATTGGCAGACATTACCTTTTGGGGTAACTGATGAATTGAATTCGCCATATAAATCGTTTGGTTCGTTTAGCGGTAATCCTTTCTTTGT
>JAFZEI010000098.1 GCA_017560765.1 Clostridia bacterium | reverse complement strand
GTCTGTATGCATACATAAAGCCGCTTATTCCCTCACGGAACGGCTGTTTACCTGCTGTAACCTCTGTACCTGTAGTACCTGTAATTCTTGTATTGCTTCCTGCATCATATCTTAAATACTTACCACTTGAATCTCTGCTGCTTGCACAAAGGAATACATGCTTTGCATAGCCTGCAGAATCAGGATTTACAAATACAATATCGCCTGCTTTTAACGAATAAACAGAAGTAATTTTTGCAAAATTATGTTCTTCACACCAAGGTACTAATGATCTTACTGTCATACCTTGAGTATAAATTTGGTCTGTAAAACCAACTCTGTAAAGAATCCAGTCAACAAGTCTATCACAGCTTACAATTTTCTCAGAAGGATTAATTGCCTTTGATGCATCCAATGCACCCCAATTATATGCAGGGTTAATTTTTGCATCGCCATATTTAAATTTGTTGGCTCTCATATAGTCAGTAACTTTTTGTGCCTCAGCCATGAGATTTTGAACAAGCTGTTCATTCTCTATAGTAGGCTTAGATGTCACTGCCGGCGTTGACACAGGCTTCGGAGTCTTAATTGACGCACCGCTGTCAGATACTAAAGTAATGGCACTTATCGCAATATTATTGCCGGCATTATCCTTAGTAATAAAAATCTCTCCACTGTATGAAGAATCAATATAAAGCTCTATATCTCTAACGCCGTCGGCCCAAAAAGCACCATCGCTGTTTACAAGAAAGTCAGAAGAAATCGTGTTGCCGGACGCATCCTTAATATGTATTTCATCATTACTGATGTTAGCATTCGGGTCAGCACCATACGAAATCACAATGCTTGAAACCTCGCTTAAATCGTAGCTGCCAATTGACACACCGGCTGAATTTGTTATTTTCAACACATTGGCTGTATACTTAGCGTCTGAAAAATCAACTGCATCGGGAAGCGAAGAAACATCAAGCTCTGTTTTCTTTACTGTCGGCTTTGATGTAGGTTTTAAAGTGTTTGTCGGCTTCGCCGTTGATGTAGGGTTAGCTGTATTATTATCTTTTTCTGCTGTAGGCTCTGCTGTTTGCTCTACAAAGGGCTCATCGGTAGCCTGCTCTGTCGCCTGCGCTGTCGCTACGGAAGTTGGTGATGAACTACCTTCGGCCGCGTCGTTAATATTTGCAACAGGTCCTTTTGTTTTTTTGCTTTCCTCTGTATCCTCAGATTTACATCCAAACATAGACAAGGCAACAATCAAACATATTAAAACGCATATTATGGATTTGATCTTAGAACTCATGGTTCTTCCTCCTTTTATTAAACTCACTAATTAACTTTAGAATATATTATAGTCATTTTGCTGTCAATCGCAAGTCACATGTTTTTACATAATGTTGACGAAATGGTAATATTTTTAACTTTATCTCTAATTTCCATGTAAAAGCATGTGGCATTTTCAGGTATAGAAACAGTCACAATGCGGCCGCTTCTATCAATTCCCGCTCTTTTCTTCTTCCACTTGTGTGACGGATGCGACTCATGAATATTAAAAGGTATTGAATATTCATACTCATCTGTTAGATAATATAACGTAGCAATCACATCACTTTTAACAATACCGCTAAAGCAAAGCGAAAACATTCCGTCTGCAGAAAGGCTAAATTCATTAATGCACGGGAAAGTCCCCTTGCCCGTTAAAGCGTCTGCAAAAGCATATATTTCAGCACAAGGATAATGCACCGCATCCCAACAACAAGAGTGACCATGAATCCATCCGTCTTTAATGCTTAAAGTAGTGCGCTTATTATTTTTTACTGTATCTTCATAAGATTTGCTGTTCGAATTAACGGAAAAGCAACCGTCATTATTCATGCAAATCCACAATACGGGAATTTTAACATTCTGAAATCTTTTTTCTGCCAACCACAAATCCTGTACACGTGGCAATAGAAATTTGTATCGCATAAAAGAAAGACTTTCACCAAGATAACCGGAACCATATACGGGAATTGCGTATGCAAAGTTATTCTTATATCCAAGAGCAATTGAAAGAATTACGCTTCCCCAAGAAATTCCCACAACTCCTATTTGACTTTTGTTAATATTATCGAAAGTCTCTAACACCTTGCCGGCCAAAAGCACTTGCGAGACAGCATGATACATCCACATTTCATCAACCGACTGTGTGTCTCTAATTCTCATATCGTCATTGTCAGGAGAAGCAATATATCCGGTTTCTGCAAAACAACCCTCTAAAGAATTAATCCAATCTTTAGAAAGCGCACCTTCAACATCTCCCGCATTCAATCTTGTAGGAAATACACCGACTGTACTTATTGCAATAGCAGCATATCCCCTGGTGTTCCATTCTTTTATCCATTTAAGAAAAGGATACCCGGCTCCCCCATGAACAAGTACAACTGCAGGCACATTAGCACCTTTAGAAGCCTCCGGGAAGCCTATATATCCGAAATTTTTTGTTTTAAAATCATTACGAGTAAGTCCATCATACGTTATAGCTTTAATCCCCTCGTACTCATTTGCAGGATTAAACTCTTGAATATACCTGATATTCAATTCAGCATGACTTTTATAAAAAATACTATCAAAATCTTTTTGAATTTTATTCAAATCCTTTTGGCAGTCCATAATATCATCAAATATCCTTTAACATTCCAAGTTTATCAAACCAATAGAGAACGTGAGAAGCAAAACCGTGATTGCAACTTGCATAATCGCTATCGTTTTCCCAAAGTGTTCCTGTCTTTTCTGCCATATAGTAAAAGTATCCTTCGATATTGCGAAGCAGGTCATCTTTATCACCGTACACCGAAATTAAATCCAATCGGAGATAATTACCTATAAATGCATTTGCAAAGTAAATCTCCGGCCATTTACCCGTCTGTTTACGGTCAAAACCAAAATCAGACAAAAGACAATTCCACAGCTCCGGAAAAGTTTCAGGCGTTGCTACTCCTGTATGGAACGCGTAATACTGACAACTTTCTGTATACTCACCTGAGAGCTTAAGCTCCCCGTCAACTCTATATGCATTATCACAGAAAAAGCCCTTGCTTGTGTAAGACATTTTTCTTATTGTTTCCTGCAAACTTTCTGCCTCTTTAATTAAATCTTCATCATTATAAAGCTTTGCTGTAATCAGCTTAATTTTAGCATAAAGCATATTTGTGGGGAAACTCACATCCTGTACAAGGTCATTTGACTTGCTCCACTCTATAAATACCCATGATTTAAGTTTTTCTAAAAGTCCGTATTCATTCTCAAAACCTTTAAAATATTTAATCAAACCGTACACACGACTTTTAGCCGCTTCAATAAGTTGCAAATCGCCTGTTCTCTCATAATACTCATTAAGCTCCACTATAAACCACATAGCCCAATTCGGAATGAACACACCGTCATAATGGTCAGCAGGATAACACATCGGGAGCATTCCCTCAGGAATACATTTGAATGATTCCGGCAAAATATAATTTTCAAGGAAATTACGTTCTATTTCAGATTTTCCCGTAAGTACACGTTCAACGCGAGAAGTGAAAAAGCTGTCGCAAAGCCATCCTGCTCTTTCTCTCGAAGGACAATCCATATAAATATCAAAAGTATTTTGTCTGTACGTTTCTACTGCTGCATTGAATATTGCAATAAGCTTTTCGTTTACGGAAATAAGCTCTTTTTTTACAGTCGGAGCGCCTACTCGTCTTAAATGAACGTTTGATATCTTGGAATTTGCATTTTTAACATAAATCCTTATATATCTGTATGTGTAAGGCTCTGCAGAAAGAAAAGAAATTTTACCGGCATTAGCTTTTATGATTATAACATTCGCAGATGTTAATCTGACAAAATTGATTTCCTCTCCTTGCATAATTTCATCAAAAACAATAACGATTTCACCGGCTGTTTCAAGTTCTGCATCAAATCCTATAAGACCCGTAAGGTTTTTACCCATATCAAATGTTGCATAAGAATTTGATTCCAGTAAAACAGAATTTGTTTTTTCATTAATTTTCTCATAAGTAACAGGAGTTATTTTTTGAGCCTCAACAGTAGAAAAAACGTCTAATTCATTTTTTAAATAGCCTTTTAGCTGTGGTCCTATATCAGAAATAGATCTGTCATTATAATAGTTCTTTTTATCAGAAACAGTAAATTGTCCTTTTTGAATAAGCCCTTGAGGAAATTCCTTTTCATAATCTCCGTAAAATATACCTCTGGGTAAAAAATTATAGTTTTGCATTACAGATAATTTTACTTCACTGTACTGCTCTACAGTATAATCATATACCTCTGTAAATGGTCTTTGGAACGAATAACGCTGTACTTTTTGAATCTTACCAAGCCACTCTTCAGCGGAGAAAGAAGTGCCGTTTTCGTCTGTATGTGCAATAATACCGTTTTCTGTTTCTATTTCAGCACACAAAAACGAAGGCTGGTCTAAATGATAAAAGCTGTTGGCAGCATATCCGAAAACTATAATTTTTATCTCATTGTTTGCTTTATCTAAGCAAATAGGAAGCTCATCTACACGAAAGTAACCGTGTGCGGCTCTGGCAGGTCCCACTGCCAAAAAATCGCCGTTAATATACACGTTGTAATAAGATGAACCGGTAATGCGTAAAACAGCTTTTGATGATTGTGTACATTTCGCCTTGAAAACCAAAGTAACATTCATCTCATTTTCTCTGTTTTCTGCCCAAACGGGTTGTGCTTTTTTAAAAAAGTTATTCATGATTAATAAGTCCTCTGTTAATTAATGTTTGTAATGACGTAAGAATTCCAAGTTTAGCATTATGCCATGTAAGTCCCCCTTGAAAAAACACTGCATAAGGCTCTCTCATAGGGCCGTCTGCACTAAGCTCAATAGAAGAACCTTGTATAAATGTACCTGCTGCCATTATCACCTCTGAATCATATCCCGGCATCGCCCACGGCTCCGGTGTAACATAGCTGTCTACAGGAGCTGCTGCTTGTATTCCCACGCAAAAGGCTTTTAAAGCCTCCGGAGATTTTAACTCGATAGCCTGAATTATATCAGCTCTTGGTTCACTGCTGTGAGGAACAGTACGAAAACCGAGTTTTTCATAGATATATGCAGCAAAAACAGCTCCCTTTAAAGCACCTGCAACTACATTAGGTGCTAAGAAAAGACCTTGATAAAATGATGTCATAACACCAAGATTAGCACCTACTTCTTGTCCTAAACCGGGCGCACTTAATCTATAGGCGCATCTGTCAACGCATTCTTGTGTTCCGCATATATAACCACCGATTGGCGCCAAGCCTCCACCGGGATTTTTTATTAATGAACCGACCGCCATGTCCGCACCAACGTGTGTGGGCTCTAAATATTCCGTAAATTCACCGTAGCAGTTATCTACCATACAAATAACGTCAGGCTTAATTGATTTAATAAACCTTATAAGCTCACCTATTTGTTCTACAGAAAAACTTGGACGTGTCTTGTAACCTTTTGAGCGTTGTATTTCGGCCATTTTTGTCTTTTCATTGATGGCTGCACGTATTGCATCATAATCAAATGTGCCGTCTTCCTTGAGCTCTACTTGACGATAAGATACTCCGTATTCTTTTAATGAGCAAGGAGAAGGACGGATTCCTATAACCTCTTCTAATGTGTCGTATGGCCCGCCTGCAGGACATAACAGCTCGTCTCCCGGCAATAAATTTGCAGACAATGCAACAGTAAGCGCGTGTGTTCCGCATGTAATTTGAGGACGAACCAAAGCAGCCTCCGCGCCAAAACATTCTGCGTAAATTTTTTCTAATGTATCACGTCCGTAATCATTATATCCGTATCCTGTTGTTGCCGCAAAACAAGTGGCATTTACTCTGTTATTATGCATGGCAAGAGTAACTTTTGCCTGATTAAATTCGGCAACTTCATCTATTTCTTTAAATCTTTGGGTTAAGGCTTCCTCTGCTTCCTTTGCAAGTGAAAGCACCTTAGGGCTAATGCCAAGCTTACCGTATATATCACATAAATTATTCATTGTATCACCTGATAAAATTATCTGTCCTCTCGATAATAATTTAAACCGACAGCCGCAGGCTTATTGTTTTTCTTATTTGTTATAGATGAAACAACAAGAACGATTGCAGTAATTATAAAAGGAAGTGCCTGCATAAATTGAGGCGGTATTTTCGAAAGCCAACCTAAAAGTTTTGGGAAAGCATTAGATAGTGAACCACCATATACTTGAAGCGTGTTAAACAAGCCGAATACCAATGTTCCTACAATGGCTGCAACTGTATTCCAATTTGCAAAAATAACGAGTGCTATTGAAATCCAACCGTATCCGTTTATCCAACATTTACTGCCTTCAAAACTACCTGAGAGATTAACAGCCATAAGCAGACCGCCTATACCCATTATTCCGGAGCCGAGCATAAGATGTATATATTTATAAAGTGTAATATTTACACCAACAGCATCTGCAGAGGCAGGATTCTCACCTATTGCTCTTATTCTTAAACCCGGCTTTGTGTATTTAAAATACCACCATACAAGAACGGAAATTATTATTCCGAGATAAATAAGAATGCTATGTGAAAACAAAGCCTGTCCGATAACGGGGATTTTGTTGAGGAGAGGTATTTTTAAAGATTCTGTTCCTCTCTTAAAGCCCTCAGTGGAAAGCATATCTGGCCATTTGCCTGATGCTTTAAAACCGTTACCTATAAAAAAGTAAAGTCCAAGACCGAAAGTTGTTATTGTAAGACCTGTAACATTTTGATTAGCATGCAATGTTACAGTTAAAAATGCAAAGAGCAAACCACATAAGGAGGCACAAATAAAAGATGCAAGTATTCCGACAAAAATATTGTCAAAGGCACAACCCACAAGTAAGCCGCCTATTCCGCCGATAGCCATAGTACCTTCAACACCGAGATTGAGGCTGCCTGACTTTTCCGTCACTATCTCGCCCACTGTACCGTAAAGGAGTGCCATGTTGTACTTTATAACAGTAAATAAAAAAGTAGTTAATACTGCGATTGCGCTCATACTGTCTCCTCCTTTTCAGATGTGTTTTTTTCTGATTTATTTCTCTTGCGGATTACAATTTTAAATCTGATGAAGAAGTCTGCAGCAAGTATAATAAACAAAATTATTCCTTGAAGAAGGTCGGCAAAATGGCTGTCTACGTTATTGGCACTCACAGAGGCTGTAACGCAGCCGCACTGTAAAATAGTAATCAAAGCAGTTACAATAACGATTCCTATAGGATTAAGCTTTGCAAGCCAAGCTACAATAATGCCTGTCCAACCTACATCGTTTGTTATTGATGTTGATAATGATTCTACACTTGAAACTCTTAATGCGCCGGCTGCACCTATTAATGCCGCAGACAAAAACATAGTTCTGCAAATAATTTTATTTACTTTCATTCCTGAATATCTCGCTGTATTTATACTGTCACCTACAACTGATATTTCGTATCCGTGTTTTGTTCGTGTTAAATAAATAAAGATAAAAGCAACCAACAACAATGTAAAAATGAGAGATATTTCCAAAGAAAAATCGCCTATTTGAATTTTAAACATTCTGCCGGTCTCGGGGATTTTAGCAAATTGAGGACGTTCGGAATCTGTTTTTAAAAATATATTCCATTTTGCCTTTGTCTCACCGAAAAACATCATAATATAAAGAGCTATATAGTTGAGCATTAATGTAAACAATGTCTCATCTGTACCAAATTTAACATTTAAAACAGACGTAAGCAAACCAATCAAACCGCCCACGACAGCTCCGGCCAAAGTCATTAGTATAATCGTTACAAATTGATTTGTAGATGCAGGAACCATGAATGCTACAGTTGCTCCGGCAAGAGCGCCTAACAAAAATTGTCCTTCACCGCCTATATTCCAAAACTTCATTTTAAATGCCAACGATAAGGCAAGAGAAGTAATAAGAAGCGGAACAAATTCTTTTATATAGTTTTCATATTGCAGATATGCAAACCTGTTATTTATTGTGCCGAATGTAAACATCTGTTTGTAATATTCTCCGGGATTTGCCTCAAGAGAGAAAAGCAGTATAGCACCAACTCCAAGTGCTATAACAACAGACGCTGCATAAAGCAAAGCAATATATCTTTTCTTTAAGCCTTCCCTTTTTACTATACGAATCAGAGGTTCTTTAGTGTTATTACGCATTGTCTTCCTCCTCTGCATTTTGTATTCTGCTGTCTTTTGCAATGCCGGCAATCTTACCGTTTACTTCGGAAATATTCTTCGCGCCTGTCATCATAAGTCCTAATTCTTCTTTAGTTGTCTTATGTGCGTGAACAACTCCCATAAGTTTTCCGTGACACAAAACCATAATTTTATCGCATAAAGCAAGCATAACATCTAAGTCTTCTCCTACAAAGAGAATACCTACACCGTTCTTCTTTTGCTCATTAAGAATATCATAAATAGCATACGACGAATTGATATCAAGACCTCTTACGGGATATGCTGTAATAATTACATTCGGTCCTGCATCAATTTCACGTCCTACTAAAACTTTTTGGACATTACCGCCTGAAAGACGTCTTACAGGTGTCTCGGCCGAAGGAGTTACAACCCCAAGTTTTTTGATAATTTCTTCTGCTTTAGCTTTTGCAGTCTTTCTGTCAACAAAAGGAGTCTTCTTATTATCACGATATGTTTTTAAAATCATATTATCCGTGATTGAAAGTGACGGTGCCAAACCCATGCCCAACCTATCCTCAGGTATAAAGCTCATTGATATACCCTTTTCTATGATTGTTTTTGGGGCAAGTCCCACAATATTTTCACCTTTGTGATTAATTTGACCTTTTTCGACTTTTCTGAGTCCTGCAATTGCCTCGCAAAGCTCTTTTTGACCGCATCCCGCAATACCGGCAACTCCCAGAATTTCTCCACCGCGTATATAAAAATTAACATCTTCTATTGCATTGGAGCCCTCGTCGTTTTTGATTGTAAGATTTCTGATTTCAAGAAGTGGTCTGTCAAACTCTGTAACAGGTCTTTGAATATTAAGATTAACCTTGCGGCCTACCATTAAATCTGTAAGTTCCTGCTCACTTGTTTCACTCGTATTTACTGTATCTATATACTCGCCCTTACGTAATATCGTTACGCGGTCGCTTATTTCCATAACTTCGTTAAGCTTGTGTGTAATAATTATTATCGAATGCCCTTCTTCTTTCATCTTTCTGAGTACATCAAAAAGCTTTTGAATTTCCTGCACAGTAAGAACTGCTGTAGGTTCATCGAGAATTATAACTTTTGCACCATAATAAAGAACACGCAATATTTCCAGTGTCTGTTTTTCACTGACAGACATATTTGAAACGAGTTTTTTTGGATTAAATTCAAAACCAAATTTATTGCTGATTTCTGAAATTTTATTATATCTGTCTTTTTTTAATATAAATCCTGTGTGCTCAGTGCCCATCCAAATATTATCTGCTGCCGAAAACACTTCTACAAGCTTAAAATGCTGATGTACCATTCCTATTCCGAATTTCTTTGAATCCTCCGGTGAATGGATAGAAACCGGCACACCGTCTACCTTAATGGTACCGCTGTCCGGTTTATAAATGCCGGAAAGCATATTCATAAGAGTTGTCTTTCCGGAACCGTTTTCGCCAAGCAAGGCGAGAATCTCGCCCTGCTTGACGTTAAGGTTTATGTTCTTGTTTGCGACAATCCTACCAAATGTCTTGGTAATATTCTCTAACTCAATCGCATAAATACTTTGATCTTTCATGTCTGATCCTTTATCAAATACAAATTATTAACCGTTAATTTCTTCTACGCCTGCTACATAGTAGTTCATTGAACCTTTGATTACGCCATCTTGTGCATCTTTGCCGCCTTCAACAGCACTAATTGCACCATCTTTGTATACGTAATATGTATTACCGTCTGCAGAAATTATTTCGTTACCTTTGTTATCGAGCATTGCGCCCTCTGTTTTTGTGATTTTGCCTTCAGCATCTATAGAAAGTTTTACATTTGTAAATACATCCCATTCACCTTTAACCATCATATCTTTAACTGCTGCAACAACTTCTTTTGTTCCTTCTACGCAGTTATCTGTAAGAGGTGAAACATCTACAAAACCTTCTTTGAGTCCGCCGTAATAAACGCCAACTTTTGTCATAAATTCTTTAGGTGTTTTCATAGCTGTTTCAATAGCAAGTTTATAATAAACGTCCCAATTCCAAATCGGAGCTGTAAGATGTGCTTTTGATGCCTGTGCTGTCATATCTGAGTTGTATCCGCAACCGAAAACATTCTTCTCTTGTGCAGCAATTTGAGGCTGTGCACTGTCACAGTGTTGAGCAATAACGCCACATCCGTAGTTATCAATAAGATTTTCTGCAATTTGACGCTCTTTAGCTTCGTCTGCCCAGTTGTTAATTTTACTTACGTATACTTTTGCATTAGGATTTACAGACTGAACGCCGAGTGCAAAACCGTTAATACCGCTACATGTTTCTGCATATTCAGTACCGTAAGCAGCTACGTAACCAATGTTGTTGTTGCCAAGTGCAAGTGATTTCATTCCTGCTGCAATTCCTGCAAGGTAACGTGCCTGATAAATTCTGCCGAAGTAGTTGTTGAAGTTTGTATCATTTGCGAGATAACCTGTTGCATGACTGAATATAATGTCTTTATATTGAGGTTTAGCAGCTGCATCATTCATTGCATTAATGTAACCAAAGCTGATACCGATAATTAATTTGCATCCTTGTGAAGCAAGTGTATCAATTGCTTGTGTTACTGCTGCGTCATCCTCAGCAACATTGTCAACAATCTTAAGCTGAGACTTGTCCATACCGAGCTGTTCCATTGCCTTTGTGATTCCTGTGTGGTGAGCGTAAGTATATCCGGCAGTATCATTCTGTCCGTTAATATAAATGGCACCTACAAGGAATTTCTCATCTGTGCCGTTGTCTCCTGTGCCACCGCAAGCAACCAGTGAAAAGCACAATGCCAAAGCAAGTACTAAAGATAATACTTTTTTCATTTAAATAACCTCCTGCCCATTAGGCAAAATAATAGATTTATGTAAATAAATTTACATCGAAGTTATTGCGGACGGAAAACAATATTCCCGTCATCCATGCTCTCTATAATGGCAAGTGACTCCACACGTACACCTTTTGAGCGAATAAGGTCGCCGCCACCTTGAAAGCCTTTTTCTATAACGATTCCTGCACCTGCAAGCTTTGCTCCGGCTTCATCAACAATCTGAATTAATCCGTCCAAAGCACCGCCCATTGCAAGAAAATCGTCAATAATCAGTATCTTATCCTTTTGACTTATGTATGATTTTTTAATATATATATCAGTAAAGCATTGATGTGTAAATGAATAAATACGACCTTGGTATACGTCACCTGTCAGATTTGAGGTTTTGCTTTTCTTAGCAAATACAACAGGAACATTAAAATACTGTGCCGCAATACATGCTATACCTATACCGGAAGCCTCGATTGTGACAATTTTGGTAATATTTTCATCTTTAAAAAGTCTGTAGAACTCTTTGCCTATTTCATTAAAAAGGCCAATATCCATACGATGATTAAGAAAGCTGTCTACCTTTAAAACCTTGCCGTCTCTAACTTCGCCATCTTTAATTATTCTTTCTTCAAGACTTTTCATGTTTATTACCTCTTGCAGTTGTAAAAAAAATAAAACCAAATATGAAGAATTTTTCCATATTTGGCATGGCTGTATTATATATATTCTTGTCAAAAAAAGCAACACATATTTTGTATTTTTAAAATAAAAAATCGGGAAACCCTGTGTCATCCACAAAATTTCCCGACTTATCAGCTTTAATAAAAGTTATTAATTAGCATATGCGTTTGAAGCATCACCAAAAACAATCATAGCCTTTACAAGATCAGCAAGTCCGCTAACCGTACTGCTTTGTGTTGAGTATACATAAGACTCTATACTGTATACTGCAGTACCGCTTAACTTATTTCCGGCACTGTCACACACTGTTAATTTTACAGTCTTGCTCATTTGTGCAAAATTAAGACCATCATATATGAATGATACTACAGGAGTATTTTCAGGACCTGTTACCTCTGTGAAATCCTCTGCTGTAATTTTGTCATATACGTTACCGTTTTCATCTGCAACTTCTACATATACTCCATCCTTTGAAGGAACATCAAAATATCCTCTGATTGCAACTTTGCTGTCAAGATAAAGTGACATTCCTACCCACTTCGCACTGTCAGAAGCTGAAGCTGACGGAATATTCTTTACTGTAGATAAATTTCGTACAGAAGCTGTTCCCCATGCTGCCTGCTCTGCTGTCAACTTTGAATCTACAAGGTTGCTTG
>JAFZEI010000097.1 GCA_017560765.1 Clostridia bacterium | reverse complement strand
TATTTTCACATCCGGGTGGTTTTTACAGCAAAAAATTTATTTTAAAAATGACTTACGATAAAAAATATACACTTCGATATACGTTAGATGGTAATAATCCCACCTCAACATCAAGCAGTTATCGTGACAACGGTATAGAAATCCACGATAACAGCAGCGAGACAGGAAGTGAAAATAAAATTACGGTAGTAAAAGCCGCAACCTTTTTAGGCACAACGCAAACAAGTGAGATTGTCACAGCAACGTATATAGTAAATGAAGATTATAAAGACTTTCAAAGTTATTACAACGATATTGCTGTAATTTCAATAAGCACCGACAAAAAAAATCTTTACGGTGACACAGGTATTTTTACCAATTTTACTGAGCATGGCAGAGAATCGGAAAGACTTGCTCATGTGGAATTTTTTGACAGCGACGGCACAGCAGGTTTTTCAATAGATGCAGGCCTGCGTGTTTACGGCGGAACGTCAAGAGGAGCACCGCAAAAGTCCTTTAAACTCGTAGCAAGAAAAGAATATGATGCAGAAAACGGCAAATTCAAGTATGCCATGTTGCCGGACAGCAAAAATTCCGAGGGCATGCAAGTAGACAGGTTTGACAGCTTTATATTAAGAGCAGGCGGTAATGACAATTTATTTGGAGGATCAAGAAATACACTTTTAAGAGATGCTTTAGTTCACACTTTGGCGGGAAAAATGGGCAACATCGCATTCCAATCATACCGTCCGGTAATAGTTTACATAAACGGAAATTATTGGGGGCTTTACAACTTACGAGACGATACGGACAACGATTATTTAGAACAGCATTACAATATTCCTAAAGACGATGTGGCAATTATTTCATACGGGCATGAAAACGGCAATTGGATTTATAAAATCGACGAAGGCACTGAGAGCGATTTAAATAATTATAAAAATATGCTTTCTTATATCGCAAATACAAATATGGCGATTTCCGGCAATTATTACAAAGCCTGTCAGCTTCTTGATATGGATAATTTTATGAAATACATTGCTGTAAATGTTTTTGCCAACAACAGAGATTGGCCCCACAACAACGTAAAAGCTTGGATGTATCAAGGAAAGTGGCATTTCGTATTAAAGGATATTGACTATGCTTGGGGCATATATGATTTACCGGGACGCACAGAGAATGTTATAGCAGAAGAGACATCACACTCCGAAAATGTTCTTCGCGGCAGAGCCGGTGAAATTTCCGCCATGTTTGCAAGTCTGATGAAAAACGAGACATTTAAAAAACAATTTTTAAGTTTAGTAGATGATATGGTTAACAACTATTTTTCCGAAAAGACTGCCACGACGCTCCTTGACAAAATGGTAGAAACTATGTCAAAAGAATACCATAGAATAGAAACAAACATTTGGTATAATAATTTAACCAATCCTGCAGAGGGTGGACACAGCGTAAGTCTTAATTACGAAGCTTGGCTGGAAGCAACAAAAACACTTTATGAATACGCACAAAAGCGCCCGGCAATATTTAAAGATTTGGTAAATAAAATATACAAATAAATAACACTTGATTTGTTGTGAGAAAAATGCAATAATTACTATGTTTTTGTTAACAAAATCAACAAAAGGATACACGTGATAGTTATGAGAGAAATTACAATTTACAACCCTGC
>JAFZEI010000096.1 GCA_017560765.1 Clostridia bacterium | reverse complement strand
ACTAAACATATAATACATACTTGTTACATTAGACGTATTAAATTTTGACACGTCTAAAGCAGTCAATCCTGAACATCCTCTAAACATGTGTTCCATATTTGTTACATTTTCTGTATTGAATTTTGACACATCTAACGAGTTCAAACCGGTGCAACTGTAAAACATAGACCCCATATTCGTAACATTCTTGGTATTGAAATTCGATATATCCAAAGATGTAAGCTGTGAACATCCTCTAAACATGTGTTCCATATTTGTTACATTTTCTGTATTGAATTTTGACACATCTAACGAGTTCAAACCGGTGCAATTGTAAAACATAGATGCCATACTTGTTACATTAGACGTATTGAATTTTGACACATCTAACGAGTTCAAACCGGTGCAACTGTAAAACATAGATGCCATATTTGTTACATTAGACGTATTAAATTTTGACACATCTAACGAGTTCAAACCGGTGCAATTGTAAAACATAGATGACGTATTTTTTACATTTTCTGTATTAAATTTTGACACGTCTAATGAATTCAAAGCTGTGCAATCGTTAAACATGGATGACATTTTTGTTACATTTGCGGTATTAAAATCAGTTACATCTAAAGCAGTCAATCCGGAACATCCTTTAAACATTTCTGACATATCTGTAACATTTTCTGTATTAAAATTAGTTACATCTAAAGCAGTTAACCCCTTACAACCCAGAAACATTTGACCCATATTTATAACTTTATCAGTATTAAAGTTCGATATATCCAAAGCTGTAAGTTTTGAACAAAAACCAAACATTTTATTCATGTTAAAAACTTTATTAGTATTAAACTGCGACACATCCAAAGAGGTTAAGCTTGAACATTCATTAAATAAAGACCCCATATTCGTAGCATTCTTGGTATTGAAATTCGATATATCCAAAGATGTAAGCTGTGAACATCCACTAAACATTTGTTGCATATTTGTTACCTTATCAGTATTAAAACCGGATACATCCAAAGAAGTTAAGCCTGAACAACCCTGAAACATCTGACTCATATTTGTTACATCATCAGTGTTAAAGCCAGATATATCTAAAGAACTTAATGAACCACAACCGTAAAACATTCTATTCATATTTTCTACATTAATAGTGTTAAATTTATCCAATTGCAAACTTGCCAATGAAGAACAATTTTCAAACATAGACTGCATAGTTGTAGTATATTTAGTATCTATATTTTCAAATCTAAAATATTTAACATCATTAAATTCAGAAAAAATTCCTTTTGAGTTTGTCGGTGTTAAAATTTGAGCCGGAGAAAGTACATAAGCAGTTACTGTATTATCCCCACTATCTTTAAGAAAAACTTTAATATCGTCTGTGCCATTGACATTTTGAAGTGTTAAATTAGGATTGTTCCAAGCCTCACTTTCAAGCTTTGCAGGCACATATCCGTCTTCCCATTTACCGATAACAATCTTTGTAAGGGTAATATCTCCATCCGCATCAATAAGCTGTGTCATTTGTGTTTTAAAATCACTCGGCAAGAATACACCCTCCGGGATAATAAGATTTCTATCAGAATCTACACCTACGCCCCAGCTTTCTATTACAGCATTAGAAGGATTACATTGAATCGCCTCAGTAAGTATTTCAAGAACTTGTCTGTAACCTGTTTTATTGTCAATAATCAGGTCTAAAGAATCAATTAAATTTGATGTACTCTCACCTGCTTTTAAAGGCTTTTTATAGTAGTAATATCCGTTATACTCTGCCCAATCATCAGGTGCGCTAAAAACAGGTTTCCATGCTGTTTTTCCTACAATGCGATCTTGAACTTGATCATACCAATAAGGCAACAACTTTATACGCACGTATAACTCAGGACCGTAAGGATATTCTGTGCTGCCGGTATTAGTAACCTTTACATCTCTTTTTGTGGTACCGTCAAAATTTTCCTTAATTTCTACAAGTGTTTTTGCAGGTTTGATTGTATTAATAAGATTTGCTGTTTTAATATTGTTGATTGCAGCAAAAATGACAATACTAAATAATATAAAAAAAACAGAAACTGAAATTGCAGAAAAAATATATTTTTTTTTGAGAAAAGAAAATTTATTCATATCAAGTATTAACCTTCCAATGTATTAATCGCACTCTTTACATTGACAACTTTGTCAGATGTAGATAACCAATTGTTATTTATAAAAGAATTATTAAATGTCATAAAAATTTCCGGTGTTTCTTCGCCAATAGAACCATTAATTGTAACTTCTTGAGGCTCATATCTCCAAGACCAAGAAGTTACTTCTTCTACTGTATACGTACCGTCACGCAAATTATATATTGTTGTACTGCCTGCACCTTGAATAGAAACAAATATTTCTATATATTCTGCGTCAAAATCTCTACCTGTAATCTTAAAAACGAAATTCTGCTTAGGATCTATATTATCACCCGTTTTATAAATTGTAAGATTACCGAAGCCTTTTTTATCAGTACCTATTGTAATTGCAATATAACTTGTATCTGAAGTAATTTCACCAATGGCTTTAGCATTTCTTGCATTAGCATACCGAACACCTTCGGTGCTCTCTTTTAAACCATAAGAATAATTTGTATCTCCGTTAGCATAATCTTCATACCAACCTGTTGCAGTACCATCATATCCTGACAAATTCATTCCCGAAACAGTAGGCAATGTAACAGTAGTATAAAAACCACTTGCATACGCATCTGCTGCTGCAAAATCAGCATGATTCTCATATATACCGATATTTCCACTAATAGAAATGGTACTTTTATCTTGGTCACTGTTTCCGTTACCAACGTAAATACCACCGCCAACACCGCATAACGCTACGTCGTTATATGCAGTAGTGACATTTGGTATTCCTCTTGCACTATTATAAGTAATATAACCACCTGTAACATTTACCGATGAACCGTGCGTTACGTAAATACCACCACCGTTAGATGCGTTATTATAAGTAATCAAGCCGTTACCTAATACATTAACGTTTGCATTTTGTCCTGAGGAATAAATGCCACCGCCGTACAATGCTTTGTTATAAGAAATTGTACCATCTGATATATTAAAATTAACATTATTTCCTTGAACGTATACTGCTCCGCCATATTGTGTGGCAGTGTTGTCTTTGAGCAAACCTCCGTTTACATTGACAGTACCATCAACACAAGCTATTGCTCCGCCATTTTCAGCACTGTTTGACGTTAATTCTCCATTTGTAATACTACACGCAACTCCGGCACCTGTTGCATAAACTGCACCGGCATATTCTTTTGCTGTATTTCCGCTAATTATTAATTTTTTACTTGAATTGTTACCAATATTAATATTAAAGTTTTCGGTAAAAACTCCACCACCAGAGCTATTTAAAGCTTTATTATTATTAAGCTCACCATAGTCTAAAAGAACGGAACACGAATAATTATTGTCTGTTTCACGATGCATATAAACAGCACCGCCGGAATAACAAGCGCTGTTGTTAGTTAACTTAGCACCATTTAATTGAAAATTAAATGTGGCATCATTATTCATTGACGATGATTTTTTAACAAACATCCAGATAGCACCGCCGTATCCGTCAGTGGTGTTGTTATAAATTTCGATATTTTCAGATAAAATAAAATTTGTTCCCGGCATATTTTTAGTATTATTGTTCTCGTATGTTTTAATACCGATAGCTCCACCACCGTTTTGTTGAATTCCATTTTGTCCAGGTGTTCCATTTGCGTGATTGTTGTATATTTTTGTATTTCCTGTAATTGCCATGAATGCCTCACAGAAAATAGCTCCACCGCTGTAATATGCCTTGTTATCATGAATATTACAACTGTTAATATTAAGCATAGAGTCTGTTGTAGACGATATTTTTTTACCGGCATTCCAATAAAAAGCTCCACCATATCCATCGGAATAATTATTTGCAAATTCGCAATCATTAAATGTCGCAATAATTGCTGTATTACCATTTGTTCTGATTGTTCCTCCATCACCAAAATAATCACCAGGTGTTTTATTATTAATAAATTTACAATCATTAGCTGTTAAATTACCTCTAATTTCAGTATCATGACCGGGAAACATTAATGCCGTACCGTGTATAGCACTGCAATTTTCAATTGTAACATCATCCATCTGCAATTTTCCTCTGCCCTGATGTTGAATTCCTCCGCCTTGAAGAGCGGTACAATTTTTTATTTGAACATTCTTTAATGTATTCGTTTGATTTGCATTTCCGTTCAATATATGAATACCACCGCCATGACCTGCACTACCTCCATTTACTTTAGGATTATTACAATTTTGTATAACAACATTTTGTAAATTCAATAATCCCTCTGAACGTATTGCTGCATCGTTCGCATCAACAGATCTATACGTAGTTCCATCATAACTTCTTCCATCAATTACAAAAAGCAGATCAGGGACGTTTTTACTTCCACCATTAATAACTAGGGTTCCTTTGTTATGGAAAAATGCACCTTTAAAATTAGGGTTACGTAAAATAGAATAAGAATGACCCCATGGAGTGTCATGAAACTTGACAGTTAATTTTGCATTTTGATTAATTGTTATTGTACCGTTAACAATAACATTACCTCTGTTAAATTGAATAACTGCATTTGTTCCAGTTACTGTTATCGGACCAATATACCAATCTTCTGCATTATGAGGAATTGTGTAATTTCCTGTAAAATTTGTATTTGAATAAGCAGAAAAACTGTTTGTATAAAACGTATAGTACCCATCGTCTATGCAAGTACCGCTGATAAACTCATAAGCAATTTGCTTTTCGTATCCAAGCTCTGTTGTAGCAATGATAGATGCCAAATATTCACTTGGTAAGTTAGTTTCATCAAAACCTGAAACATCAAGCAACTTTACAGTACCATCATTAAGTCCCTTTTCAATCGAAGCAGATGTGTCTAATATATGCAAAAACGTAGCTCCGTCACCTTTTATTGCAGACGGATCACTCACCTTAACCATTACAGAATCGCCTGGTTTAGGTTGGTACGGATTGCCTTCACTGTCATAAACCTTAATATCAAGTGAAAAATCAACATTATCAGCAATGGTTATACCCGGCAATATATTCTTCTCTGTAAACTCTGCATCTGCTACTGTCGCAGAAACAGATGCTCCTGACGGAACGTCCGACGCAGTTACACTAGTACCGTCCTCTGCCTTTGTATTAACAAAAGGATGCTCCGCAATATACGCTTCAAGTTCAGCTTTTTTATCACTTTTTGTTTTATTTGTTCTACCAAAAAGCGAAAGCGCCTCTGCTTGCATATCACTTGACATTGTAATGAAAACAATATATGCATCTTCTGTAGAAATATTAACAAAATGATACGGACATTTTATATCATGGGAAATGCTACCATACGCACTCTTGTTTTCACAGATACAACCGTCCTGCGGAATTTCTTCTTCAACAGACGGGTCATCATCAGTATAATTGTTTAAAAGCTCCTTTAAAACTTGAAGCTTTTGCTGATTTGTCCAACTAAGGTAAGTAAGAAGAAATCCACGAACATCTTCGGGCATTTCTCTCCACAAATCGAATAATTCTTGAGGTGTTTTACTGCTAATATCACGACAATACGCTTTTCTTGCACATCCGTCAGCATGTATAATAAGATCTTCTACAGTAGAATTACCGCAAGAGCATTCCGGAGCCGAATAAACAACGCTTGTAATTGCAGAACTGCAAAAGAACACAAATATCAATATGAAAGTAATAACTATTTTAATAATGTGGCGTTTCATATTAATTAACACCTCGTATTATAAAGTAGTAGTTTTTACAGACCCTCTCCAAGGTCATATACGTCATTGTGTTAAAAAACAATTAGTAAACACTGACGATGCATCATTACCACGTGATGCTTGTGCAAGATAACCGTAGAAAGAAATAGAAACTTCTGTTATAGAAGATTTATTTACCGGATCTACGGCAATTTTATTATCTTGTAATATCATAAGACCTGCATCCTGAGTATCAAAACCTTTAGTAATAGCTTTTGCTGTTTCTTCACCACCGGTATAAACGTAAAGGTCTCCGTTATTTTCTCCTTTAATATCAAGCTTTTTCCAATCTGTTGTTACTTCGTAAGATAACCCATTGTTGTCACCCAGGTTATTAATAATTTCTACATACAAATAAGCCTCAACGTCTGTTTCTTTTAATATAGTAAAGTGAGGATCTTTGGGTAAATCAACACCGGGTAAAACATAATAAGTATTTTCAAAAACAGGAATATTAGCATCTAAATGATAATTGCCATCATCTGTTTGTATTGCTTTGTGTTCTTGTAAAGTAAAAACAGACGCCAACACACCACTGCTTACTTTAATGTTTACTTCTTCGTTAGCAACAACACTTTGTTGGTATTTAGAAAAAACACCTCCTGTTGCAATTGCCAAAAGAACGACAAGGATGCAAACAAATGATGTAACTATAATTCTTTTT
>JAFZEI010000095.1 GCA_017560765.1 Clostridia bacterium | reverse complement strand
TTACCACCGCAGAAGTTTCGTATGCCGTAAGTAGCAATATTTTGAGGTCGTTTTTCCTTATTGCCATGTAAACAAAACAAAGTGATATTAAGCGCGGTCATTTCCCGTTTCAGCTCATCATCACGAAAATCCTCATAATAGTTTAATCCTGCATCACCGAGAATAATAAGTACATCCTTGCGTCTGGTATTCACATCACGACAAAATAGTTTTACATTTTCAAAATTCCGATGCTTATCCCCTGTAACATAGAATTTAGGAGGAGTTCCATCGTCATAATACATAGGTAAGATTTTTTTCTTTTTTCTGTTCAAATAATCACGTACAAGAATTGTTGCAGTTAAAATCAAATTGATTATCATAATTATCATTTGCATATTTGATCTCCTTTTGTTAGTTATAGCTTAAATATACAAATTAACCCCGACATTTCATGTCAGGGTTAAAGATTCATTTGTTTAATTTTTTTACGTAATCAAGTGATATCCAACCCGCTCCGGATTTTAACTTACCCCACAATGAAGCACCGGCTCCGTTATTTTCTTCAACTATCGTATAAACTCCATGGTCAGTAATTTCGCCCACTTTAGCAGTATTCATTCCTGCATCTTTGCGTATATTTAAACAATCGGCGGTTATCTTTACCAAATACGGGCAATTACTTAGCTCCTTTTTCGCAACAGTAAGAAACTTTTTATGAACAGGACTGCAAATATAATTCGTTCCCATCTCATTCATATCAATAACAACACGTTCACCTATAGGAGTATTTTTCACATACCATCTCTGCGATTTAACCCAAGAAGGTATTGCTTTGCCGTTGTAATATGTAGCGTTATTTGCAATTGAAACCAAGTCGCCTTTTTTTATGATATCGTTTTCAACAACAGTTTCTTCTCTATTCTCTTTCCTATCAACATTACTTTTTAGAATCTCGGAAACTCTGTTTCTGAAATCACCCATTGTTTCTCCAAACTTCTTCATCCAATATTCGGGATCCCCATGATTACAACCGTAGCCCAGATGATAGGCCTCGTAATGACTAACAATATTCTCTGTCTGAATTCCATATTTTCGACAAAGCTCCGCACAATACTCAGCAGCAACTTTAAAGACATCATCATAGTATTTTTTATCTGCAAGATTATCCTCACAAATTTCAAATTGTATATATGCCGGATTATAGTTATAACTGCCTTTTTTTCCACGGCCTACTCCCCAACAACAAATATTAAGAGGGAGCAATTCCGCAATACTTATTTGTTTATTCTTATCATATCCGATAAAAGCGTGAACACAAACTTTTCTGCCTTCGGGCATCGCCATATTCCAATGATTACCGTATTGGTTTACTCCCACATTTTCCGGAGCATCCACATATCGCTTTAAATACGGATTATTTGCTCCTGTAGAATGAACAACAATACCTTTAGGAACCATTTTCTGCGCCGAGATATAACAAAGATTTTTCACTGCATATGCTTTGATAATATTAAGCATTTGTCATTCCTCCTTCTTCGCCTGAACGAAAAGCTGATTCGCATATACACTGCCACCTGCTACAAGGACACCTTGCGTTGCAGCCGTAAATATTGCAGATGCAGTTTCTTGTAATCCTGATATCTCTGTTGTTGCAAATATCCAAATTGCGGACAATACAACTGCAGAAATCCCAAGCAATGTCGGAATTCGCTTGTCAGATATTTTGCTTTTTTTAAGACCGATTCCGATAAAATATAGCACCGGAATCAAAACCAAAAGCTCTGTTTTGATATATTCCTGATAATTCATACCTTTTCCTTTCTCAAACGAGTATCATCCCGATGATTGCTGATATAAGACCACCTGCCAATGCCGCAATAATTGCAGTAATTATTTGTTGCATGCGCTTTTTGGGCATTGTTTCTATTTCATCAATCTTTTTTTCGTGCCTTGCAAGATGCTCGTTTGTATGTTTTAATTCATTAGCAAGAGTCACCAAAGTTTCATTCATAGAACGTATCTCTGCCTGTACCTCTTTCACTACACTCATATCACGTTCCAACGTTTTTAACCTCTGCTCGTGTCTTTCAATGATAACCTCAATGTCCATTAATACCTCCTTTCTCGGCTACATGATTATTATAAAAAATAACCCTGACAATAATTGACAGAGTTAAAAAATTTCTTATTTTTCTAAATATCTTATTTATAAAAAAGGTGATTGCCTTTAGCTATATTTTATCAATTATTCAATCGAGCAAATATTTGTTATATTGCTGTTTTAGAACTTATGATTCAGTCCAATAATTGTTGCTACAGAATTATTATACTCATCAATTGTTGTAATTGCATATTCAGCAGCAATAGACAAATCTATACTTTTCGAGAATAATGCTGCAATTGTAGTATGATCATCAACATCAGCGCAATATTCAATATTGACAGAACCATCACTTGTCACTGAAACGCTTCCATAGTCACGCATATTAAAAGGAAACTCAGCAATTAAACTCAACTGTTTCGAAACAACTGTGCCGACATCAACATTTCCTCTACCACTTCCCACTCTAACCAAAAGATTTA
This sequence comes from Clostridia bacterium, assembly GCA_017560765.1. GTDB lineage: Bacteria > Bacillota > Clostridia > UBA1212 > UBA1255 > Egerieisoma. The sequence continues at coordinate 21,575 of JAFZEI010000095.1, read as the reverse complement.
TTGTTGTGCCGTTCCCAACTAAAATTGTCCTGGTAACTATAGTATTCGCTTTCAATATATTTTCAAACTTTAACAAGTCAGATGCAACCGTTTTTAACATTTCAGAAGCAAACTCAGTATCACTCCTGCCTTTAATACTCTGAAGAGAATCATTCAATCTTTCAGAATGGATATTTTCCTTATTGCAAGTACAACATACAATTTTTTCACAACAAATGCCTTCATCAACACAACGTAAGTAAGGTGAAAGATTTTTGCAAACGAAAACTTCGCATCCATTATGCAACGACACTATTGTGTTATTAGTAAAATTTACATCAACAAGTTCCTGAACGTCTGTACACGAATTTATTTTTCCTTCATCACAGCAAGCAACTGTTTCTTTCACAACAATTTCGCAATAAGTTCTGTCACCACCTTCTAGTGAATCTATAAACACATATGCCATACCAGCTTTTTTTGCCCGTACAATTCCGGTGTGCGCATCTACTGACAAAACAGCAGGATCACTACTGCTCCAACGAGCAACCTTGGTTGTGCCATCTTTAGTACAGACTTTCACTTTCAAACGATATGTGTTACCTATATAAAGTACAAGATATGTTCGATTGAGTGTAATTTTTTCTGTTACGCAATCATTTCCATACACCATAATTAAAACTCCTTTTAATATATTTTTATAATCGTTAGTCAAGTATATAAATTAACCCTGACAACGAGTGTCAGGGTTAAATAGATTTTTATAAAAGAACTGCATGTCTTGTTATACTATATATTTCATTTGGCCCTTTATAGCGAAGAATGATGGAATAAACAAATATAATATATGTATACCTCAATATTAAAATTTCATAACATGTACAATATGTGTAATTATATCAATAAAAAAGCCAGAAATTGTATGACAAAACAACAAGGTCCGGAAAGTTTTGTTAATGATGACAGTTTGCGTTAATTTTATTTTCCTAAGAATAAAAATACCTAATTATTTGCAAACAAAAACCCACCCTACTTTTTTATCAATAGGGTGAGCCGTGTTTATGGACAATAATTTATTTTTGAGTTAGTATTTCAATTATTTGGTCGATTTGCTTTTTTGAAAAAAATCCAGCCCAAATATATTTAACGTTATAATTGCCAAAATCAATTAATATCGCTTTGCCTTTATTGTATTGTTTAAAATACTTTTGAACTTCTTCTTTTCCTACTAATTTCACACTTTTGACGTTTGATATACTTTCTACCCATCCTTCATTATAGGTACCATCACCTATATAATTAGCAATAGTTCCGTTTTCAATTATTATACAACTATTTTCCTTGTCATGCCACAAACATGCATATTCCATACCAAAACCGTTCATAATAAATACAAAAAAAAGCTCATAAGGTAACCGGTCCAATGATAACGTAAAAACTACAACCAAGGGCGAAAAAAGTATAGGAAAACCAAACAATGAAAGAATCGTTACAAAAACGAAATATTTAGTTGGAATTATTCTTTTTTTCATTTTAACCTCCTAAACTAAGAAAACAAACCAACAATCCCATCAATAACCGAATCACAAATATAATCAACTATCCAACATGCAATAGTACCAGCAATAGCACCTATTATATAACCTACTGGACCCGCCGCTGCAGAACCTATACATTGTACTAATTTAGTTGCAGCAAAAAAACCCACAGATTTTGTAACATAAATCGAGACACCATAAACTAACAAATTTTTAATAATTGTTAAATTAACATTTAGGAATCCCGCAGCAAAAGAGTGCTGAGACTTATAACTGTCGTATCCTGCCCGAACAACTTCTACTATCATACAAAGAAATCCAATACATCTAAAAATCTTTCCAATATTGCAAGGAAGATTATCAATCAATGTATAGCCATCTATACCATATGCTGCAAAATGAAACTCCGAAAAGGCTCTTCCTTCTTTTTTTAGTCCCCATATAACTCGATTAATAATTTCTCCGAAACTTAAAAACGCATCTTTGGCCAAAGATTTTAATGAATCTGTTGAAAATAACCCTGACCAAGATATTCCGTCAAAAATGTCAAACGAAGCAGAATATCCTGCCATATAATTTCCTGCAAAGGTACTCGAGATAGCATTTATTATACCACAACCAACACTTAAACGACTATACGAAAGTCCAATCGCATTGTTGTTAGCGTAACTGTATGCATTTATACCATTGGCAACGAGCGGATTAAGAGTTGATACATCCGCTGGTTGAATAAACCTACCAACTTCAGGATCATAATACCTGCTCTGCAAGTAGTACATCCCCGTCTCTGCATCATAGTAGTATCCTCTGTACCTGAATGGGTTAATATTTGCAATATTGCATCCACTTGTATCACCTACTACAGTGCATTTTCCCCATGCATCGTATGCATATTCTGCAAGAACGCTACCGTTTTTGTCTGTAATTGCAAGCACATCGCCCTGCAAGTTCCTTACAAAGAAATATGACGTTCCGTTGTGGCCTATTCCACACACACTGCCTGATGCATCGTATAGAGGTATAAGTTCGTTTTCTCCCCATACTTCCTTTACAATTTTTGTTCCATCAAGAAGGTACGTATGCTTAACACCACTTACTGTTTTATCGGTTCTTATTCCATTTAAGTTATATGTGTAAGTGTTGTTATCAAAGGACTTTAGCTTTCCCTTTTCCCAATCAAGCGTGTGCCCAAGATATGAAGTCGGATTTCCCAGTACATCATAGTTATTTACAAAGTTCCCGTACTTTACAAGTTTATCCTTCCAAACGTTGTCATACTCATACTGAACACCATTCTTTATAAGAATATTGCCGTAGTTGTCGTACGTCATGTTGTTTACGACTTCGCCGTTGACAGTTTCCGTAAAAAGCTGACCCATTGCATCGTAGGTGTACTCTGAAACAAAGCCCTTTGAGTCTGTTACCTTCGTAATTCTTTCTTCTGCGTCATATTCATAAGACAGTGTTCTATTGCTACCTACTCCGGTAATAGTTATTTCTTTTACAAGGTTCGTTGTGGCGGCTGACTTTACTTTGCCAAGGTCGGAGTACTCCTGCGGAATGCTTCCTGCAACATATGTAAAGTCACGCTGAATATTACTCGTTTCTGTGTTTATTGCATCAGAAGAAACACGCCCAAGTTCATCAAAGTTCGCAATTGTATTTACTGCTACTCCGGTGTCGGTACTATAAGACATAATCTTCGTATCGTTAACGTAGTCATACGATACTCGACTTACTTTTTCACCATTGGAAACAAGACTCTTATTTGTTAGTCGGTTCTTTTCATCGTATGCATAGATGTAAACATTTGCAACCATACGTGAAACAACAAGATCATTATTGTCTATCTCAATATTATATTCTACTACTCTCAGTAGGTTTTCCTCTGAGTATGTATAAGTATACTCTTTTTTATTGATTAAATCAATAGTGCGCACTATATTTCCAGAATTATCGTATATGTATTTTCTTTTTGCAATCGTGGTACTTTCTCCACTTTGAACAGTTTCAGATATTACTTGACCAAGATTATTGTAAATAATGATAAGTTTTTCTCCATTTGCAAAATTGATTTGCTTAAGTTTGCCATTGTCATTATATTCATACGTGAGAATAGCCTCTGTATTTTTCCCAAAAGCAATACTCATGGGCTGACGGAACTTATTATACTCGAAAGAATACTCCATTCCGTCGCCTCTTGTAATACGAGTTATATCATCAAAAGTATCATAATCATAAATAACAGTAGCAATAGTATTGTTTAATGCATCTTTGTTTGAAATTCTCTTTAGTCTTTTTGCATCGTCATATTCATAGTCTACTTTTTGATGGCATCTATTTTCAACAGACGTTACAAGAGATGTTTCTTCATCAACTGTATAATTCAACTTATTTCCTCTATCATCTGTATGTGAAATAAGATTATTTCCGTCAGAATCATATTCAAAGAGTCCGTATCTTGTTGCCGCTATGTTTGCATTATAAACAGTGTCTGTAATCTGATTTCCGAACTCATCAAAATGCTCCTTAAAATGAGTTGTTTCCGATGTTGTCCCTTCAAAATCCGCTGTTGTAAGACCTCGTTCCACATTCTTGCGAATAAGTTGGATGTTGTCAAAGCAAGGTTTACTTTTCACGTGGTTATAACAACAAGAAACACCAATGTGTTTTACAGGTGCACACTTAGTTTTGGCAAAAGTAACAGAGGCATATTGTCTGCCTTTGTTATGGCAATTAAACGGCGCAAAAAACTCATCATAGGTTTCAGGGTTATTGTAATCACTGTCTTCATAATAAACTCTTGCAGACAGGTAAAAATCAATATACTCCAAGGAGTTGTCTTCAAGATTTATATTTGCTTCAGCCCAACCTGAAAGAGTAAATGTTTCTCTCGTGTCTGCTGGCGAGGAGACTTTTACTAGTTGCTTGCATCCTCTGTCATAGTAGAATTCAGTTGAGCTTATTTTCATTTTATTGTATCCCGTTTCCGCACAAGAGAGAATTTCCATCGATGCATGTTTATCGCCATAGCTAAGAAACCAGTGATTGTTATTTGGTCGATTTAAAACTCCGTTTAAAACAGCATTATATGAACTTACGGTTTCATTTGGTTCTAACTGAACACAATCTACATAAGTACAACCTTTTCCCTTCACCATAATATACACATTAACGGTCTGTGTTTGCGTAATTTCAAATGTTGTCCAAAGTCTGTTATAAGAAAACAAATTATTAAGGCGTTCGCTTTCCGCAAGAATATTCCCATTTTCATCACAAACTCTCAGGAAAACTCCACAGTTATTCCCATTAAAGCTTTCCGGCTTTACATACGCAGAGAATGTATATATCCTTGCTTTGTTCAATGAAATTTCTTGAAATACGCCAACTTCAATTTCGCTTGATTCACAACCACAAATTCTCAATGATTTTTCACCCATAAAAGATTGACCATCATAACAATCTACAGTTGCATCAGGACTTCCTACAGTTTCCCATCCATCAATACCTCGTTCAAAACTATGATTCTCGAGAAGATTAATACTATCTTCACCGCCAACAGGAATGTAATTGCTATCGTTTTCTGTCTTGTAGTATCGTCCTTGCAATTTACCATCTGCATCAAAATCGTAGAGATATGTTACTCCATTAGAGGTCGCAGTACGCTGGTAGCCATTTTCTGTAAAAGTAATATAGTTTGACAAAGATTTTGTCTCATTATCAAAAGAGTATTCAATTACAGAGGTAAGCTGTGCATTATCGTCATATAAATACTTAACAGAAGAAACTTCATTGTTGTTGTCGTCACATACTAAAATGTACGGGTCTCCAATATTTTTCTTAAAGTTTACTGTATGTCCGTCAGGATATTTGACAGAACGCAAATAATCTCCGCTATAGGTGTATGAGATTATAGAGTCATCAGGCGCAACAATAGATGTAAGATAAGCTGTGCCTGTTGCATTCCCATTAGAGTAGTTAAAAGAAAATTCACGACCGACACTGTCTGTTACAGAAGATATCTTTCCGTTTGTATATGTAATTGAGATGTCGTTTCCATGCTCATCTATTATTCTAACAAGTCTTCCTGACAAATCAAACAACAATCTTTCACCAGTAGATGTAGTAAGTGTACGTATCAGTGGGCTGTAAACATATTCTTGATTGTCACCAAAACAATATTTATTGCAGGGTTCTCCGTTTGTGTCTACCGACTGGCATTCCAAAAATGCAACTTGTGCACCATTTGCTGTTGTGAAAACATATATTGTGTTGCCGTTCACATCAGTTACAGGAATCATACTCTGCATAAGATTTAATTTCCAACCATTACCTATTTTCATTTTACTGAAATCTGCAGTATAAAGACCTACATTTTCATTGTTAGTATATTGTATTGTGCCAAAAACACCATTATACGTATGCTGAATAACAACTGGCATGCGATTGCCGTTCCAACTAAAGTCTTCAAAAGCAAAAAGCATATTTCGTTGGTAAATATCCACAGAACCAACACCATATCTGCCTAGATCCTGTTTGATTACCGTTGAATTTCCTTCAAAACTAATACTTTTTTCAATAATAAGTGAAGGAGGATAGGCACTATTTTCTCCAAAAATGACAACAATATCAGAACCGGTTCCACTTATTGAGGTTTCATGACTGAGATCACAACTTTCGCAAGTTGTGTCATCGCAAATCTCGTTGTCGCAGATTGTATCATCATGGCAGCATTCTGTATTTGGACAACAAATTTGTGAGTTGCAACAAGAATCGCTGCTGTTTGTTTTTGTTGCGGAAAATCTAAACGAATTACATTTATCGTAATACTCTGTGATGTCAAAAGTATAGGTTATAACGTTGTTTTGGCAAGTTGTCTTACAAGGAGATAAAACGGCAAGGTAACCACTGCAGTTTGAATTTATATATAGAAAAACTCTGATATCGTCTGACTGACATGATGCGGCTTCCGTGAAAGTAAGATATTTTTTTGAAACATTACTTGCAGGTATATTCTCTGTATTTATAGTACATTCAATACTTCCACTGTTGCAATATCCACACATACAGTCATCTGATGTACTATCTGAAGAACTGCAAGATGTATTACAGGGTGATGTTGTCGTAACTAAATATGTATTATCACAACTACTGCAATGGCCACAGATGTTGAGTGCACCAACGCAATCTGAACATGTTATAGATGGATCAATTCGTACGGGAAAAACTCTTCCGTCTGCATTAATCCACTCTGCATCTGCAACAACAGAAAGCTGTATTGTATTTTTACCTGCCATATTTTTAACTTCAAAAAAGACATTATCTGTTCTTGTTCCTACAGCATCTACCATATATGGAGCAGGAATATTAAAAACTTCTACACCTGTTTCTGAGGAATTAAACACAACTCTGTTTTCGGATTCAATGAATACTGGAACAAGGTTTTCACATTCAACAAGAAATGTGTATCTGTAAGATGCGAGTTTGTTGTTAATTACAATATTCTCTTTTACTCCGCGTTTACTTACAAAATATTCAACATCTGTATTCTTAGAAAACCCTTCAAAGACAATTCTGTCTTTCTGTCCTTTTTCAAGTTTTGGCATCAAAGACTTCGACTGATTTTTTCTTCTTTTTGCATACATCGTAAGTTTGTACATACCTTCTTCAAAGGAGAATAGTTCTTCTTTTTCAGTTTTGTGCCTTGGAAACTTTGCAAAAAAATAACCCTTCCCTGTTTTGTATACATCAAGGCTCTCGTCTTCCAAAATTGCGGTATCAATTTCTTCATATAACTGTGTGTCTTCATCGTAGTAATAAGAACGAATTGGAAAGTATTCAGTTTCTCTTATTCCATTAGTTTTACCTGTTGTTTTTGAAAAAGCGGTTCGTAGTTTTTTAATTTCACCGATAGTTCTTGCTGTTTCATATTTTGAGTTTCGAGTCTTCTTTTTGACTACTTCTCTCTTTTTCTCAATTTTATCCACAGAAGAGTGAGTCTTTCCCTCATTATCCGTGAGTTTGGACACATTAGGCACATCGGATGCAAGAAAAATCTCTTCTGCAGATGTTTCTTCTGTAATTTCAATAATTTTTCTGTGTGGTTTTTCTTCAAAATCCCGAATTGCTTTTCCAGTCATTTCAAATTCTTTAATTTTATTCATATTATTTTCCTTTCTTTTGGTTTTAAGTATTTTATTTAAATAAATTTGGGAAGCTTCGCTTTAATGCTGCAAATCCACCATTTGCGGCAAGTGCCACGATAACTCCATTAAACAGTATAAGAACTGCATTCGTTGCATTTAGCTGTCCTGTAAAAAGATACGCCGGATACAATACTAAAAGCGCCAAAATATAGCTTAACAGTTGCGTTGGTACTTTTTTTAGAAAACCAATGCCTTTTATCAACTGTGTAATTACTAGTACCATTGTCAACGCTCCTGCGCAGGTTGCAAGGGTTGTCCATGTTACAAACTCCATTTTTTCACCTCCTTCTTTAATTGACTTTTAAGTAGATATCAAAAAAATATCACCTATAGTTTATTTCTAAAATTTGCGGAACAAATGCATTGTCTCCTGTTGGGATAATTGTAAATCCACCATTATGAGAACTGGATTTAATAATAATGCCATCTGGTTGAACAAGCCGTCTGGTTTGAGCATTTACCATGACGTCCGTTAAATTAAAACTTATATGTTCATTTGTTTTTTCTGATACCGAGAATCCAGAAAGTTGTCCAGCTTTATTAATCCAATTTGTACCAAAACTGCAAAAACGTCTTTCTACCTTGTGTGCAACTAATGTACTTCCGTTATTTAGAGTCTCCATATGGAGAACAACTTTATTTATCTGTTTTTCAAACAGTTCTCTAGTTTTCTGTAAATCAGGCCTTGTATAAAGTTGTTGTTCTCCGAAGACTGCGGAATTTCCTATAAAAGCAGTTCCACCAAAAGCATTGTTTGTTTCGGGTTCTCCTGTTTCTACAGTTGTATCCTGAAAAAGTTTTGGCTCATAGAGATTAAATTCAAAAACCACCGAGGTTGCATAAGGACTTTGTGGTGATATTGTTATCTCGAACTCTTTGTCACTGCTTTGCTTAATTTCAAGTAGTGCCGGAGCAACAATGTTCCCATTTGAATCAGAACAGCCAATAGAGGAAAAAGTCAAAAAAGGTTTGTATTTTTCGCGCATTAAAGAAAAACATTTGCTATTTTTTCTTATCTCTACATATGGACACATAGCAATTAATTTAAAAGTAATTCCTTGTATATTACAGTTAAACTTTGCCGCAATTCCATTTGTTGTCCTTAAAATCGCTCCATATCTTTCTTGAAGAACATATTGACTCGCTCCATAAATATTGAGTGGTCTCTTATTAAACTCTAGAGAGCAAAATCCTTCTGCGTTACACATTGTTATCGTTTTTCCAATGCGAATATCTGCATTGCTTCCAGTTGCACGATAACAATTGTCAAATTTGTAAAATTGCATATCTAAAAGTTCTTCATATTGTTTATCGTATATTGGAGTAGCAAAGCAATATGCTGTTTTGCTGCCGTCGGATTCATGCAGGATAACACTATAACGGTTTTTGTTTGTCGTATCTAGATACATAACAGTGCCGTTTCGAAGTTCAGCGATGCGTTTTAATAAAGGATTGTTCATATTGTCACCTCCTTTCTTGTCTATATGATTATTATAAAAAATAACCCCGACAACGAGTGTCAGGGTTAAAAAAGATTTTTATGAAAGTATTATTTTGTTTTGCTTAGAAATGTTTTGATTACTAGAAACTCCGCACTTATTTAAGTTTTGTTATATTTTTTCAAACTCAAAAAAACTACATAACTTTCTTTACCACGATAAGTGGCACATGCAATGTCATCAACAAATCATCCTCATTTGACAGATCCGAAAATAACACGATTTCCATAAATGCATCATCATAAAAAACAGAAACATGATCAGAAAAATCATTAAAAAGATTAAGCCAAATTAACTCAGATAATGGAATTTCATAATCAATTGTCACATTAATTTTTACTTTTTGAGTAAATGAGCCACACAACACACGATTTGTTGTTCTCTAATATTGCTCCTTCGTTATAAAATTGAATGCGAATATAGCATGACAAAGTTTTAAATAAAAATCAAGAAAAGATCAAAAATTTCCGGACACCCAAAAAAACAGATCCGGATTCACAACAATCAAAAACCGCCCTGTAGTGCAAAGCGGTTTCAAATAATTTATCTTCTTTTCCAAAGCGAAATAACATACCATACAAGGAATGCATCTATAGCTAACATAAACCAAATGAAATCGCCATAACTATCCCAAAAACGAATAGTGCCAAAACCAAATAAAAGTGTCCCTAATATACCGATAATAAGTCTAAATGTATTCATATTTTATCCTCTTTTTGCATTTATCAAATTTCATTTATCGGGGATGCTCCCTAATAAACCAAAGCAAGCAACTGTTGCTATGCTTTTTTTATAAATTGTGATTCCAGTCGGATATATAACAACTGTTCCTAAATTATTTCCTCCATTAAAGCAAAAAATGTCAATGCCGTCTCCCATATTTTGTTCCCTTTTTGGTCATTTCAATCTTTTAATACATTATATTATACAATCGTTGATTTTTCAACACATATTGAACAAAAGCCTTTACCTTTTACTTGGAAAGGATGTGTTTCGGTACACTGTATAAGTTCTCCGTCGATATCAAGTTCAGTAATACGAGAAACCTTATTAACTGTTGTTACTACCTTTTTCTCTGCAGCTTCACCGGTAATATGATCCACACAAGGAATGACATCGCCAACTTGGATTGTTTTGATTATCTTCTTGTCGAGCGTAGTCAATACAACGGTTCCTGCAACGAAGCAGAACATCGGGTTGCCCATCACTGATGCGGCTGTCCCCGAGAATGATCCGCTTATCATTCCGGGGGTCATTCCGCCTTGTGCGCCTTCAAGTGCTTCCTTACCGGCACCCTTTATCATTCCGCGAAGTGTGCCGTCAATGTTGCCTGTTTCTTTATAGCATTCAACCGCTCCCTGGACGCCGCCAACAACTGCTCCCGTTACTGTTCCTACCGCTGCGTCGGTTGCAGCTACACTAATTATATATTTACGTTATAACATAAAAATTCTCGTTGTCAAGAAAAACCAGACCGCTATTTCTAACGGTCTGGAAAATTTATTTTTTTACAAATGAGTTATTAAGTGTTACTTTATGATCGAAAGTTTTTCCTTGGCTTTTTTAGCCATACTACGGTATTCTTTGTCATCACACGTCAAATATGGTTCAATATACGGAAGGATTGATTTATCTTTGAAGTACCACCCATATCGCAGTAGCGTCCAGCGCCAAATGTCAGGATACCGCTGATACAACTCCAACAACCGTGGGAGTGCGGCACTTACTTTAAAAAGACACAAAATGTCCATTATCAGATCTGCTTGTTCACCATACGTTGGATGATTTACAATCTCTAAATATTGTGAGATGAATTTTTTGTGCCGACACTGCAAGAGGGCACTTCCAAGATCCCATCTATATTTTTTATAGTCTGGATTCTTATATAATTCAATCAAATCAGGAGTATATTCATAATAAGAAAGATAGTGTAATGCATCCAATAAAGAGGAAACCCACCACTTCCGTTGACGAATATAATACAAAACAATTGGAACAAAGCGTATGTCTTCATGGTCTGTCAAACGCTGCAAATTACTAAAATTGTATCCCAAAGCATTTATTTTGTCGAGAATTTCGGATACATAAAGCAACTGTTCCTCGGAATAACTATATTTAATCGCCTCTCTCCAATAAGCATTTCCGTAATATTTTCCCATTATGGCAAAAACCTCTTCTTTAGTTTTAACCCCCATATATTAACTCCTTTCAGAATACATTAATTGCGACTCCCATTGTATCTAAAAACGTTCTAAGTGGCTCTGATATTTTTGTCCACTTTTCGACCTTCAAGAACATTTTACACCCATTTTGGTTTCCATATGTGAACATGTCTACAAGTTGCTGAGACTTTGAAAGATATTTCACGCTCTTTGCTTCACCTATAACATCAATGATATGATCGTTGTTTTTATGAATATAATCGGGAATACGTGTATTACCATTCATCTTATATGGTTTAGTATTGTTCATCTTGGCAGCATGTTGACGATCTAATCCTCTTTGTGTGTGACAATTGGCATTATGAACTAATACACCAATTTCACCCACAAAGTAAGTATGGCAATCCTCAACTTCAAAGTTAAAGACTTCAACTGGTTCGTCAAATTCAAGCAAGCATACACTCTTGACAACTGCAGTGTCCCAATCCTTTGTATATATTACATCGCCGGGATTCAAATTGCAAGCATCTACCCAACCTTTGCCCTTTACTTGGAAAGGATGTGTTTCGGTACATTGTATAATTTCTCCATCGATATCAAGTTCAGTAATACGAGAAACCTTATTAACTGTTGTTGTTACTACCTTTTTCTCTGCAAGCTCGCCTGTAATGTGGTCAACACAAGGAATAATATCTCCAACTTGAATATTCTCTATAGCTTTCTTGCCAAGTGTAGTGAGAACAGTTGTACCTGCAACAAAGCAGAACGAAGGATTCATTGCGCCTGCAAATGCTCCACTTACCATACCTGAGATCAAGCCATCTTTTGCACCTTCAACTGCACCTTTCAGTGCACCTTTGCCCATACCACGAAGAGTTCCGTCGAGAGTTCCCGTCTCTTGATATCCTTCAACGGCACCTTGAACCGCTCCTGTTGCCGCTCCTGAAACAGCTCCTACTACTGCACCTACCGCTGCGCCCTTTGCGGCTCCCAAAAACGTGGAGCCAACCGCGCACAAAGCTGCACCTGCTGCGCCCCCTGTTGCTGCTGTCGCCGCCGCTACTGCTGCTGCCGCCACAGCAATTACCACAACTGCTGCCGCCGCAATCGCAAGTTTCTTCCAGAACGACATATCACCTTCGTCATCTCTGCCTGCAATAGGGTTATTATCACAGTATGCATACAGATTCAAACCATTGATGTTGTACTTGGCATTTTCAAGAACGTCTGTTGTATCCGCATTGATGAAACGACCTGTTTCCGGGTCATAATATCTGCTGTTAAGGTAATACAGACCTGTCTCTACATCATAATAGTAGCCACGGTAACGAATAGGGTTTAAATCACCAATATTATCATCAGTATAATTATTAACCGAAATTACCTTTCCCCATGCATCATATGCATAGCTTGCTACCTTTAATCCGGCAGATGTGTAAATATCTGTTACATCACCCTGCAAGTTTTTACGGAAGTAGTAGTCTATTCCATTGTACTCAAAGCCAACAGCTCCACTACCACCATGATAGTAGGTAATCGTCTTTGTTCCGTTACTTTCACGCAATATCTTGTTACCATCAAGAGTGTAGACCGTGCTATTCTTTTGATAACGAATACCGTTTGCACCGTACTTGAATGTGTTGTTATCAAACTGAGCAAGTCTGCGTACCTTAGTCCACTGCAAAGAGTGTCCGAGGTAATTAATCGGATTACCCATAGAGTCATAAGTACACGACTGTCCGTCAAAAGAATCAAGACGATCACGCCAACCTTCGCTCTTATAAGTATATGTCTTAGTGTCAAGACATGTGCCAAGATTTACGTCAGTGCAGAGTTCATATTCTTTCTTGAACAAAATATTGCCGCCTACATCGTAATCCCAAACATAAGTCTTTCCCGCGGTGTAGTTATCCTCACGCTTAAGGCGATTCAATCCATCGTAATAATACTTGCGAAGCAAAGTATTTCCACATTTTATTGTTTCAAGATTACCAGCTTTATCGTAGGTATAATCCAATGTTTCCGAGGCAGCATTTATACCATATACATGACTTGATACATTAGAAACAATCTCAGTTTCAATGCTTTTACCATTATCCATGGTTGAAAGATATCCATATGTATCCTCAAATAAAGTTCGAGACCCAATAGAAAATGTTCTGCGTTGTGCTCTGCGAAGACCGTCCTTGGTTACCTTATCTGTAAATTTACCGTCGAGCTCAATACCGATTGCTTCGTTGTCCGGGAATATATGGCCGCCTGCATTTTTCTCGTAAATAGGATGGTATGTTTGACCTACCGCATCAAAGGTGTTTGCAGTAAGACGCTCATTTGCATCAAACACAAAGGTATTTGTAGCAAGAACTGTACCATTACTATCTACCTCAATAATCTTTGTTACATTACCCTTTTTATCGTATGTATACTTATAGCATACCCCACGTTCATTATCAACGAGCTCTGTTACCTTACCAACCGAATCATAAGTTGCACTACTTATTGTGCGATTTACATGATTCTTGTCCTCATAGTAACTGACGATAGGATTTCCGAAAATATCTGTAACTACCGTATTCTTCTCACCGGAAGCATATTTTGTTTCCGTTATATCATTAATTCCATCTTTTACATATGACATTGTTGTGAGCGTGGTAGATACTGTACCATCTCCAACTGTTACCGACTTACTTCTGCCAAGTTCATCAAAAGAGAATCCGAAGTTAAATCCATTGTGGGCAACTCTGGTAAGATAACCGCGCGTGTAGAAGAATTGGTTTTCGTTTGTCTTATTGTCTGTAGTAGAAGAGAGTGATATAAGGTCATCAGTAGTATCATCATAGGTATAATTGTATTCTTGACCATTAACTGCTGTCTGTTTCAAAAGAATATTACGTGAAGTATCATGTTGATATGTTGTTTTTAACTTCTTACCATCAAGAGTATATCTGGGATCACTTTCAGACTTTATAAAGCCTCCATCCTGATATGTATATTCAGAGAACATGTATGCACTTGGATTATCTTTGTGATACGTCGTTCTTGTGAGTTCCTTACCATAAGTATTGTAAGTATATTCAATCACAAGACCACGATAATCCTGAGTTTTAATCAGGTTATGTTTACTGTCATATTTATAGTCCGTAACAAATCTATGCCCACTACGATCAATGGCAGTAGTGCGAACAACATCTGAATTATCATCAATATAATCAATGGTTGTTAATACACTATCCTCCTTGGTAGTCATCATTTTGATATCAGTACACTCACCAAATACATCAATAGAATCTATTGCCGCATCGTCTGTTCTGTATTTATTTGTAGTGGAAATACCTTCTGCTGCTACAAGACGTGCATTGGTAAAGTAACAAGTACCCGTATTTGCTGTATAGTCAAGTTTAATAGTAACATTAACCGGCACATCTCCTTTATCTAATACAAATGGAATCGCCACATACTGCCAGCCCTCGTATCCTGTGTCGTAGTTCTCAAAGTATTCTTCAACTTCGCCATCCTCATAATCAACTTTCAAACAAAGTCTGAACTTAGCTGTAGATTTTTCAGAATCTGCTTTTACATTGCCACTTGCCTTTGCCCACGCAGATGCAACAAGTACGTTCCCAATTATACTGCAACCACAAAGATTAGCGGTTTGCGATAAGTATTTTTTATTTCCACCCGTAGTGAACTTAAAAGAATTTTTACCCTCTATATAACTCTGCGAAGAAACTACGCCTGTGCCCATAACTGCCCACGACGCAGGTTGTGATGAATCAGAAACCTCTGTAAAGAAACCATTTTCAAGTAAGTTTATCTCTTCCTTGCCATCTTTATTCAACGTCACAGAAAGTGAACGATACTTTCCAACTCTGCTATTATTATTTTTGTCAACGATAGATTCATAGCCGGAAAGCTCAGTCAATGTAGATTCACTGATTTTTGATGCATCTGTTACCGCTGTCATGTCTTGATAAGAACTTGTCTCACGTCCATTAGAATCAAATCTATAAACCGTTTTTATTTTTGTTCTATCATCGATAACTGCAGTTGATTTCGCACGATATTCAAAAGAAACAGAACCATCTGATATCTCCGATGAGGTCGTAACACTGTTATCCGAAACGCATTTTTTTCCTACAAAAGTCAGCTTACTTACTCTTCCTTGATTATCATAGTTAATAACATAAGCAAGACCGGTATAATCAATCACCTTACACAAGCGGTGGTTAGCATCGTACTCGAATTCTGTCATTAAAACTCCTTCATTAGAATATGCCGATTGTGCAGAAGGATATCTAATAGAAATCAGGTCTCCTGATACATCATAATCATATATTACAGCTCGTTCCTCATCGTTATTATCTATAATTTTAACTAATTTGTTTTGTGAATCATAACAAAATTGAGCAGAATGCTTATCTCCATCAACTACACTTGTCAATTTGCCATTAGTGTAGTTCAAACAGCTTATATTACCATTAGTGTCGATTAGCTGTACAAGTTTACCGCTATTGTTAAATGTCATTCTGTTGCCTTTTTCATCCGTCAGAACATGTGTCGTCCTATGACCGCAAACACAATTACATTCTTCTTTATAAGTCAAACCAAGACCTGCATCGTCAACAATTTCACCGTTTTCGTTGTCGTCAGACATAAAGTAATGGCGCTTACCTTGTGCATTTGTATAAACCGCAACAATACCATGTTTGTTAACAACATCTAATGTCTGTTCAACAGACATTTTCCATCCTTTACCATACTTATTAACTTCATTCGCATTTTCCTTTACATATTCTTGTCGATATAAATGAGACACAGACAACGGTAACTTTACGCCTTCCGCTGTCACATCTCCATGAGCGAAAGACATTTTTCCTGTAAACAGATTAATAGAACCTGTTCCCGCTCTGCCGTTTTCAAATGTATGGTATTTTTGATGGTCAGTGTATATGTCCGTGCTAGTATACTCTATATACATTTTAGGGCGATAATCATAATTTGCATATACCGAATAAAAATCTGTATATATCCCGCAACAGTCATTGTTACAGCAACAAATCTCTTCATCATTTTTTTTGATAACTATACACTTAGCCGGAGTGAATGTTTGTGATGAAGCATACCACTTATTCATTGTTTCTGTCATGTCTACTTCTATGCCCGCAGAAGAATTATAGCAATTCTTTAGTGTATCAATTATTGTATCCATTGATAATCCTTGAACATTTGACCATGTAAAAGAATCAACATCGAGTTCCTTATTATTCTTATCTGTAACCGAAGCAACAGAATAATCAATATTATCAATATAACTCAAATATGATTTCTGGTATAATATAAATCCCGCTTTCGTAATTTTAAAGCCCTCAGCAAGCGTAGGTAATTCGAAGCCAATATACAATCTGTGAGCATTGCCATAATCGTCCATGCCCACACGTCTACTTGCACTTGTATTTCCCGAAAGCACACGATTACCATTAGAACAAATTTCAACCATTTTCAAATGGTTTTTGCTATTACCAGATATTTCCACACGTGGGTCTATTACAACAGGATAAGCTCTTTCAGGTTCAGAAAGCCATTCGCTATCCATCACAAGATCAAGAAAAATATCATCATTAGTCTTGCGTATTTCATAATGCATATCATCACAAAAAGTTTCATTGGCATCCTCCATAAATGCAGGAGGAATTTCCATTTCAGGAAGCTCAGAACCCATATCATCAACGTCACGAACAAAAAAAACAGTTTTCTTATCCTCGCTTAATATAGGCACAAGACCATTTAGTTTCATTTGAAACGAAAAAGTCTTTTGTTCCGGATTCTTATAAAGTACAATTGATTCTTTAACCCCGTCTTCCAAAACATCATATTGCAAATCAATATTTGAATCAATCTTCTCATATTTAATGGAAGGATGCTCCTCTATTTCCCAAACATTGCGCTTTGACCTGCGAGAAATAGTTGCCATAAACTTTTTTGGGCGCGATGGTTTTTGAGAAACATATTTCCATGAAACTTCTCTGCCATCTTTTTCTACAGTAACATAGTTTCCTTTTCCTTCAGTTTTAGGTAATCGAACCTTAAAACGCTCCATGACAGCCTCAAAGTTGTTATCATTTTCTTTTAATTCAGAAAAAATATCTACATACTTACCTGTATCCGGATCAAGTCTGTGGACAGGATGATCATACATTACCGCCATAAAATTTCCATTTTTAAGGCGGAAATGTTTTGAGTTTTTTTCTCGTTTTGAGGTGTCCTCATACAATACGTTAGATGTTGACAAAACCTTTTCTTCAAGTACAAGGTTTTCTGCTTCAGCATCATTAATAAAAATTTTTTTATTTTTGTTATTCATTTTCTTTTAAAATCCTTTCTTTTAATTTTTAAATTTGATTTCCAATATCTGAGGAGCTGAATAACAATCCCCTGTAGATATTGCAATAAAATCGTTTTTACCTTTAGGTTTTTTTAAAATCAATCCTTCGTTATAGACCAAATTGTGTTCAACGCGATTAGTAAACATAGTAGTTGCATCAATACTAATGTATCTATCGTTGTTATTAGAACTTATAATCCTTGCAGAAGCATTTACTTTGTTGTTCCACGTCGAACCAAAACTACAAAATCTCTTCTCTGGAATAAAAACATCAACACTATCAAAACTACTGTTTAAAATCGGAATATGAAGAAATACTTTTTCAATCTGTCTAGATGTGAGATCGGAAATCTTTCCAAAATCAGGACGCGAATATAGCCATTGTTCTCCAAATTGTTTTGTCCTTCCAATAAACCCAATAGCGCCAAAAGCGTTGTTTGCGTACGGAAAGGAACTTGAAACAGTAGTATCCTGAAAAAGCTTAGGTTCATATAGATTGACCTCAAAATTAAAACTTCCATTGTCGATGTCGTGAAATAAAGATATTTTATATGATTGATTTCCTTTATCTTGGTATCCTATTGCAACCGGCGAAAAGCAATCTTTCCCATCACTTGCATATAAAGGTGCAACAGACAGGAAAGGTTTAAACATCTCACTCATAACTGAAAAACAATTGGCATTAAAATAAATACTTTCCTGTCTTATCTCAGATTTCAACAACAAATCCAAATTATTTTGTTTTACAACAAAACGAATACCATTAAAAGTTGGAGTAATATTGATATTAGAACATCGTTGATTGTATTTGTCTTTAATCTCCGGTTTTTCCTGCAAAAAAATAATTATTCTTCCTTCACGTGTTTCAAAAACGCATCTGTTTTGGCAAACTGAAATCGTGCCATTAGTTCCTTTAAAGTAATATCCGTTACTTGTTTTTTCGAATTTCGGAATAATCATTTTTCCAGTATTTAAGTTATATATAGGTGTACTAAAGCAATATGCCGTATATCCTATCTGCTCTTTTACCATTACTCGATAACGATTGCTATTTCTACTGTCAATCAAAAAATCATTCATTCCGCGAAGATATTTGATTTCATTCAATACCGAGTTATCCTGCATTGTCTTAGTCTTGTTTTCAATAAATATCACCTCTTTTCCTATTATTATTTTTAAACTGAGTACATCTTTTGCATGCAAAACATCATATATGATATAGGAACACCCAGTGCCATTATTTTATTTGTTAATTACGACAACCATTGTCAGTGTTAAAATATTTTTTAGAAGACAAAACAAAAAAACCGGACACCTTCTGTCCGGTTTAAAATCTGATAAAAAAATTTTTTACGTATAGTTTACTTCCAATATTTGTGGATATGCACAACTGTCCCCTGTAGATATTGCTATAGGTTTAACACCTTTTTCTTTAGGGCAAATTACTGTCCCATCAGAGCTACATATTTTTCCGGTTTTTCTGTCAAAAATAACTCCGGAAACATCTACATGGTAATTACCTTTGCTACTTTCAATTTTAAGCTTCTTATTTTTTTGTATTGATGGTTTATTATTCCAATTGCAAGTAAATGTACAAAACCGTTCTGATGCTTCATAAGCTTCAATTTTATTTATTGGCTCACTATAAATCGGAAAATGACAAACAGCTTTTTTTATGCGTTTGTCAAAAAGTTCCGAGATTTTTAACATATCAATTCTTGAATACAACCATTGTTCTCCCGACTCATCAGTATTACCAACAAAAGCAGTTGTCCCATATACATTTGTATCAAATAGCCGGCAACTTTCAACTGTAGTATCCTGAAAAAGCTTAGGTTCATATAAATTAACCTCAAACAGAAAACAACCACACTTATATTCGCTATGTATTGTAATCTCTATACATCCCTGTTCTTTCTCCTTGTACGATATAAAAGCAGGCACAAGTTCTCCATCTCCGGTTTTCTTGGCACCCAAACACGATATTGCCATTAGCGGAGTTTTCTCATTTTTCATCAAAGCTAAATATTTACTGTTAGAACTAATATTTAATACTTTTTTGTGTATTTTTATATCTAACGAAAATGTATAACTATTATCACCTTTTCCACGATACAAAATACCATTAAGTGTTGGGCTTAATAAGTCCTCTCCATATTCTGCAATATCTTTTGAAACAATACCCAAGCTATCCTTCGGATAAAGTTCGCATACGCAATCTTTTTGTAAAAACTTTACATTATTTTTCTCAAGACAGACACTACAATTGCTGCCAAAAAACATTACATTATCTTTTTCTGAAGTAAATAATAAATCAATTAATTTATCATCTTCGCTGTTGTATATTGGCGAACTAAAATAATATGCAGTCTTTGTACCATCTGCTTCTTTAACAACGATACTATATCTATTGATATTAGTTTCATCAAACGCCACAAACTCTTTACTTCTTAAGTTTATTATTTTTTTTATTATCTCATTCATATTTTTTACTTTCTAAATACTTTTTGTGTTTTAAAAAGCGACTGGATTTACTTTCCTGTTTTTTTCTCTGCATAGTTCTAAACATATCCGTTCTTTTTTCAGAATATATTAATGAAGTATAATAAAACAGTAATACTTCAGCGAAAAAACTTTTACCATTTTTATATTCGATCTCAAGCTCATAATCAACCCAACCAAGATAACAGTTCTTATCCAATACAACTTCAATGTCATTATCTCTAAAAAGAACGGTTCTGTATGTTTTCATTTCCCCTTGGTATTTCACTCCCATATTTTTGAATAAAACATCATCATATTGATTTTTTACGTATACAGAATTCTCAATGCTGCAATCCACATTTTTAGATTGATGCGCCTTTATTGTCGCCTTATAAACACCATCTTTTTCCCTGATTCTACATGTAATACCTAACCTGTTAAGCTTTAAATCGTCAGTATCATAATATGTATTTTTTTGCCAAAATGCTTCCACCGGTCTGTTAACACAACGGAGTAATCTATCATATTCTTCCTTAGTCAATAGCAATTTCTTTTCAAGCTCCATCATGTTATCTACTCTCCTCACGTTCAAATTTATAAAAGATTGTTCTTTTACCTTTATTATCAAGCCCTACTATCAGCAAATCATAAATGTTTAACAAAACATCCTTTTCTTTTGTCACAAGTCTTTTATATTCACTGATAATTCTATTAACCGCTTTTTTGCCCCCAAAATGTGTAATACTTGACAATGTGTTTATAAAATGGTATAATGACTGTGAATTTGCTGTCGGAGGATAGAAATGAAGGAAATTATATCAACTTCCGCCGCGCCCGCCGCGATAGGGCCGTATTCGCAGGCGGTCAAGGTGGGAAACACGGGTTACACATCGGGGCAGATCGCGCTTGATCCGAAAAGCGGTGCGCTCGTCGGTGAAAATATAGCAGAGCAAGCAGAGCAGATAATGAAAAATCTCTCGGCGGTGCTCTCTGCCGCAGGCAGCTCGCTCGATAACGTGATCAAAACCACCTGCTTTATAACCGATATGGCTGATTTTGCCGAGTTTAACAAGGTATATGCAAAATATATAAAATGCGCTCCCGCAAGAAGCTGCGTTGCCGTTTCGGCTCTGCCGAAGGGCGCGCTTGCCGAGGTCGAGGCAGTGGCGTTCACGGATTGACTGCTATGATGAATATATCAAAATACACGCGCCTTTTCTTCCCTGTGAAGAACCCCGCGCGTAAATGGACGGAAAAAATATATCTCGATAAAGCTCCAACCTGGTGCTCGGTCGATCTCCGAGACGGAAATCAGGCACTCAGCG
>JAFZEI010000094.1 GCA_017560765.1 Clostridia bacterium | reverse complement strand
TAAACTTTCATATTAAGAAGTTTACCGAAGTGCATCATCTGTTCTGCAGTTACATCATAAACGAGCATGCTGTGATGTGTTGCACCATATTCACTTAATTTTCTTAAGAATTCTTTTACAGGAATTGATGGCTTCATCCAACCTCTGACTGTTCTCTTGTATTGATCGTAATCATCACAATCAAGCATTTCTACTTCTGAAGCAACAAGACAGAATCCTTCTGCATCACGGAAAATATTTAAATATGTTGCATTTCCTGCCTTATATCTGGAGTATCCTGCCATAGGGAGAACAGAATCAACGTAATTGGAACCTCTGAGACGTACCTCAGGTCTGTATGCAGCAACGCGGTAATTCATTTCACCCATGTGGCTGAGGAAAAGAATGTCGTTTTTCCAGTCGGGACAGAATATTTCTACAAAAGATGCATCTCCGAAAGCGCGAATAAGAGCACCGCAGAATACAGCATCAAGAGCATCTCCTTCGCCGGCATATCCTATTCCCCTTGTCATTGCTTTACAAGCTTCAATAAAAGGCATAGAATCAATACCATATGCAGGACATGCTTTAAGGAAGTTAACAGAAAAAGCATCAAGCTTTTCTTTCTCAATCCATTTTCTGATAGAAAGACAAGCTCTTGTATTCATACGATACACTTCATCTTCTATATCAATAGGAAAATCAAAAATTTCTTTATCTGCTGCAACCTCTGCATCAATTTCTTCATCAGTAACAGACTGTGTTATAAGCCTTGCCTCGTCATTGTCAGAAACAATAAACTCAACATCAAAGTTTTCTTTCATTTCTTCAGGTGTAACAATAAAGTCGCCCATTCCACTGAAACTGCCACCAAAAACACCAACTTTAGTGCCTTTTACTGAAGTTGCTGCAACAGATGCTTTTACGTACTTAACAGTTTCTTTTACTACATCAGATTCTTTATAGTGACCGCACGTAATAGCATACGGCTTATTGCCTCTTTTAAGAAGATTACAAAAATCCATTACGCCATGAATGCCGTGGTTGTAGTCAATTTCATCGTTATCTGTTGTAGGGGCAAATTCATACGTCATTGTTGTATCCATTACAACAACAGGAAGCTTTGTATTAACAAGTGCTTCTGAAGATTCTAAAGAAGGAGAATAAGCCATATGAAGAGTTACAATACAATCAACATTTTGCTTTTCGTAATCAGCAACAACTGATTTAAACTCTGATTCTATACGACAAAATGGAGTGCGTACTACATCCAAACCTTCATTTTCCAATATACCTGCCATCTCGTCATAAAAAGCTTCTAATTTAGGACGAAGCTCTCCGCAACTGTCATCATAAAGCTTGATATAAAGCGGTAAAAAACCTATTTTAATTTTTTTCATATATAACCTCCGTTAAAATTAAAAACTAATATTAAATAGCTTTGCTGCATTGTTACACATAATGTCTTCCACATCTTGCTTTGAAAGCTTTAGTGTTTGTGCTGCTCTCTTGAATGCCAAAAGCTCTTCGTACATAAAGCATGTAATATCTTTTTGATCTGTTTCACGCATGTGAATGTCTCCTGAAACATCTCCGTAAAGTCCTCTTGGAACATTATTGTAGTAAATACCGTTCTCAAATGTACGGAACATTCGCATTTTAAGGATAGGCAAATCAGAACCAAACATAAATCTTTTGGGACCTACTGTCTCAAGACACTTAATCATTGCATAATCATATGTATTTGCAGTGAAATCAAACATCATATTTTTTGTGTTTTTAAGCACTTCAAAAGCGTCACCTAAATCCTCCGGTGTATATGCTCTGCCAACATGTGCAACTATAAGCTTAACATTTGGATATTTTTCTTCTATCTCAAGAAGCTGTGCAAGATTTAAAGGATCGCGTAATCTTGCAGGTCTTGAAATATGAAGCATAACAATCCAACCTTTTTTATTTGCAAGCTCAAGATGCTCAGGAGTCAAGAAATCAAAAATTCTGATTTCTTTTGCAGGAATATAATCAGGGGAATTATTTTGATACGGTTTAAGACCGCAAAAACCGCCTTCTTCTACTTCTTTTTCAAGAAATTCAGCACTCATAGAATGATGAGTACAATAAAAAGCCGGGAGATTGTATTTTTTGGCAGCATCACTTGCGTATTTGTTGTTTTTTGTCAAATCACATTGAGGCTCACCCATCAAAACAGCTTTAACGGTTTTGCCCGGAAACATATCTTTATAAGTTTGAAAAAGATCTTCAACAGTGTTGTATTCAGCAACCATGCTGGTCCATGATGCACAAGCTTTGGCATCGCTGTTCTTTTTGCATTCTTTTGGCCATATATGTATATGACAGTCAATCATCTTATCCGGTAAAAAATCCTTAAGTTGCTCTTCATATACTTTTCTGTCATAATCTGACATTTCATATCCGAACATAATAAAACTCCTTGTAATAAAAATATATTAAACTTTATTCACCAATAATCATTACTTGAACAGTACGCTGTCTTGCTCTTGTTTGATCAAAATCAATAAAATGAATATGTCCGAATTCACCAAGGTCAAGTTCGCCATCAATAAGAACAATAGTTTCGCTTCTTCCTATGATAGATGAACGTAAGTGAGCATCTGTATTGTGGCATCCTCTTGCATCTTCATCGTGTTCTTCAGCAAATTTTAACGCTTTAGGTCCGGGATGCAAGTAAATTCCCTCGTGTTTGCAAACAGGAATAATATCATCCATAATATTAACAAGATCTTGTTGAAGTGTCTCCAAACCTGTAATTGATTCATCAAAAGCACATTCCTGTGTGATTACACAGCAAGTTGTATGATGTGAATAAACAACAACAATACCGTTTTTTATACCGGAACGCTTAACAATATCTTTTGTTCCTGTTGTAACGTCATGAAATGAACACATTTTATCGTTAGATTGAACTTTAAATGCTTCTCTGTATATCATTTTTTTACTCCTTAAAATTTATTCGTTGATTTTCTTTAAATCATCAGCAGCTTGTCTGACAGCGCCAATCATTTCATCAATCATAGCTATAGGGTCAGCAGCATTCATAATACCTGATGCGGCACCTGCTGCCTCTGAACCGGCCATAATAAAATCGTAAACTTGTTTACCGTTAGTAATACCGGCAGCTTGTTCAACAAGGATATTAGGGTCGATCTCTCTGATTGCCTGCATAACCTCTTTAACATAGCTCATATCACTTACTCCGCCGCCTGAACCTCCTATAAGCTCGGTAGGCTCTGGATTAATAATGTCAGGATGAAGTTGAGCAATAGCCTTTGCCTCGGCAACAGTGTCGGCACATGCAAAAACAAGGAAATCAATCTCGTTCGCTCTGTCAATTGTTGCTTTGATTTGCGGTAAAGACATAGGTTTTTCGCAGTGATTAACAACTACACCAACAGCACCTGCAGCTTTAAGAGCCTCAGGAAGCACATCTGCCATACCTCTTCCGGGACGTAATGTATCCATATAAGGAGCAAGGACAATCAAATTTTTAGTGTTTTGTACTACATTTCTGATTTCTACCGCAGGACAAATAAAAAGTACATCAATATCATACTTTTCTGCTGCAGCATCAGCTGCTTTTGCATACTCTAAAACTTTATCGCCGTATATGTAATTTTTAGTGCCGATTTCAAAATACGGTGTTCTGATTTTTCTCTTCATAATTAACCGCCTTAAATAAAATTATCTTTTAAGCTGAAGGTCATAATGAGGATCATAAGCCTTCTCTTCTTCTGTGTATTTACGAAGTGTATTAACTACTTCACCGTTATTGAATTTACGATCTTCAACATCCTCTGTTGTTCCCATAATTGTAACATTGAGCTGTCTTCTGCGGGCGCGAACGTGATCCCAGTCTACGAAATAAATATGTGCAAATTCTCCGCCGTCGAGCTCTCCGTCTTTTATTGTCATAACCTCACTGCGTCCGAAGAATACGCTTCTGAGGTGTCCGTCTGTGTTCATACTTGTAAAGTCACCGGGCTCGTTTACGTAACGGCCAAATTGTGTATGAATCGGTCCGGGATGACGATATTGATGTTCTTCAGCGAAATCGGGAGCGATTTTTCTCATGATGTCAAGAAGGTCATGTTGCAAATATTCAATATCAAATGAATCTATATCATGTGAACATTCTTGAATCATTACGCAACAAGTTGTGTGATGTGAAGCAAGTGCGCAAGTTCCGTTTTTAACTCCGGAAGCTTTAACTATTTCAATTACCTCTTTAGAAACGTCGTGAAATGTAGGTATCCAACCTCTTGACTGTAACTCAATCTCTTTTTGATAAACTTTAAATTCCATAATAAATTCCTCCATTTATTTGTTGTGAAAATTTTATAATTTTGCAGGATATAAAGATAATCCTATACTCCCGTCAGCATATCACTTTTCTTTATCTTAGTCAATTAAATTATGTTTATATTTATTGCATTATTTTATATTAAATATTATAATTCTACTCGCTAAATAACATAAAAAAGAACGGAGTTGTTATCTTTTGAAAAAAGAATCTCTTCAACAGGCTATGAACGCATTTGCAATTGAGAGCGAGTGTATTTCCGAATTTGCAAATTACATAGACAAAGAAAAATTTTCTACAGCAGTAGAACTTTTGGCTAAAGCACAAAGAATAGGCACATGCGGTTGCGGTCATTCCGGTATAGCTTGCCAACATTTTTCCCATCTTCTTTGTTGTATCGAACGTCCTTCACGTTTTATTTCTCCTGCGGAAGCTCCTCATGGTGCTACAGGATTCCTTCAAAAAGGAGATGTAATGATTTTTGCTTCTCGCGGTGGCAAAACATCGGAACTTTTACCGATTATGGATATTTGCCAAAAAAAAGGCATTAACATCATAACAATTACGGAAAATCTCTCTTCACCTTTGGCTGAAGGCGCTGACGTTGTACTAAGACAATATGTAAATCGTGAAACAGATAAATATAATGCACAAGGAACAACTTCTACTACATCGCTTTGTGTATTGTTTCATGCTTTGCAAGCTGCACTTATAGAAGAAACTGATTATTTAAATGAGCAGTTTGCATTAATACATCCCCATGGAGCAGTTGGCGAAAGATTAAATAAAAAATAATATTTAAAGTTTAGGAATCAAATCAAAAATATTGCACTTTTGATAAATATCGAATATGTCTTTTGTTACGCTTTTATAGATTACTTTTACTTTATTGCTTTGAGCATCATAAGTTGATAATGAATAAAGTATTCCGTTAGCATCATATTCGGTTTCACCGCTAAGCAAGGTGTTTTTATCATATTTTAATATTTCGTTTCCGCTTATATCTTTTAAAATCCAGCCGGTTCTGTTAAAAAAATCATCGTATGTATACTCTGTATATCGAAGAATATTATCCATAATATTTTTCTCGGATGTTTTTGATAACACACCGGCTTCGTTATAAGCAAATGAATACATATACAGTTCTGACTGTGAGTTTAATAAGATTTTTTTAACTATTATATTATTTTTGTCATATACATATAAATAATCATTATCGAAAATTTGTTTTTCTGATACTTCACCATTTTCATCATATAAAACGGCAAAAATTTCTTTATCTGCGTTTTTTACGCACAACTTCATTATGTTCCCTTTTTGGCTGTATTCATAATTAATTGTGTAAAGGCATTTGTTATTATCAAATTTACTGACAGAAATAATCTTACCTGAATCATTATAACTGTATATATTAGCTTTACTTTTATCTTTCTCTGTTATTTTAACAATTTTGCCTTTGTTATTATAATCATAAGTGTAACTAAATAAATACGATTCTGAATTATTGCGCATCGAAACCATGGCTTCAGATATCTTTTTACCTGAGTAATTGTATTCGGTATAGTATTTATAATTAATATTGCCGTCAGCATCAAGATAGTAAATATAATTTATGCCGTTTACATATTCATTTGATTTTTTTACACCTAAAAATATTTTATCTTTATAGATATGTGAATAATCATTGATTTTAAGGTAATAGCCGTCATTTTCATAATTAATTGAATAATTAATATTGACTTTTGCTCCGTTATCTATGTCTATTCGTCCGCCAAATGTAATATCTCCAAAGGAATACTCTTTGATATATCCATTTTTATAACAAGATGTATTAAATACAAGATTTAATTTGTCATCATAAAAATAATAGTTGTCAGTAACATTATTACCTTCTTTCGTGCAAGAATAAATAACATTACCTGTGATATCAAAATTTTCTGTAATTGTTTTAATTAAAATATACCCAGTCTCACCGTAATAATTTTTTACAGTTGATACAATATGATTATATTCATCGTATTCAAAAGTAACGTCGTATGCTAATTTACCTTTTCTCATCATGTTATCAAAATATTTTTCTTTGTATATCAACCCTTTGTCATTATACAAATATTCTGATTTTGAACCATTTTTATACGTTGCCACTTGTTTTTTAGGTGTACCATTATATCTGAAATCAAAAATACTGATTTCTGCATTACTATATTGAGATTCTACAGAAACAACCATACCGGCATCATTGTATTTATATACGTCAAGCATTCCGAGACCTGCTTTAAATTTATTAGCACTTATAAGCATTCCGGAATCATTGTATATATACGTTTCTCCGTAAAGAGATTCACTTTGAGTAGGAAAATATTCTGTTTTAGATTTGATATTTCCGTTTGGATAAAACTCAATTATTATTGCTTCTTTTCCGTCGTTGTCGTAACCGATAACTTTATCTTTAAAATAGGAATATTTAATTATTTTATCATTATCAGCGTATTCAATATAATCAGGCACCATGTAAACAGTTGATACAGTCGGTTGTGCTGTTGCATCGGAAGGCAAATTCCCTGTTGGTGAAGCAGTGCTTATGATTTCATTGTCATGTGTAGATGTATGTATAATTTCTGATACGGAATTCTCTTCATTGCAACTGCATGTAATCAACAATGAAATTATTGCAAATAAAATAATCATAATTTTATTATTTGAATTTTTTATCATATTAACACACTCCCCCGCTTAAGGAATTAAATCTTCAACAGATAATTTTTTGTAAAAATCATAATTTTCTTCAATAATGTCAAGCCATTTAAATTTAATGGTAAAACTGTTTCCTTTACTGTCTAAACCGCTTACATTCATCAGATTGCCATCAGAATCATAGTTAGCAACATAATCTTTTTTATCTTGTGGTACTATGATACTTTCTGAAACTTTTGTACCGTCAGCTGAAAATTCCGATATTACGGACAGAATACCTAAATTATCATATTCATATACGACGCAACTGTTTTTTAACCCGTTAAACGAGTAGCTTTCTTTTTTTTCAAGTTTACCTTTGCTGTTAAAATAATAAATATAATTTTCCATGCTTACAGAATTTAAATGCATCGTATTATCAGAATCATAATCAAAAATAACAGATATATTATTGTAATGCATTGTTTTAGATATAATATCGCCTTGATTATCATATTGAAAATCGACTGTATATTCATCATCAGAAACAATTTTAATTATTCTGTCGTCTTTAAAATAATACTTTGTACCATCGTTTTCAATCAGCTTTAGTGAACCACTTGAATCATAAGTAAAGTACATATTATTTATATCATAAGTATTGTTGTAAAAAGAAGAAACACTTTCTGTTACAAGCAAACCGTCTTCATTATATGAGCAACTGATAACATATTTAACACCATCTGCCGAATATGAATATTTTAAAAGATTTCCGTTAATATCATAAACAAAATTACCATCTAAGGAAATATTTTTCAAGACAGGAGCTTTTCCGGTCTTGATATCAAAATTTGATGGAGATACCGGCTTGTTTTTGCTGTCTGAATTAACATCCTCGATAATAATAGGCTCGCTATCTCTATCACTGTTGGTATTATAAATATAAATCAGCGCATTTTCATTTATATTTTCTTGCCTATATTGCAATAAAGTATTATTATCACTATCGTAATAAAAATTTGCTTTATATAAATAATTTTCTATATGTTGTTCAACAATATTACCGGATGTGTCAAAAATCGTATATCTATCAAGTATACTATTATCAGAGCTTACTGCTCTGTACGTGCCGTATTGTTTGAGAAGAAATCCATTTTTATCATAGTCATAATAATAGTGAAAAGAATTTTTTACATACGAGAAATTGTCTTTGTATATATCTTTGTAAAATTCGATGATTTTTTCATTGTAGTTATAATTTGAAACTGATATTTCTTTCCTGTCTGCAAAATATTCATTAAAAACTTTTTTCTTAATTTTACCTCCGCTATAGTATGAATAATCAGTTTCACTTGAAAGAACATTATTTGTATACTTCTTTTCTTTCTGTATAAGTCCAATATCGTCATAAAAATACTCAGTTTTCAAAATGGCAGAACCGGAAAACTCTTCCAACAAAACAAGTTGACTATGTTCGTTATACGTTTTTCTAATTAACACTTCTCCGTCGTCATCTAAAAGCTCATAAGAAGCCGCTGCAAACAAATAAGCAGCGTTAGGCATTCCGTTATTATAATATACTTCGTACGGAATAAGCTTTTGCCCCTCTTTGGGCTTTTCTGTGGGAATTGGTGTAGGTGTAGCCGAAGATATTGTAGGCGTAAATGTGGAGCGCGCGGTTGATGTTTCCGTAGGAGAAGATTCCGTAGACGGTGCCGGTGTTTTTGTATTAACATCTGTAGGCAAAACTGCCACATTACTGCTTGTTGTATTATTATCAAAAATCTCCGAAACGGCTGTTGTAATCAGTAAAATACCTGATAAAAAAGCAATAAATAATACAGCAACGTGTAAATATTTCAAAAGGCTTTTATTCAAAGCAGTCCGCATATATTCAGGTAATAATGACTTTGGAGTTTTTACAGATTTTTTGATTTCAATAAGTGCAGATAACAAAGCGTCTTTGCTGCCGGCAAATTCCATAAAAGTATCTGCAGCTTTATAACCTTTAATTTGAATATAACAAGAAGCCATGATATTTAATCTTTCTTTTAATGAAAGAGATAATAGTTTGTAAAATATTTTTTCGCTGTAATCTGTTTCTTCGTTAATTACATTCGCAGAAATGTAAACTTCTCTTTCGTCAAATTGCATGCATATTTCGCAAGCACATTCAAATAAAAGATTTTTAATTGATTCGTCAGTGAATTCTTGAATAATTGTAGATTTTTCTTCGGTAAGTATAAAAATACGCGGCAATGCTGTTTCGGCATCGGAAGTATTGCCAAGAACAGAAAAACAAAAGAAATACAATTCTTTCCTGTACTTAAAAAATATTCTATATAAAGATATTTTATCTGTTTTGTTTTTCGCCATAACGCACCCAAAAAAATAAATTAATCAATAACGAGAATTGATTGCATCGTATCTGTAACCTGATTCAACAAGAACCGGACATTTCTCTAAATTTTTATACGCCCTAATGTATGTTTTTGTCCACTGATAATATTGGTCACCGTGACCACCCTTCATAGGCTCAATATCACGACTATACTCTATGTTGTAATTATCAGTTAATAATCTGTTCCCTTCATTATCTGTTCTCATAATGGCGCACCATTCATTCCACCACGTAATTGTAATTGCCTTTGGTCTGTAATCAAAAGCATTAGCCCATTGATGATACATGAAAATACCGTGGTTACGTCCGTGTGCTGTAGGCAAACTCATATAGCTTTCTTGTGCTGCGGCACATACGCATGTCTGCTCAATAAAGCCTTTTTTATCGTACACCGGAGGATTATCTATATTCAAAAATGTCCATTGATTCAAATCGGGATTGTTCTGCAGTCCCCACTGACGCCTTATTGTAAGGTCGTATTTAGGCTCACCGGACGGAATATTTGTTACAAGCATGAAAGGTTTTCCTTCCCAATAAACGAAGCAGTCCTTCCACTTTTCTTGCATGTGAAATTCTTCGTAAATAGCATTGACTACACTCCATTTTTTTGTGTCATTTGCAGCATTCCAAAAAACTACATACGGTGTCTTTTTTCCTTCAGCTCGCATTTCGCAAATAGTGTCAAGCAAAGCAGTACATGGCTTTGTTATGTAGTTAGCCCACGCTGTATCAGACTCTTTCCAAGATAAAGATGTATTTGTATTATCGATTATAATGTAATCTGCTCCCATTTCTGATATTTGGGACATATGTGTTCTTATAATTTGTTTATCATCGCTCTTATAATATCCAAGTGCCGGCTCTGCCCACCAATAATACTGAAAGGGTTTTCCCCATTCTTCAAATCCTGCAAGAATGTTTGTAACATTCGGAGGATCCTCTTTTCTTCCTCTTAATATCTCGGTAAACCATGTTGAATAACATATACCAACAAGGTCAGTTTTTTTTGTAATGTCAAGACCATACGGTACTTCT
>JAFZEI010000093.1 GCA_017560765.1 Clostridia bacterium | reverse complement strand
TTTTGGTGGAGATACAAAGTATTGTAAAAAAACAGCGTGAATATTTTAAAAGCGGAGCTACATTAAAAGTCGGCTTTAGAAAAGATGCGTTAAAAAATATATATTGATTTGCCAATGAGGTATCAGCCTTATTCCAAATCGATATATGGTAAGTTGATAAAAATTTTTTTGAGGTGATTTTATGAAAAAGTATATTTCTTTTATGCTTGCTTTTTGTATGGGCATGACTTGCTTATCAGGATGCGGTAAAAAAACAGAGAAGAATTATAGGATTTTATTTGTCGGCAACAGTTTTACGGAATTCCATAACATGCCGCAAGAAATTTTTGCCCCTTTGTGCGAAATGGCAGGAATTAATGTCACGGTAGACGCAGTGACAAGAGGTAGCTATATTTTAGAAAATTTTGCTAATCCTGCAGATTTTTACGGAGCTAAGGTTGATAAATGCCTCCGGGAAAACAAATATGATTTTGTTGTTTTGCAAGAGCAGAGCAGCAGACCGATTTCCGACAAGGAAAGTTTTAAAAGAGGCGTACGTAGGCTTGCGGAAAAAGTAAAAGAGAATGGAGCAGAATTATTTTTGTATGAAACATGGGGCTACAAGGAAGGTCATGGCAGTTTGCATTCTTTTGGCAGCAACACTCAAGATATGGCGAAGAAGCTTTCCGAGTCATATATGGAGGCGGCAAAAGAGGTGGATGCAAAAATTATTCATGCAGGGATTGCTATGCTTGATGTTTATGTAAATCATAAAGATGAAATAGAACTTTATATGTCGGACTATCACCATTCTTCTCAGACGGGAAGCACACTTGTTGCGTATACAATGTTGTGCACCATTTTTGGAGTGGATGTAAGAAATGTTGATTATTCTTCCGGTTCTAAGTGGAGAGATAAAATACTTAAGCAAGCTGCGTACAATGCTTCGATGCACAAAAATATATAATAAGGTTTGGCTTTATTGTAACAAAATATTGCGGCGAGAAAATTCTTCTCGTATTTTTTGCAAAATGCGTTTTTTGTCAGCAGACCACATTGGAGCAACCAGCAGAGATTTAGGGGCATCTCCCGTTATTCTGTGAAGAACGGTGCCGTTAGGTAAACACAGTACGCAGTGGCAAAGAGCGTCAATGTATTCCGTCTCGGAAAGAGTCTTGAAAATGCCGCCTTCGTAAAATGTTGCTAAGTCCGTGCCTTTGAGAACGTGGAGAAGCTGCAGTTTTATGCCGTGACTGCCCACATTGCCTATATGTTTTGCGGTTTGCATCATCATTTCTTTTGTTTCACCCGGCAAACCTAAAATCATGTGAGTGATGATGTGGACTCCTGTTTTTTGCAAACTTGATACGGCTTCGTCATACGTTTTAAGCTCATAACCGCGCCTTATAAATTGCGCGGTTTTTTCATGTATTGTTTGAAGTCCCAGTTCTATAAAAACAGGTTTTATTTGATTAAGCTCATTAATTAATTCGATGATATTCTGTGGTAGGCAATCCGGTCTTGTAGCGACGGAAAGTCCGACGACAGAGGGCTCCGAAATAGCAGGGAGGAATAAATTGCGCAATGTATCTACATCTGCGTATGTGTTTGTAAAACTTTGGAAATATGCTATAAAATGTTCACCATGATTTTTGCCTGAAAGGCGTGCTTTTGCTTGTTCAAGTTGGAGCTTTATGTCACCGCATTGCTTTTGTGCGAAATCTCCGCTGCCGCCGCCACTGCAAAAAATGCAACCGCGAGTGCCTAAAGTACCGTCGCGATTGGGACATGTCATTCCGCCGTCAAGTGCCAATTTGTAAACCTTAAAACCGAAACGCTCTTTGAAATATGAATTTGCAGTTTTGTAAAAATGATTCATGTTGTAATGTACCTGTCCGTTTGATTTGGCGTTTTGTAAAGACTATTATAAAAATAGTTTGTTGTCAAGATTTTCTGTTTATTGATAGAAATATCATAAATTTTTGCATACAATCTGATTGAGAAATTGGTATTAGTAGGGTATAATTTTAATATATGTGTTGCAAATTTGAATGTGGCACTCAGTGAGTGCCATTTTTTAAAAACATCTGAACAGGAGGTTTTTGTATTGGATAAGAAAGATATAATTTCGGTTCAAAATAATAATTTTCCGGAATATGAAGATATAAGAAAAGCAATTTTAGAAGCAAAAGAAAAAGTTGTCACTACAGTTAATGCAGCAATGGTTGCAGCATATTGGCTGATTGGAAAACAATTATTTGAAGCTCAAAACAGTGTTGACTCTACTTATGGGAAAAAGTTAATTCAGTACGCTTCAGAACAATTGCAGAAAGAATTTGGAGTAGGATTTACGGAAAGAAATCTTCGTAATATGCGTCAATTTTATGAATGTTTTCCAATTTGGCACTCAGTGAGTGCTAAATTGAGTTGGACTCATTATAGGCTGCTAATTCGCATAAAAGAGCAGAAAAAAAGAGATTATTATGTGAAGGAATGCGTGGATTGTGCATGGAGCGTTCGTCAGCTGGAACGACAGATAAATTCATTTTATTATGAAAGAATTTTAGCTACCAATGAGAGTAAGCGAGCAGAAGTGCGAGGAGAAATACAGGTATTAGAACCGAGTGTAGAACCCAAGCATTTGATTAAAGACCCATATATATTAGAGTTCTTAGGATTGAAAGAAAACAAGGCATATCTGGAGCATGAATTGGAACAGGGATTGATTGACAACTTGCAGAAATTTTTGCTCGAATTGGGAAAGGGATTCTGCTTTGTTGCAAGGCAGAGAAGAATTACCATAGACGGAGATCATTACTATATTGACCTTGTGTTCTATAATTACATTTTGAAGTGTTTTGTGTTGATTGACTTGAAAACACATAAACTTACTTATCAGGATGTGGGGCAGATTGATTTCTATGTAAAATATTTTGAAGAAAATGTTAAAACAGATGGCGATAATCCTACTATCGGAATTGTTCTTTGCTCAGAGAAAAATGAGACAATGGTTAAGTATTCGATACTAAGTGAAAATGACCATTTGTTTGCCTCAAAATATAAGTTCTATATTCCAACAGAGGAAGAATTAAAGAAAGAAATAGAACGAGAACGTTTTAATCTTGAACAGAAATTTGAAGATAAAAATGAGTGATATTACAAGGCAGATGCACGATATGAGGTATCTGTCTGTGTCATTATTCTGACTTTCATTTTAGGGAAAAGCGCGGGAAAGTGAATTAAAGAAAAAAAGGGTTGCGTATGAAATTTATATGTGTTATAATCACCATTGCCTGATTTTTAATGAAGAATATCGGAGGTGGAACAGGTGACAGCTTTAAAAATAATACTTGGTGTGTTTTATATGCTTATTTGTTTGATTGTTATTATTATTGTAGCAATGCAAGAGTCAAAAAGCGAAGGTCTCAGCAGTGTAATTACAGGTGATAACTCAGATTCTTATTACAGTAAGAACAAGGGAATGAGCAAAGAAAGATTTTTATCAAAGCTTACAATTGTGCTCTCCGTATTTTTTGCGGTAGTTGCAATTGTTCTCAGTGTGCTCATGCGTATGGGCTGAGATGATAAAAACAGGGAAATAGAAAAGCAGTTTATTTGAAGCCGTGCAATTTATAGCGCGGCTTTTTGCGTATAAACGCAAAGACAAATACAGATGTATTGTACATCAGGAAGAACAAATAATATGAAACGACAAAGAAAACTTAATAAAACCAAAGCAGGCAGGAATAAAATCAGACATCTGAGAAGCAGCAGTAAAAAGAGCAGAAATAAAGACTTTTCTTTATCAGCAAGGAGGAAACCTGCAAAAAAAGAAGAAAAGAAAATTGATAGACCGGTGTACAAGACACCGGAAGAATTAATAGAGGAAAGGTCGTCTTTTCCGGAGGCTGTAAAAAAAGAAATCTCTCATATACGAACTACGCTTAGTAATACTGCGATAGCTAATGAATTACGCAGTGGACGTAGGGATTTGAGAAAATTAAAAATAGTCACTATAGACTCAGAGGAGACAAAGGATGTGGACGATGGTGTATCAATTTGCAGATTAGAGGATGGCAAATTTGAACTTGGCGTTCACATAGCAGATGTGGCTCATTACGTTAAAGAGGGTACAGAGCTTGACTTAGAAGCATATAAAAGGGGCACCAGTGTGTATCTCGTGGATAAGGTTCTGCCAATGCTCCCTCAAAAATTATCTAACGGAATATGCAGTCTTAATGTAGGAGAAAACCGCTTTGCACTTTCAATAATAATGACTATAAATAAAAAAGGCTATGTTGAGAGCTATGATATTTTTGAAAGCTTGATATGTGTAGCTTATAAGATAACTTATAAGCAAATTACTGCGCTTTTTGAGGGTGACAGCGCTTTTTATAAGCAAAAAGATTTAGAGAAAGAATATGCTGAGCATCTTGAGGATATAAGACTTATGAGGGAACTTGCCGAGGTAAGGCACAATATGAGATATCAAAGGGGTGCTGTTGATTTTGAGTTCCCGGAAACACACGTTACAACGGACGATAACGGGAAACCGATTGATGTTGCGGAGGATTCCGTAAATTTTGCAAATAACATTATAGAAGAATTTATGCTTGCAGCTAATGAAACGATAGCGGAACATTTTGCGAAGTTAAAAGTACCGTTTATGTTTCGTATACACGGCTCACCTGAGCCTACAAAGTTAATGGATTTATCTACAAGTGTAAGAAGTATGGGATACACGTTAAGGGGAGAGGGTTCTGATCCGTCCTATGCAATTCAGTGCCTTCTTGAAAAAGCTAAGGGAAAAGCCACGGAGCCTATTATAAGCATGTTGGCTCTTCGTGCAATGCAAAAAGCGGAGTATTCACCTTGTAACGAGGGTCACTTTGGTTTGGCGGCAGAATACTATACTCATTTTACATCGCCCATCAGAAGATATCCCGATTTGTTCATACACAGAATTATAAAGGCGGTTTTGCGTGGTAAAATGAATGTAAAACAAGAAGCTTTTTGGAGAAGCATAAGTACAGATGCAGCCAAGCATTGTTCTTTGACAGAAAGAGAAGCTGAAAGTGCAGAACGTCTGTACACAGACAGACTTGTGGCTGAATATATGAATGGCTTTTTGGGAGATGCTTTTTACGGAACAATTTGCAATATTACGGGCTTCGGCATATTTGTTAAACTTGATAATTCAGCAGAGGGACTTGTGTTTTATAACAGCATGCCGGATTATATGATATTTGATGAAAAAAAGATGATTGCCATCGGAGAAACAAATCGAAGAAAATATGCAATAGGAGATAAAGTTAGAGTAAAAGTTGTCAATTGCAATGTAAAAATGGGGCAAATTGAGTTCCATTTTATAAAATAATATGTTAGAATGGCAAAGAAGGAGTTGATAAGCGATGTTTGAATTAGAACAGTTCGAGTCCGAGCTGGGCGATTTACAAAAAAGTTTATGCGATTTGAGGGATTCACTTTGACACGGAGGGAATCCGAAATCTTATAGAAGAATTAGAAAACAAGGCATCTGAGCCTGACTTTTGGAATGATCCCGATAAGTCACAAGCCGTTCTTAAACACTTAAAACAGCTTAAAACTAAATTGGGGAAATTTACTAATCTTGAGTCTAAATACGAAGAAATTGAACTGATGATAGCCATAGGAAATGAAGAAAACGATGTTTCTATGGTTGAGGCTGTTGCGGCAGAGCTTGAAACATATAAGCAGGACTTTAATATGCTGCGCCTCGAAACGTTATTTACAGGAGAGTATGACTCTAACAATGCAATTATTACAATACATCCCGGTGCGGGTGGTACAGAGTCGCAAGATTGGGCATCTATGCTTTTGAGAATGTATATGCGTTGGGGTGAGGCACACGACTATGAAGTTAAATTGGTGGATTTGCTTGATGGAGATGAGGCAGGTATTAAAAGTGCTGTTGTCCAAGTCAACGGAGATAACGCATACGGATTCTTAAAAAGTGAACATGGTGTTCATCGTTTGGTGCGCATTTCACCTTTTGATGCTGCCGGCAGAAGGCACACTTCTTTTGTATCTGTTGAGATTATGCCTGAGATTGACGATACAATCGAGATAGATATAAAACCTGAGGATTTAGAAATAGGCACGTATCGTTCCAGCGGAGCCGGCGGTCAGCATATTAATAAAACTGACTCTGCTGTGAGAATTACACATAAACCTACGGGTATTACAGTTGCGTGTCAGACAGAGCGTTCTCAGCTTCAAAATAAAGAAACGGCAATGAAAATGTTGCGCTCAAAATTGTTTGAAATTAAACAGAGAGAAAATGTAGAAAAAATTTCTGACATAAAGGGCAATCAAATGGAGATTGCGTGGGGAAGTCAAATTCGTTCATACGTGTTCTGTCCGTATACTTTGGTTAAAGATCATCGAACAAACTACGAAGAAACTGTAGTAGAGAAAGTTATGGATGGTAATATCGACGGCTTTATAAATGCGTATCTTGTGAATGAATTTAACAAAAATAAATAATACTGATATTTGACTTAATATAAAACGGAGGTTAAATATATGAAATTAGGTGTACTAACAGTAGTTTTATCACAAATGGAACTTGAAAAAGCAATGAAATATCTTGCGGATTCAGGAGTTCAAATGGTAGAGATCGGTTGTGGAGGTTTTCCGGGAAAAGCGCATTGTGATCCCGAAATTCTTTTAAACGATGATTCTAAGCTTGAGGCGTTTAAAAATGCAATATACGGCAATGGATTGGAAATCAGTGCACTCAGCTGTCACGGTAATCCCGTTCATCCGAATAAAGAAAAAGCAAAGAAATTCCATGACGATTTTATAAATACTGTTTTACTTGCGGAAAAACTCGGCGTTGACAGAATTGTAGGTTTCTCCGGATGCCCCGGTGATTGCCCTGAATCAAAATATCCAAATTGGGTAACATGTCCTTGGCCGGAGGATTTCCTTGAAATTCTTGATTATCAATGGAATGAGGTTCTCATTCCGTACTGGAAAGAAACTGCGGCGTTTGCAAAGCAACACGGTATTAAAAAAATCTGTTTTGAAATGCATCCCGGTTTCTGCGTATATAATCCGGAAACACTTCTCAGAATGCGTGAGGCAGTTGGTGATATAATCGGTGCGAATTTTGATCCCAGTCACCTTATTTGGCAAGGCATGGATCCGGTGGAGGCAATTCGCACTCTCGGAGACGCTGTTTATTTTGTACACGGTAAAGATGTTCGCCTTGATAAAGCTAACATTGCCAAAAATGGTGTTCTTGACACAAAGCATTACGGCGATGTAATTAACAGATCATGGGTATTCCGTACAATGGGATATGGTAATGATTACAAAATGTGGAAGGATATAGTTAGTATGCTCAAGTTGGTAGGATATGATGATGTAATCAGCATTGAGCATGAGGACTCTCTTATGTCTCCTGCCGAGGGTCTTCAAAAAGCTATTTCATTGCTTAAGGAAGTTCTCATTTTTGAGAAAGCCGGAGAAATGTGGTGGGCGTAATTTATGTGGCGTGATATCAGACTTGAACAGGAAAAGCAACTTTCGCCGCTGGCGGCACATTCCGTAGATACTTTGGGTAGACGTTTGCCCGAAGAACCGTGCAAAATTCGCTCGGATTATGAGAGGGATGCAGACAGAATTCTGTATTCGGAGGATTTCAGACGCCTGCGTCACAAAACGCAAGTTTTCTTTAATGCGAAAAGTGACCATATTTGTACAAGAATGGAACATGTTTTGTATGTACGTGCGATTTCTGTTACTATTGGTAGAACGCTTGGGCTTAATCAAGATTTAATAAATGCAATTGCTTTGGGGCATGACGTTGGCCATGCTCCTTTTGGACATACAGGTGAAAGAGTTCTGGATAGTTGCATTAAAAAGATAAATCCGGCTCTTTCTTTTCACCACGAATCACATAGCTTGAGAGTTGTTGACAGGCTTAGTGAAAGAATTTCAAAAGAAAAAATTTTTGAAAAAAACGGTCTTAATCTTACATACGAAGTAAGGGATGGTATTGTAAGTCATTGCGGAGAGAATTACGATGAATACGTTCTGTATGCCGATAAGATGAAAGACCCGAATTTAATTTACGAAACAGAACATAGAAAATGCATGCCATATACTTTAGAGGCTTGCGTTGTGCGTCTTGTTGATAAGATTGCTTATGTGGGCAGAGATATAGAGGATGCAATCAGAGCTAAGCTCATAGATTATAAAGATATAAGCCCTGAAATTCGATGTGAGCTTGGTGCTACCAACGGAGAAATGATTAACACGCTTGTTCTTGATCTTATAGAAAACAGCTATAATACAGAGTATATTCGATTGAGCAGAGCAAAGGGTGAGGCATTGCGTGAAATGATATTAACCAACAATAAGCAAATTTACCAATCCGGACTTTTGAGAAGGTACGAAATAACTGCTAAAAACGCAATCGAAGGGCTTTTCGAAATATTATACGAAAATGCCAAAAACCTTGATCGTAAAAATAAAAGCAAAACTATGCAAAGACTTATTTCGTATATTGACGAAAAGGGATACGGGGAGGAAGAACAACCGGAGCAGATAGTTACAGATTATATTGCCGGAATGACAGACGCGTATGCACTTCAGACATTTGAGGATTTGTATTGGATTTGACAGGGACTTAAAAAATGAAAGAACAGTTTGATTTTTATGCATATATAAACAGAATGAAATATATTGTGCGTTGGGGGCTTATGAGAAATACAAACTCTGAAAATATTCAGGAGCACAGCCTTGTAGTTGCGATTTTTGCTCATGCTCTTACAATTATTCATAATAAGCTTTGTGGCAGTGAGGAACTTTCGCCTGACAAAGCTTGTGTATATGGTGTATTTCATGATGCGGCGGAGATTATTACGGGAGATTTGCCTACACCTGTAAAATATTATAATCCTGTAATAAAGGCAAATTATCAGGATATAGAGGATGTAGCAAAGGAAAAACTTTTATCCATGCTCCCGGAGGATATGGAAGAAATCTACAGACCTATTTTGTTCTATGAGAATAACGATGAAAAGTATTATCCGATAGTCAAAGCGGCAGACAAGCTTTCGGCATATATAAAGTGTGCAGAGGAAGTAAAAGCAGGCAATAGGGAGTTTGTAAAAGCTATGGAGGCAACAAGGAAATCTCTTGATGAATCCGATTTGCCGGAAGTAAGATATTTTATGGATCATTATATGGAAGGCTTTAATAAAACTCTTGATGAAATGAATTAAAAGGGGTAGACTGTGTAATATCAGAGGAAAGGGTATGTGAAAAAATGGGATTATTTGAGAAAATATTTGGAACATACAGCGATCGTGCAATCAAACAAATTAAGCCGATAGTTGAAGAAATAAATAGCTTAGAGCCTACCATGAAGGCAAAAACAGACAGCGAACTAAAAGAAATGACTAACATTTTCAAAAAAAGGTTGGCAGACGGAGAGGAACTCGATGATATTTTACCTGAGGCATTTGCTGTTGTGAGAGAAGCAGCTTGGCGTGTGTTAGGCCAAAGACATTATGATGTGCAGCTTATTGGTGGAATCGTTCTTCATCAAGGCAGAATTGCAGAGATGAAAACGGGTGAGGGCAAGACGTTGGTTTCTACTTTGCCGGCTTATTTGAATGCTCTTTCAGGAAAAGGCGTTCATCTTGTTACAGTAAACGACTACCTTGCAAAGCGTGATAGTGAGTGGATGGGAAAAATATATAATTTCTTAGGGCTTTCGGTAGGTGTTATTATTCATGATATGAAGCCGAAGGAGAGACAAGAAGCGTATGCCTGTGATATCACATATGCAACAAATAATGAATTGGGCTTCGATTATTTAAGAGATAATATGGTTCGATATAAAGAACAACTTGTTCAAAGAGATCTTAATTTTGCTATTGTGGATGAGGTAGACAGCATCTTGATTGATGAAGCGAGAACACCGCTTATTATTTCAGGTGCAGGGGCTAAATCCAGCGATATGTATGAAAGAGCAGATAATTTTGTCAGTACATTGTCAAAACTTGTTATTAAAGAGACAGATAACAAAAACCTTATGGATGATGTGACAGAGGATTACATTGTTGATGAAAAAGCTCGTTCCGCAACACTTACAAAACACGGTGTTGAAAAGGCAGAAAAATGGTTTGGCATAGAGAATCTTTCTGATTCCGATAATGCGACAATATCTCATCACATTAATCAAGCGCTGAAAGCACACGGTGTCATGCAAAGAGATATTGATTACGTTATAAAGGATGACAGTATTATAATTGTAGACGAGTTTACAGGACGCCTTATGTTTGGCAGAAGATACAATGAGGGTCTGCACCAAGCTATTGAAGCAAAAGAACATGTTAAGATTGAAAAAGAAAGTATGACACATGCAACGATTACTTTTCAGAATTTCTTCCGTATGTATGAGAAGTTATCCGGTATGACAGGTACTGCTCAGACAGAAGAAGGAGAATTTAACGACATTTATTCTTTGGATGTTATTGTTATTCCAACAAACAAACCGGTAGCAAGAATAGACCATCCTGATGTTGTATATAAAACAGTAAATGGTAAATATAATGCTTTGGTTAATGATGTTAGAGAAGCTCATGAGAAGGGACAACCTGTATTAATCGGTACTGTGTCTATAGAAAAATCTGAGTACTTAAGTAAACTTCTCAGCAGAAGCGGTATAAAACATAATGTTTTAAATGCTAAAAATCATGAACGAGAGGCAGAAATTGTTGCACAAGCAGGTAAATTTGGGGCAGTTACAATTGCAACCAATATGGCAGGTCGTGGTACCGATATTGTGCTTGGCGGTAACAGTGAATATATGGCAAAACAGGCGATGAGAAAACAGGGCTACGATGATATGCTTATAGCCTTGGCAGATAGTTATGCAGACACAGAAGACGAAATTATCCTGTCTGCACGTCAAGAATACAGAAGTCTTGTAGAAGAATACTCCAAAACAACAAAAGCTGAGAGAGAAAAAGTAAGAGAAGCCGGTGGATTGTTCATTATGGGTACGGAACGTCATGAGTCAAGGCGTATTGATAATCAGCTCAGAGGACGTGCCGGAAGACAAGGAGATCCCGGAAGATCACGTTTCTACATCTCTTTAGAGGACGATCTTATGCGTCTTTTTGGAGGAGAGAGAATAGAGGCTATGATGAGCCGCCTGGGAGATGACTTTGCTCTGGAAAACAGTATGTTGTCCGGAGCTATAGAAAACGCTCAAAGGAAGGTAGAAGGACGAAACTTCGAAACACGTAAGCATGTTTTGCAATATGATGATGTAATGAATCAGCAAAGAGAGATAATTTATGCTCAAAGAAGACGCGTCCTTGATGGAGAAAATATGAAGGAACAATTTTCTTCTATGATAAAAAACAGAATTGCAGAGACTGTAGAGTTTTATTGCAATAAAGATATTTCTCCTGCAGAGTGGGATTTAGAGCCGATTAAACATGATCTTGTAGGTATTGTTTCTGCAGATATAGTTGATTCATTTGATGACAACAGAAAAGGCTTAAAGCCGGAGCATATTATAGAGGCTCTTGTTGAAGATACACTTGTACGCTACGATGCGAAGGAAGAAGAACTTGGCAGCGAAGCTATGAGAGAAGTTGAACGTGTAGTTATGTT
The DNA here is from genome assembly GCA_017560765.1 of Clostridia bacterium. Classification (GTDB taxonomy): domain Bacteria; phylum Bacillota; class Clostridia; order UBA1212; family UBA1255; genus Egerieisoma. Next base: position 9,717 of record JAFZEI010000093.1, on the reverse strand, counting down.
GATGTCTGTTGACGAAAACTGGATGACGCATATTGATGCTATCGATCAATTGAAATATGGCGTTGGCTTGCAGGCGTATGGTCACAGAGATCCTGTTGTAGAGTATAAATTCCAGGCATTTAATATGTTTGAGGACATGAACAGAACTATTCAGGACCAGGCTGTAAGAGGAATATTCAGTATTCAAGTGAAGCGCGGTGAAACATTAGAGAGAAAAGCAGTTGCCGGTCCGGGAAGAGAAGGTTTTGCAGGAGATAATAGTGAGAAAAAATCCAAGGATTCAAAGCCTAAACCGCAAAGCTACACAAGACAAGGTGCTAAAGTAGGAAGAAACGATCCATGCCCCTGCGGTAGCGGTAAAAAGTATAAGAATTGTTGCGGTGAGTAAAACATTTATTGTTAAGTGGTGTATGTAGCATGATCGATGTAGTAAAAGAAGTGGGAATGTTTAAACCAATAGACTTAACACACATTCCCGAAATATATAAGCCTGCCACAGAACAGATGAGGACGTCTTTTATTTTATATAATAAGGCACTTCATGAGGTTCAATCCGGTCATGAGGATATTGCTAAAAATTATCTTCGCAAGGCAGTGACAATCTTTCCGGATTTTTATGATGCTGTTATGGTTCTGGGCATACTTGTGTTTGCCAATGGAGACAGAATTGGTGCTGTAAGAATTTTTAATTCTGTAAAAGATGTTAAGAGAAGGGCTGAGTCTATAGGTTTACTTGACCACCTTGTGGAAGAGGCAGAGAAACCATCTTCTGTGAGAACAATGAAGACAAAAGTGAATTCAGACGGACAGAACAATAAAAAGCTTGCTGATGTTATGGGAAGTGGACAAAGAGAAAACACACCTGTTAGGCAGAGAGAAGCAAAATACAGCAAAGGGCAGATTTTTGAGAGGCACAGCGGTTATTATGAACCGCAACCTCAAAGGAAGCATACTGCAGTTGCAACTCGGTCAGCTTACGGTAACTATAGTGAAGCTTCTGTGCAAACGGAGAAAGAAGAAAGCGTAGAACAGCAACAACCGCGAAAAGTGCAACAAAGACAACCTGAAGAGGCTGTTTTATTTAAAAATCAAGCAAAGGATATACATGATATTCGCCTTTTGAATAAATACTTATTAGTTATTATGGGTATTTTACTGGTGTTTCTTATTGTGATATCAACAATGCTTGTCAACAGAACTTCAGAGCTTAAACAGCTTGAATATAAAAACGAAGAGTTAAGTCAAACTATTGAGAAATTTCAAAGCCAACAAAACAAATAGAGCATGTTATAAGGAGGGACTTCCGTACTATGTTTTATATTGAAGAAATGACAGAAGAGGCTGCGCAGGCAATATCTAAATGGAAGTATCCTTCTCCTTATGAGATTTATAGTTTCTCAGAGAGTGAAGACGAAATTGAAGAGCTTAAAAACGGACTTCATTTTGCAGTATATCCGGATGAAACAGAAATTAATGAGTTTGGTAACGAGCCTTGCGGTTTTGCTGCTTTCGGATGGTCTGCGCAAATCCAGGATAATAAGCTTAGATGCTTTTATGACGACGAATCTTATACTGATATTGCTTTTGGTTTAAGACCGGAGCTTTGCGGGAAAGGTATGGGACAGGATTTTGTGAAAGCTGTTATTGATTTTGTAAAGGAAATTTTCGGAGATGATGGCATACGTCTAACCGTGGATACAGATAATAAAAGAGCGTGTACACTCTATGAAAGAATGGGTTTCAAGGAGATACACGCATTTAATACAAAATGTGTTGATGCGGCAAAAGGCAGAACACTTTCTATGAAAATTATGGTATTATGATAAACCGAAAAATCTAAGGGCATTATCTGACAAAATCATGCGGCGTTCATCTGCTGTGATTTCCAGTTTATTAAAACGCTCTAATTCGTCTTTGTGACGCCACATTGGGGAGTCGGTTCCGAAAAATACATGGTCAATGCCGTGGGCATGTATGATTTTTGAAGCATCTTCGGGAGAAACAAACATTAGCGCGCTGCTGGTATCGATATAAACGCGAGGATGTCCGAAATATACCTGTGCCTCTTCCCAACATCTGTAACCTCCCAAATGTGCAGCAGTAGTTATTAATTTTGGAAATTTCTCTACGATATTATATAACCTTCTTGGCTTTGAAAAATCATATCGGTTGTCACCTGTATGGAAAAGAATAGGAAGACGCCCTTGTGCTGCTTCGTAAATCGGATATGCAGACTTATCATCTATGTTGAATTTTTGAAAATCAGGATGAAGTTTTATGCCGTGAAGACCAAGAGAGATAATCCTGTCGATTTCTCCCGGTATATCCTCGTAATCGGGATGTATTGAGCCATAGCCGATAAATTCGGGATGTTCAGCTTGTTGAGCAGCAATAAAGTTATTTATGGACTGTACCTGATGTGCAGTCGTTGCAGTGGAGCTGACAAGATACTTTTCTACGCCTATAGTTTTACCATCTTCTAAAATATATTCCGGCGTACCCTTGATTTCCATTTTTATATCATAAAAATCACCTATGGCACCTACTGCTTTTTCTGCTATTTTTACCGGGAAAATGTGCGTGTGCATATTAATTATACGTTCTGACGGCATTGTAAAAACCTCCGTAAAATCTATCACGGCTTTCTGCCGCGATGGTTAGTATAACAAAAACGAATAATTACTTCAATACTTCAAGGCTTTCGTTTTGACTTGACAAAACGAGATTTAATTGATATAAAAGTTCAAGAGGGTTGATTAATTAAATGTAGAATGGTGGATAAACTCAGTGGTTAATTCTGAAAGGTTTGCGGCCGAAGCTAAATTTGTAAAGCTTCCTCAATACGATAATGCAGATATTGTTATGTGCTATGTATCAACTAAAGAAGAAGCAGATACGTGGTGGCTATTACAAAAAATAATACAGGATGGTAAAACATTGGCAGTGCCTCGTGTTGATGGAGATATGATGGAATTTTATATTCTTAAAGATTTAAATCAGTTACAGTCAGGCAAATTTGGAATATTTGAACCGTCACATGAGTGTGAGTTGTATATTCCGAAGGAAGGAGAGCTAATGGCAGTTCCCGGTGTCGCATTTGATGAAAACTGCAACAGAAAAGGCCATGGAAGAGGTTATTACGATAAATATTTCGGTAAGTACAGCGGTGAAAATTTCTGCAAAATTGCCTTTGCATTAGAATCTCAGGTGGCGAAAAGGTTGACAAACGTGATGCCGCACGACGTTCCCATGGACATGATTCTCACAGAAGAAAGAATTATAACAAGATGATAATTTGAAAATTCCGTGATTTTTACATTGCAATATTTAGTTTGCGGTTATATACTATATTAGATAAAGAATGTCGAGAGGTTCGATTATATGAATTACAAAGAGGGAAAAAATAATTCTAATAAAAACGGAATGGTTTCTACGGTAATCACTTCTGTGCTGTTGGCAATTGTTGTCTTTATGTTTGTTCTTGTAGTTGTTGATGATATAGAAAAGGATGAACAGACAAATGAGTCCGCAAGCAAAGGTTCTGTAACTATACACAATCCCACAGGAAATAATACGCCTTCTCAAACGACGGACAAGCCACAAGCATATACGGAACAGCCTCAGCAAACCGCAACTATACAGCCAACACAAACTCCTGTTGGAGAATATAAATTCGGTGAGCCTGTACGCGAAAAATTACCTGCTGTTGATATGGAGTATTTTAAAGATGCGGTATTTATAGGCGACTCTCGAATGGAGGACTTTGGTATGTTTACAGGAACTGCCAAATATGCTACTTTTTATGCAAAGATAGGTTTGACCATAAAAAAACTTATAAATATTGACGGTAGTGAGCTTGTTAAATTTAAAGTAGATGGAGAATCCTTGACATTTTTGGAGGCTCTGAAAAAAAAGAACGAGTTCAAAAAAGTTTATGTTATGTTTGGATATAATGAGTTGGGATGGCCGAAAGCAAATTTTAAGAAGTTTTACACACAATTTTTGAATGAAATCAGAAAAATAAATCCTGACGCAATAATATATGTTTATTGTGTTATACCTATAGGGCGTAATCCAAGAGATGCAGATGTTTCCGTTGAAAATAACGAACGTATTGCCGAATATAATGAGGTTATCAGAGAAATTTGCAAGGAAGGACAATATCATTATCTAAATGTTCAAGAGGTAATGATTGATAATGAAGGTTATTTGCCGGACCATGCTGCAACGGATGGTATACATCCCACAGTGGAGTATTATAAAAAATGGCTGGAATATACAAAAAGCCATACAATTTAATCTGTTTATGTGTTAATTTGATACGGAGGTTTTTATTATGAGTAAAAAAAATATTTTATTTTTTATTATAATGGTTTTGATTCTTTCAATAGGCGTAATGTGTTTTGTCGGTTGCGGGAAGGAAAGCAGCGAGAGTAACAACAAAAAGGAATATTCCGTAGATGCTGAGGCATTGGCTTCGGAAATAGTTTCAAAGGTTAAGTTTGCAAGTGAAATGAGCAAAGTTGAATCAGAAGTTCTTGATTTGTTTTTTATTATTGAGGAAGGTGTTACAGGTGTATCATATAAGGCCGGAGGTTCACTGGCTGATGAGATTACAATTTTCACAGCACCAAATAAAATCACAGCAAAAAAAATGCTTGAGAGTGTAAATTCATATATTGATGAACGAAAAGAGCTTTTTGCAGGCTATGCACCGGCAGAAGTTACAAAATTGGAAAAAGCTGTGGCGGTTCAGAAAGGAAAATACGTTGTTTTTTGCGTTACAGATAATATAGATGAGGCAAAAACAATTATTGATAATGCGTTTTAATTATGGTTTTTAGCAAGCCGATATTTCTTTTCGGATTTTTACCTATAGTTTTATTATTATATTACATTGCTCCGCGCAAATTTAAAAATTTTGTGCTCCTTTTTATGAGCCTTATTTTTTACGCATGGGGCGAGCCGAAGCTGTTGCTTCTTATGGTCTTTACGATTCTTGTAGACTATACTGCAGGTTTGTTGATTAATAAGTATTCAAATAAGCCCGTAACTTCCAAAATGATTTTTGTGGCGACGCTTGTAATTAATCTTGCGCTTTTAGGTATTTTTAAATATGCAAATTTTGTTATAGACAGTATAAACTCTGTAGTCGGGGGCAAGTTTGACTTACTTGAGATTTCGCTCCCTATAGGCATTTCTTTTTATACATTTCAGGCGTTGTCGTATGTCATAGATGTGTATAAAAAAGTTGTTCCCGTGGAGAAAAACTTGCTGAATTTTACGACTTACGTTGTTTTGTTTCCGCAGCTTATTGCAGGGCCCATCGTTCAATATAAAACAGTTGCAAATGAGTTGTCAAAAAGGCAGGAAACCGTTGGACTTTTCTCTGAAGGCATTTGGCGCTTTGCTGTTGGTCTTGCCAAAAAAGTTATTATCGCAAATCAAATTGGTGCGATATGGACGGAAATTCACAGCACGCCGGAGCTTTTGACTGCGGGAAAGGCGTGGATTGGTGCGCTTGCATTTACTTTTCAGATTTATTTTGATTTTTCCGGCTATTCCGATATGGCTATTGGTTTGGGAAAAATGTTTGGATTTAATTTCTTGGAAAACTTTAATTATCCGTATATATCAAAAAGCATAACGGAGTTCTGGCGAAGATGGCATATTTCATTAAGCACGTGGTTTAAAGAGTATGTTTATATTCCCATGGGAGGAAACAGAAAAGGATTAATAAGACAAATTTTTAATATATTGATAGTCTGGATGCTTACAGGTCTATGGCATGGAGCAAGCTGGAACTTTGTTATTTGGGGTTTGTATTTTGGCTTAATACTCGTACTTGAAAAAGCATTTTTGTTGAAAATCTTACAAAAAACACATGCGTTTTTTGCTCATTTATATAGTTTGCTTTTAATTATATTCGGCTGGGTGATATTCGAGTGCGGAACGACAAGCGAAATTATTTGCTTTTTCAAAGGAATGTTTGGTATAGGTGTAAGCTTGTGGAATGAAGAAACAACGTATATTTTGTGTAATTCATTATTGATTTTTATTCTTGCTGCAATTTGCTCTACACAAATAGGAAAGAGCATAAAGGAAAAGCTTTCGGGTAAATTTAAAAATGATTATTGGAAATGTGCCACAGTAGCAATTTTGCTGTTACTGTCTGTGATGTTTCTTGCAGGGGATTCCTATAATCCCTTCTTGTACTTTAGATTTTAGGAGGCAATGCAGTGAAAAATCTAAAAGATAAAATTATGATTGCAATATTTGTTTTTTTTCTTGCCTTTTTTTCTGCAGGAAGCTTTCTGTTCTTTAATGTGGATTTTTCTGAGAATGAGAATCGTTATTTGCAGGAATTTCCCTCTGCATCAGTAGAAACAATATTTGACGGATCATTTGAACAAAATATGGAGAAATATGTCAGCGACAGAATGACGGGAAGAGAAACGCTTATCGGCTTAAAAAATTCTATTCTTAAAACAATAGGCACAAAAGATGTTGGCGGAGTGTATTTCTGTGATGACAATTATTATATAGAGAAAAAAACTGACTCCGATATTGATTCGGATATATATCGAAAGAATTTAAAAGCTATAGCCTTGTTTTATGACAATTTGTTAAATCATGGTATTTCAAAAGAAAAATTGAGCTTTATGCCTGTGCCTACGGCCGCAGAAGTTTTAAAAGAGAAGCTGCCTGCAAACTCGCCTGCATTTAATGAGCTGAAAGTTCTTGAAGAAGCAAAAACAATTTTAAAAGATTTTACTGTTGTTGATGTTACACAAAGTGTAGCGGAAATTCCGTATTCTTATTATAAAACAGACCACCATTGGACTACTGACAGTGCCTTTGCTTCATACCTTGATTGGTGTGAAAGTACGGGCAGAGAAAAAAAGGTTTCTGAGGAATTTGATATTAAGATTGTATCAGAGACATTTAGAGGAACGTTGTATTCTAAGGTGTTGTGTTTGGATGCTGCTTATGATACGGTTAAAGTGTATGTTCCGTCAGAGATTGAAGAATATACAGTTGTTTGCGACGGAAAAGAACATGAGCTTAAATATGGCTTCTGGGATAGTTCTTTTGAGAAGAAAAAAGATATTTATGCAGGCTTTTACGGAGGAAACTACGGACTTGTTCATATTTCCAAAAGCGGAGAAGAGAAAAATGATTCAGTAAATGCGGGGGGAAAATTACTTGTAATTAAGGATTCATACGCGAACTGTTTTGTGCCGTTTTTGTATGGTCATTTTGACGATATTTATATGGTAGATTTAAGATATTTCAACGGTAACGTATCTGAATTCGCTATCGAAAACGGAATAACCGAGGTATTGTCATTATTTAACATTTCTTCCTTTGCTGAGGAAAAATCCATTCGGAAAGCAGGTATTTTATAATGAAAAAGTTAAAGTCTCTGTGTATACGATTATTTAAATTTTTACGCCACTTGGTATTGAATCCGCGATTTTTGTTGTGCTTCGGCTTGGCGTGGCTAATAACAAACGGATGGAGTTATATACTTTTTGGCCTTGGCATGTTATTTGATATTTCCTGGATGAAAGCAGTTGCCGGAGCATATATGGCGGCTTTGTGGCTGCCATTTACACCGGAAAAAATTTTGACTTTGGCTATCGCTTTTGGTCTGCGCCGCTTGATTTTCCCGAAAGACAAAAACAGAGGAACAGTTGAAATTGTTAAAACGAGAGGACGAAGACGAGGAAGATGATGACGACGAAGCCAAATCCGCTTAATTTGACAACTTGTCTACAGCTGCGGCAATGTCACCGTACATATAAAAAGAACCTAAAGCACAAATTATATCATCAGCATTTGCTTCCTTGAGTGCGGCGGCAACGCCTTGTTCTATCTCATTGCAAGCTGTTGCGCGAATGCCTCGGTTGCGGAAATATTCAGCTAAAACTTCAGGGTCCATCGCTCTTGGATTATTTGGTTTTACAGTATAGGCAGATTTTACCAAAGGAGCCAAAATATCAAGCATCGGAGAAACATCTTTATCTCCCATTACTCCCATAATAGCAATTATTTTCCTGTTTTGGAAATGGTGACGGATGCTGTCTGCTGTGCCTTGTATGCCGTGAGGATTGTGACCTCCGTCAGCAATAAAAATGGGATTTCTTCGCAAAACTTCAAATCTGCCGGGCCATTTGACATCTGCAATACCAGTTATAACAGATTCTTTATCTAATGTGAACCTTTTCTTTAAAACTTCTATTACTGTCAAAACAAGGGCGCAATTGTAAACCTGATATGTGCCGGGGAGAGGAATGTGTACATTCTCATAAATTGTATCTTCGACAGAATAGTCAAAAATTGCACCGTCTATGGTGCTGTCTTTTATATTAAGCTTCTCAAAATTCGCTTCAATAAGATTTGCATCCATTTCCTGACATTTACGGGCGAAAACAGTAGAGGCAACACTGTTATTTCCGTAGGAAACAACGTCGCCGCCCTTTTTTATTATGCCTGCCTTTGCAGAGGCAACGCTTTCTATAGTACCGCCTAACTCCTTTATGTGGTCAATGTCGATGGCGGTAATTACAGCGGCTTCCGGCACGTCAATTACGTTTGTGGAGTCGAGTTCGCCGCCTAAACCTGTTTCGAGAATTACTATATCGCAATTTTTGCGTTTGAAAAACTCCATGCCTATAGCTGTTACAAGCTCGAATTCTGTAGGCTTATCTTTCATGCTTTCAGCAAAAATGCTGACATATTCTGTAATTTCTGCCAATTCATCATCAGAAATCGGCTCTCCGTTAAATTGCATTCTTTCGTTAAACCTTACAATGTATGGTGAGATATACAAGCCTGTTTTATAACCGGCTTTACGGAAAATTGAGGCTAACATTGCACACGTAGAGCCTTTCCCGTTTGTACCTGCCACATGGACGAATTTAAGCTGTTTTTGGGGGTTGCCTAAAAGTTCTAAAATTTCTTCGGTGCGACTTAAGCCTAATTTGCTGCCGCGCCAGTATATTCCGTGGATATATTCTAATGCCTCGTCGTAAGTCATTTTTTACGCAAACCTCCGAATTTTTGAATGATTTTTTGTGAAAAAAGTATATGAAGAATTAATATTTCAACAGCTGATGTGATTGCATAAACTCCTGCACGACCGGCAAAAGTTAACAAAAACGGCAACTTGAAATATACATAAAGGCCTATTGTTTTTATTATCACTGAGCCGATAAAGTGAGCAGGTACAACAGTAATAAAACTTTTGAGATATTTGTTACAGTTTATATGAGATAATGTTCCTGCAATTAATCCTATTGAAATGGCACCCATGGTAATAATGGGATTTATTGTGTAACCTACCATAACACAGCCTATTAAATCAGCAGTAGCGGCCACAACGGCTCCCGCAATAGGACCGTATGCAGCAGCAGCAACAATTATCGGTAGATTTTCAAGGCTTATTCGTATTGAGGATGTTATGTTAAATGCAAGAAATTTGCCGAAAACTATACTTAACGCAATGAATAGTGCCATTGCCACAATAGAGTGCACGTCTGTAAAACATGCAAAAAGTTTTTTTGTTTTTCCCATAAATAAAACTCCCTTTCATTAATATAAGAATTAACCATAAGAGAGCATCATCAGTTGTACCTATATGAAGGTCGCAGCGGATGTAATATTGCACCGCAAATGCTTTAGTGATTAACTTGCATTTTTCGCCCGAAGGCT
>JAFZEI010000092.1 GCA_017560765.1 Clostridia bacterium | reverse complement strand
TTTGGATTAAGCCTTTGTTTCAGACTTGTCTTAGGGAATAAGGAGCGTAACCGCCTACCGTTACGGTCTGCCCATACGTCATATTTTATCAAAGAAAGTAGCTCTGTCAAGACGAACAAGGCTTTTTGTTTTTTAACGTAAAAAACAGACAGTACGCATATTTTTATATTATCTTCATCAACGCTGTGCGTTGACAAATCAAAGAAAGTTTAAATTTAAAATAATATATAATTAATCAATGCATAGCATTGATGATATAGATATTTATAAAAGCAAATATAATATTTTTTATTTTAATAATATAATAAATAATAATATATAATATATATACTATAAAGAATTTGCTGATTTTGGGGGTGCGGCTTTCAGCAATTTTTGTTTATTTTGGCTGTGCCGTTTGCGTTATAAATTCAATACAAAACTGTTTAAGTATTCAGTAGAATATGTTCTTTGCGTGAAGTTCATCTTTTGTTCAATAGATTCAGTTTGCCACTTTGAAAAGTCCGCAAAATTGTTTTTTCTTCGCTGATCCGTTGCTAACGGAAGCTTAGAAGTCACATTTTGCTCCTTTTTCTGTGTTGTAGCCTTTGCTATTACTCTATGCAATCTTGCGATTTCTGCCGTTATCTCGATAACAGTTTTGGACTTATCTTGCATTGCTTCTTTCTGTTCTGCAGAAGTGCAAGCCTCGCTCTGACTGACGTTTTCAAGCTCCGGCATTTCGTATGTATAAATGAATTTGCCGCTTGGACTTCGATGCTGATGAGCGACGAGGAAGCCGGCAGTCTGCAGCTCTTTCCACGCACGGTTAAATGTCTTGTAATACATTCCGGACTTTTTATAGAAGTAGTCCTTTGTGATTACGAACCCTGCAAAAGTTGCATATGAGCGAATCATCATATATATTCCTTTGGCAGATAACGAGAGCGTTGAATCCAAAAGAATATTTTCCGGAATCAGAGTAAAATTCTTTGCCGGCTGTTTTATATCGTCTTGTATTTCTTTAAGTTCAGATAATCGGCTGTTAATTGCCGTTCTGCCCTCTTTTAGATACTGTTTTAGACTTGATACGGAAACTTTGATATATCCGTTTGATAAAATGCTTAAAATTGCTTGCAGGGCTTTTAACGCCGGTTTGCAAGTGCTTCTGATGATGCTGTTATTTATTGCAATCTGTTTCATATAAATTATCCTTTCACGCTTAAATTTTTAAATAAAAAAGACTTGCATTTTTTATTTGCAAGTCTTACACTCTACTCATCGCTATTTGTTTGCTCCGCTTCCTTGTTTCGTGCAGGGGGCGGAGACTTTTTATAACTTTATATCTCTCTTTTTTGTTAGCTTAGACGGCGTTTGTTTCTCGGCGTTTGTTTCCTCATACTCACAAACGGCAGCCGTAACGCTGTCAGCCGGTATTTGCATATCTTGAATCATTTTTGATTCTTGATTATGCTCAATTACTGTCGGTCTGCCTGGGTGCGTAAACTTTTGCTGCTGTGATATTGAATATGTTTTAAGTATTCTAAGCTCCAAATTACGAGCGCTTAAATATTTAACCGGGCGTAGCTTCTTTTCTTTCGGAATAAGCTGTTCCGGGAAAGAAATACCCCAATTCAAAAAAAGCTCAAGCTTCGTTCGCATTGGGTATTGTCCGCTTCTTCTTACGATAAATTCACCGGTTTTGAATCTATTTAACGCTCCCTCTGACATTAGAGGCTTTCCTGTCATTTGTGTCGAAACATTTGTTTCAAAAACCTTAAACGAATTTTTTGAAACGCTGCCGGTTGCAACTGTAACATTTCCGAGTGCTTTTGATACTTTACTTGCCAATTTATTTTCCGGCGAAAATCCACCATACAGAATACAGGCAAGGTTTGAATTTATAACCTCAGAAGCTTTTTCACCGTACTTATCTTCAAGCTGTGACGGCGATTGAAGAATTGGAACAAACACGAGATTTCTTGAACGTGCTGCCGAAAACATCATATCGAATCCCTCTATTTTTGGGATAGTACCAATTTCATCAAGAAAGAATATTGCACGTTTGGGAATTTTGCCACCTAACGAATCGGCATATATAAGACACTCTCTGTAGAACTGCTGAACAAGCAAAGATACAAGGAAATACTTTGTTGTATCTTCTTCGGGTAATACAACAAAGATTGCTGATTTTTCTCTACAGAATTTTTCGATGTCAATTTCATTTTCAAAGCAAAGCATCTGTTCATTTTCAGAGTCAATAAAGCTTATAAGCTTTGTTAGTGCAGTTGTAACTACTGACATTTTCGTGTTATCCGAACTTTGAATTGCTGCTGTCGCAAAAAGTCTTGCCCGGTGTTCAACCGGTAAACGGCGAATAATGCCATTAAAGCGTAACTCTGTTTGGTCTTTACCTACTTTAACTTGTTCAAGAAGCTCTGTTAAAAGTGTAAAAACAGATGCAATATGTCGTTCGTCTTTTTCGCCAAACTCTGATACAAGAAGTATTGTAGAAGTTAATATTCCTGTTGCTGCATCGTAAAAGTATTGGTTTGCACCGTAATTTTGTTTGCGGTCTGACTTGACAATGTTTTCTGCAATAAGTGCTGCATATTTTTCTGCTTTTGCCTTTGCAGCAAGGCGTTCTGTTTCGGGCAGTTTTAAATTTTTACTCAAATCCATATATTTATTGACTTGAGCAAGAATATTGTTACCGGTTGATATTATCGGATTTCTCAAATCGAGAACTGAAACATTGTAGCCATAATATGTTTTTGCAATATAGCCGTAATTTCGGTATAAATCACCTTTCGTATCGGTTGTAAAAAAAGACATACCGCAAGCACAGGCGTATTCTAAGTTTGGATAGAGAAAATATGCGGTTTTGCCTGCACCCGAACCGGCGTACATTCCAACGTGTACATCGTGCGGTTCAATGTACGCAGTTATTTTTTTACCGCTTCGTTTCATATCAATTATAATTCCGGCTTTTTCGGGTGGCGGTAAATTTTCACCTTTTCGCCACGCTTCAACGTCATATTCAATTTTTTTGAATGCCTTTTTCTTTTCCTTTGGTGTTATCCAACGTGCGTCGCCGTGTTGTCCGTCTCCGACTTTCCGGGCTTTGGTGTTCAATGACGGCATTTTAATAATCGTTACGATGATTACGATTAATAAAAGAAGAAGCACAACCGCTAATTGAATAAGTGCTGTTTTTTGTTCCGGAGTTATGTTTTTGAAAAAATCCTTAAATAAATCAGTTAGTGTCATAAGACATTTTTTCTCCTCTCTTTAATTTTTCTTTTATATCTTTTCTGCCAAGAGTAAGTCTTGATTTAGGTAAATCGTCATTTTGACCGACACCGAACATACGAAGTGCATTTTTAAATAAAGAAACCGCAGATAAAGAAGCTTGATTGTTGATTGCTGTTTGATTAGTTTTATTATCAAAAGAAAAGTTATCCTTGCTTGGATATATCTTATTAGCTTCATCGCTCGTGTGGAGCGATACGTCTGACGTCTCGGAAGACGGCGAATTTGGCGGCTCTGCCGCCGGCGCAAAATTCGATTTTTTGTCATTATCCATAAAGTCCGGTTCATTAGCGACCGGCACGGTCGCAGAAATTGATATATCAATATCACGTTGCAGGGCTGCCGCCTCTTTTATTATTAAATTCTTAATCTTTTTGAATTTCTTGTTTTCCAAAATATCTTCTCTTGGGGGAAGTGTATCTTTGGTATGATATATAAGAAGTTGTTTTTCTCTTGCATCGAGAAATTGATTATACGCTTCTTGTATTGCCGGCTCTTTAGCAAGCTCTGATGTAACAGAGTTTACAAGAGCTTTCATATTTTTGGGAAGATAGCCGTATACTTTCTTTCCGGTATAATTTTGAAGCTTATCAGAAAGCTCTAATAACTTGTTCTGAATAATCTCTTTGCCACTTTCGCTCATAGGCATATCTTTTAATATATCACTTGCTGCAGCGTAAGTCTTATCAATGCTCTGTTGCTGCACTTGATAAATGCAAGAAAGTTCGTCACGGAAAAGGTCTGTCGCAATAGCCGACTTAATATTTTCAATACCGGTTCTGTTTATGTACCCCTCTTTCCCGGTTGAATATACAAGCATATGACAATGAGGGTGGTGTGATTCGTTGTGAAACGCAGCATACCATTTTAAGTCATTAAGCGGTATTTTATATGCTTCCGCAATCTTGGGAAGATTCTTTTCAATTACAGCTTTCCACGCTGCAGCGTTTTCATAACAAAGTGCGTGAGCATCTTCACGACGAAGCGAGAGTACACCGGTATAGAGGTTACCTTTTGTGTTCGATACCTCATCAATGACTTGTTGCAGATTGATATTTTTCTCTGACGAAAACAAGCCGTGTGTTCCGGCTTTTTCCACGCCCGGTCTTTGAGATATGTAGCCGAGGTATTTTTCCGGCGAGAAAAAACTATCAGCATTGTTATCCATTATGGCAGATATTAAAGAAGAAGCATTTCTCATATTGGGATTCTGCAAATAATCCTCATACTCCAATAGTCCTTTTGAACCGGGATATTCCTTTATTAGCTCTTGCAATAATTCTTGTTGCTTGACCGTTGCAGGGCGTATTGCTGCTTCATCGGAGAGCGTTACTTTTTCAACGCCCTCACGTGTTGCTATGTAATTGACTAAGGCTGCCTTTTGTGCTTTAGAGGAAATGAACCTTAAATTGTACACAAATCTGCTCATTCAAAATCGCCACTTCTTTGTTTCTGATACGCTTTTTCAAAACCTAAAATTCCGTTAATATGTGAAACTTCCTCTTGGCATTCTGCTTGTAATCTTGAAAGGGTAATTTCGTCAATATCAACAGATGTTGCAATAACTTGAGAAAGCTTGTTAAGTTCAACAGCTTCTTTGAATAGGAGTCTGCGAACAGGCACAAGTTGGGTTTCAATCAAGCTGTCAATCGAATTTAAAAGTAATTTGGGAAGAAACTCTGAATCGTTCTTTGATGTTAAATATCCGCAATAAAAATTGATTGCTTTTTCGACAAATTCAGAAGCTGATGCGCAGTTTGCTTCTTTAAGATGCGCTTGGATTTTGTTTTCCGTTTCGGGATATATCCAAAAGTTTTTTCTTGTTTTATTTTCCATAATTAATCCTTTCCGGCAGTCACAAACTGCCTTTAAAAAATATATATTTTGACACAAAATTTGTGATTGTGAGCTGTTTTTCGTAGGCGAAAATCGCCTAAATTTCAGGCAAAAAGTGCTTGCCTAAAATTTGCAGGATAAAGGATAGATGTCTATTTCGACATCTATCCGCTAAACAACAACGCACAAAAGTGCGTTGTATAGCCAAAAAACACACCTTTATAACCGATGTCGGTTTCGGTGTCGGTTTTTGTCTTTTGATGTCAGTTTCGGTGTCGGTTGTTTTAAATTTGCCTATACATAGCGCA
>JAFZEI010000091.1 GCA_017560765.1 Clostridia bacterium | reverse complement strand
ATGTTTCCGCGCTCAAATCGGCTCAAATCTATCTGCTGTAATCTAAACAGCAAACACGCGCTCTCCCATACCTCTACCTTTCTTTTTTCTCTGTCGGAACAATGTACCTTCACTCCGCATATCTCCCCTCAAAAATTTAATATGGTTTCGCGAAAATACTTTAAACAAACTACATTCTCTCTTTATTGTTTTGACATTATATCACACGTACTACTGTTCGTCAATGCTTTTCAATATTAATTTTTGATATTAACTTTTTGGCTATTTAACTTTTTGGCTATTTAACTTTTTATTTTTTAAATCCAAATCTGTTTTTTTACTTTATTAGATACCTAATAGTAAAAACCAGTTTACTCTTGCTTATATTTCATTTTTATTTACATTTTTTCTTATTTCAAAAAAATATAGGAATTATCACTCTACAAACTAATCCCACAAAAATGCTTAACAACAAATATAATTATTGTATTTTACTTAATTCTGTGATATAACAACTCATAGTAGCATTCGGGTTTTAATATATTTGTTAATGCCCGTTTTGTATTTAAAACCTTTTTAATCTTGAAAGGAACTGCTTTTATGAAAATTATCATTTCCGGTTGCGGCAAAATCGGTGCCACCATTCTTGAAAATCTCGTTGCCGAAGGCCACGATATTGTTGCCATAGATAATAACCAAAATGTCATACAAGAAGTAACAAACGTTTATGACGTTATGGGCGTTTGCGGCAATTGCTTCGATAGCGACATACTCGAAGAGGCCGGTATTTCCGAAGCAGACTTATTCATTGCTGCGGCAGGCTCAGACGAGTCAAATATGATGAGTTGCTTCTTGGCCCGCAAGTTAGGAGCAAAGCACACCATCGCAAGAATCAGAAATCCCGAGTACAATGACAAGAGCCTTGGGCTTTTGCGCCATTATTTCGAGCTTTCTTTGTCCATAAATCCGGAAAGATTGGCAGCACATGAGATTTTTAATATATTAAAATTCCCCTCCGCAGTGAAGATAGATTCATTTTCAAGAAGAAACTTCGAGATGATTGAGCTGAGATTAAAAAACGATTCCGTCTTGGACGGCCTTAAACTCAGTGAAATACGAGAAAAATACAAGACGCAGGTGCTGTTTTGCTGTGTGCAAAGAGGCAACGAAGTGTATATTCCGGACGGTAATTTTGTATTAAAAAGCGGCGACAAAGTAGGACTTACAGCAACGCATACTGAGATTTCCAAGCTTTTCAAAGCCATCGGACTCGCACAAAAACAGTGCAAAAACGTCATGCTTCTCGGCGGCAGCCGAATTGCATATTACTTGTCGGAAATGCTGACGAACACGGGAATTTCCGTCAAAATAATTGACCGTAACGAAGCCAACTGTGAACTTTTGGCAGATTTGCTGCCAAAAGCCATCATAATTAATGCCGACGGTACACAGCAGGACTTACTTTTAGAAGAAGGACTGCAGACAATGGACGCCTTTGTATCACTCACCGGCACAGACGAAGAAAATATATTGATTTCAATTTTCGCGACAGCTCAAAATGTGCCTAAGGTTATATCAAAAGTCAACAAAGACGAACTTTCCGCAATGGCAGAAAAATTAGGACTTGATACGATTATATCACCTAAAAAAATTGTCTCAGACGTTATACTCAGATATGCAAGAGCGCTTCAAAATTCATTGGGAAGCAGCGTTGAGACTTTATACAAAGTTATGGACGGACGCGCGGAGGCTTTGGAATTCATCGTGGGCGAAGATGCAAAAATAATTAATATTCCACTCAAAGACTTGCGCATCAGACAAAATATACTCATCGGCGGCATCACGCGCGAGCGAAAAAGAATTGTCCCCGGCGGAAACGACGTAATTCTCCCCGGCGATCACGTGATAATAATTGCAGCAAATCAAAGAGTACAGAATTTAGCCGATATTTTAGAGAAGTAAGGTGCAATATGAATTATCAAATAGTTTTTTATATGATAGGTCGAATACTTCAAATTGAGGCTGCACTTCTGACTTTGCCTATATTAACCTCTGTAATTTACAGAGAAAAATGCTTCTTTGCATTACTTATTTCCGCATTTATCGCATTATCAGCAGGCTTCCTTCTTACAAAATTATTCAAGAAAAAAGATTCTATGATATATGTAAAAGAAGGAATGACAATTGTTGCCTTGGCTTGGATACTCATGTCAGTAGTCGGCGCCTTGCCTTTTGTAATCAGCGGTGAGATTCCGTCATTTTTCGACGCATTTTTCGAAACAGTCAGTGGCTTTACAACCACAGGCGCTTCAATACTTACCGACGTGGAAAGCATGAGCAAAGGCCTGCTTTTCTGGCGCAGTTTTACTCACTGGGTAGGCGGAATGGGCGTGCTTGTTTTTATTATGGCTATTTTTCCGCAAGAGTCAGGCAGGTCAATCCACATAATGCGAGCGGAAATGCCCGGCCCTATTGTCGGTAAACTTGTGCCTAAAATTCGTGAAACAGCAAAAATTCTCTACCTTATATACGTCTTCATGACGATTATAGAAATAACTCTTCTCTGCATCGGCAAAATGCCACTATTTGAAAGTATTGTGCACGCTTTCGGTACTGCCGGCACGGGAGGATTCGGAATACGAGCAGACAGCATCGGAGGTTACAGTCCTTACCTGCAATGGGTTATTACGATTTTCATGTTATTGTTCGGCATAAACTTTAATCTTTATTACCTTATTTTGGTAAAAAAATTAAAAACAGCCTTAAAAAGCAGTGAACTTTGGTGTTATTTAGCAATTGTTGCAATCTCAACAGCGGCAATTACAATAAACATATATTCACAATACAGCAGCGCCTCCGAAGCAATCAGGCACTCCTCTTTTCAAGTCGCTTCTATCATGACCACTACCGGTTATGCAACAACAGACTTTAATTTGTGGCCAGACTTTTCAAAAGCCTTACTCTTGGTTCTTATGTTTATCGGAGGCTGTGCCGGCTCAACAGCCGGCGGTCTCAAAGTTTCACGTGTCATACTCCTTGCCAAAGCAGCTTTCAGAGATTTAAAGCACACTTTGCATCCGCGTTCCGTAGAGTCGGTTAAATTTGAAGGTAAAAAAGTTGATTCTAAAACAATAAATGGTGTAACAACATATTTTGCACTGTATTCTGTAATTTTAATTGCCATATTCTTGTTGCTTTCTATAGATAAATACGACTTTGAGACGTCTTTTTCTGCAACCGTCTCATGTTTTAACAACATTGGTCCCGGTCTCGGAGCAGCAGGTCCGGCCGCAAACTATGCAGGTTTTTCCGATCCGTCAAAAGTTTTATTATCATTTGCCATGCTTTTGGGCAGATTGGAAATATATCCCTTGTTGCTCGCCTTTACTCCTACTTTATGGAAGAAAAGGAAATAACATATAATAAAGGAGGCTAAGTGTAAATAATGCAAAAATTTGTAAATTATTTAAAAAATTTATCACCCACAAAAATCATCCTTGCAGGTTATTGCATTATAATCCTTTTAGGGGCAGTATTGCTAAGATTGCCAATTGCTGTCAAGGATGGTGCAACACCTTCATTTTTAACTTCTTTTTTTACTGCTACATCAGCCACTTGCGTTACCGGATTAATCCGTGCCGATACATTTACAAACTGGAGTTATTTCGGTCAGGGAACTATTCTTGTACTTATACAAATAGGCGGCATCGGTTTTATGACAATTTGTATTTCAGCATTGACTGTCGCCAAACGAAATATCGGATTAGCTCAACGTTCTCTTATGCAAAACTCAATTTCCGCTCCACAATTAGGCGGCATTGTCAAAATGACAAAGTTTATAGTATTCGGAACATTAATAATCGAGGTTTTCGGCGCTCTCCTATTGGCATTTTATTTTTGTCCCGCCTTTGGCATAGGAAAAGGTATATGGTATTCTGTATTTCACAGTATTTCGGCTTTTTGCAATGCCGGTTTTGACCTTATGGGTGTGCGTGCGGAATGTTCCTCCCTGACTTCCGTCGCTTCAAATTGGTATGTAAATTTAATAATCTGCACATTAATAGTTGTGGGCGGTCTCGGCTTTTTTGTATGGAAAAACATTATTGACTCTAAGTTTAGATTTAAACGAATGAATCTACACACAAAAATTGTAATCGTTGTAAGTATCTTGCTTATTATCGGCGGTGCATTTGTTTTGTTCGGCTTTTGCTATAGCAGCGACGCCTACTACGGAATGTCCCTTTCAGAAAAAGTTCTTGCGTCAATTTTTCAATCAGTTTCTGCCAGAACTGCAGGTTTTAATACTGTAGATCTTGCAAAGCTGACGGATGTTGGTAAATTTTTAATGATTTGTCTAATGTTGGTTGGTGGTTCTCCCGGTTCTACTGCCGGCGGAATGAAAACCACAACTCTTGCAGTGCTGGTACTTTCCGTAGTCACCACTTTCCGTCACCGGAAATCAACAGAGGCATTCGGCCGAAGATTTGAGGAAGGTCTTACAAGGACTGCAGCATGCATTTTTATGCTATATATTTTCCTTGCTTGCAGCTCTGCCGTAATTATTTCTCATATCGAAGCCGTTTCTTTTATCGACGCTCTTTTTGAAACAATTTCTGCGGTGGCAACAGTTGGTCTCACTGTGGGCATTACGTCTTCTTTGAGCACTTTTTCCTGTTTACTGCTTTGCTTTTTGATGCTTTTTGGCAGAGTCGGTTCCATTACAATGCTCTTGGCATTCTCTTCCAATAGAAATAAGAAAATTTCTTCTCTCCCCTTAGAGAAGATTCAAATAGGTTAATTTATAATGAGGAGGTTATTATGAAATCAATTTTAATTATAGGTCTTGGTCGTTTTGGCAGACACATGGCTGCTAAATTCATCGAAGAGGGTAACTCGGTTCTTGCTGTTGAAAGAAACGAAGAACGTGCTGACAATGCAGTTAATTTTATTAATAATATCGAAATTGGTGATTCTACGAATGAGCTTTTTATACAGTCATTAGGTGTGGAGAATTTTGATTTATGCGTTGTGGCAATCGGCGATAATTTTCAAAGCGCCTTGGAGACAACCGTTCTTTTAAAGGATTACGGTGCTAAATTCATTCTTTGTCGTGCTACTCGCGATGTTCACCGCAAACTTTTACTTAGAAACGGTGCAGACCATGTTGTATATGCCGAAAGAGAAATGGCAGAACGCCTTGCTATAAAATATGGTGCCAAAAATATTTTTGACTATGTGGAGCTTACTCCCGAAATTGCCATTTATGAAATTGCTGTTCCTGAGAGCTGGGTTGGCAAAAGTATTATAGAAAAATCTGTCCGCAACAAATATCATGTTAGCATTCTCGCCACAAAAAAGGATGGCGCAGTAAATCCAATGCCTCATGCAGACCACATATTTTTAAAAGATGAAACTCTGTTTATTATGGGCGAACCTGAAAGTTTTAAAAATTTAAAATAATTCTAAATAATTCTATATAGATATTTTAAAGGGACTGTTTTTTATCACAGTCCCTTTTTTGTTGATTTGTTATCCTTGAACAGCTTCTAAGTAAAGATTATATACTTGAGATGCATTTAGCGCATCAGAATAGATTCTCGCTAAGGCAATTGTTCCTGACATTTGGTCTTCACCTTGGTCATTGCCGCTTAAATCACCGCCAATGCCAAGATATGTTTTAGCTACACTCGGGAATACAAGCTCGCCTGCAGCTGATGTTTTTATAAGTTCTCCATCGCAATAAAGACTTATTTCACTGCCATTATAAACACCGACTACGTGATAATATTCATCCGCATCTATACGCTCTGTATCATAAATGTATACATAACCGGCGGGAGTACGTATTCCGAATCCTATGGAGCCTCTATTCTCATCAAAATCTATGCTTACACCGCCCGCTTGTGTATAACCGAGAATGGAGCTGTAAACTGTATCGTCATAGAGCATAACATAAACCTCAAATGTAAAGCCATCTGAAAGTTTGTCATGTACAGAAGAATTAAAATCATATACCGCATACATAGATGCGTCTTCCTTTGCAAATTCTGCAACCGTTTTGTTTATCGTCTTGTCTTTATCAACAACAGGGTCATTAAGAGCTGTAATCTCGAACTGCGACGCCGAGCCGTCTTTTGCTGTTTCGCCATCAAATACCAAATCCAACAAGTCGGCAGCCGGAGCTTTGTCCTCTGCATTATATCCTTCGGGAGGATTATTTACCTCTACAGGTGCCCTTGTCGGCTCCTCTGTAGGTGCTGCTGTGGGTACTTCTGTGGGATTTTCCGTGGAAGTAGCTGTAGAAGTTGCTGTAGGCGCCGATGATGAAGCTATTGTTGAATCAGAGGGAGCCTTCGTCGCTTCTGATTCACTTTTTTGTCCGCAACTTACCAGCATTGATGCTGCAACAAGCAATGTCAATAAAACTAATAAACATGTTTTAAATCTTTTCACGATAATATTCCTTTCTTATTTAAAAGTTTAGTATTACGGATATATTATCATTGACAAATTCATTTGTCTATCTTTTTATTTATTGCATAGCCTTTGACAAAAAATCGGCAATATCCTCAAAACCTTCTTCGTTGGCATAATCAATAGCAGTTTTATCAAAATCATCCGCGGCAGACACATCACAACCTGCAGAAACAAGATATTCCACAAGATATTTATTGCCGCTTTTCGCCGCACAAATCAACAATGTGTTACCGTTACTCTTTTTAATGTTTACATCATAATTGCCTTTATCCAACAACAAAGAAACTATTTCTGTGATTCCTTGTGCTATTTCTGCGTCATAATCCCCTACGTAATATGAGCCGCTGCTCTTTTCTTTATCGTATTTCTTCGGAATCATTTCTGCCGCAACAAAAACCACAGGCTCATATACGGAATCTTCATTAACCAACGCCCCATTTTCTAATAACAGCTCAACTATTTTTTTGTCTTCGGGCTGATAGTAGAATAAAGTTTCGCGTAGGGGGCTCCAACCACCTTTTTTTGAAGGTTCTGCCGTCGCTCCATGAGCAATCAGCATTTCGACTATTTCTAAATTTCCGATGTCGCAAGCAACTGTTATCGGGCGTTCTCCTGAATCTTCTACGAGGTTAAGTATAAACTCTGAAAAATCAGAAGTTGTCGTCACATTTGGATTTACGCCTTCTGCAAGTAACGCTTTAACTTCGTTGCAATTTTCTGCCTTTATAGCTTTAACCAATTTTTTCGCTTCTACATGGGGAATATTTGCCACAATTATCGCACCTATTGCTGATACACAGAATAAAATCGAAATGGCAACTATTAGTTTCTTTTTCATAAAAAGGCCTCCCTGTTATTGATAATCAATTTCTACAATATGCTGTTGATAATTAATATCAACCTTAAGTTTAACACCCATCATCATTGCAATTGTGTTAAATGTGATATTGTCAATAACAAATTCATTTTCTAAAATCTGATAATATACCTTGCTGCCCGGCGCCGGAATAATAAAATTGGTGCTACTTTCGGCCTTTACAAGGGTAACTGCCTTCGTATCAAGAACAAATGTTTCACTGTTAAAATTGAGCTCAATTATGTTTTCACTCTTCTGTTGAATCTTTGCTCCTAACGCTTTCATCACTGCGGTAAACGGTAATGCAACATATTTAGGGTTTTCACAAAAATTTACATGATTCCCTTGTGTGATGTCCTGCCCCTGCACAACCAGCGTATATTTTTCCGTCGTAGTTGTTTGTGTAGGCGTTGATGCAGCAACAGTGTTTTGGTCTTTAGATGAAGATATAATCTTACAATCAACTGTATTATCGTCGCCATATATAACAGATGACTCAGTAATTGCTATAATTCTCACGTCTTTTTTAAACTCATCGATAAACAAATCTTCTCCATTAGAATTATACCTATACAATTTGTAACCTTCTTTGTTGCTAACCTTATAGTACAACTCTTCTTCAGAGCAAGAATAAATAAAATCAACATAATTGAGTGCGTCTGTATTTGCTGAAGTATCAACACTTACAACGATTTGATCTTCCCCGTTATCATTTAATTTATATATTTTTCCTGTGGGACGATCCGAATAAAAAACATCTTCTCCGACTTTTAATAAATCGTCAATGTAGACAGTTTTGTTTTCTGTACTATTTTTACCATCGCCTCGTATAAGGCGCTGTTCTTTTGTTATGTAATCTACAGAATAAACCGAAAATGTATTTGTCGCATGGTGATCAATATAAAGACAATCATTTTCTCTAAATACCACATGATAAGCATTTTCAAGAAATGGTTCTGCCGTACCATCTTCAAGATTCACTCTAAATATAGAATTAGCTAAAGACCAAATATATAAATAACTATCGTGTATTTCAAAGCCAAATATATGGTCGTATATAATATTTTTGTTGTCTAACATAGACACGTCCCACACATTGCTTATCATTCGCGTATCTAAATCAATTTTCTTTATACTGTCATACAGATTGACATACAAATCATTATCAAATAAAAGTAAACCGTGTGCTTCGTCGGAAATAATTTGTCGAATTTCATTTCCACCCTTGACATACTCATAAACACCGTCAGTCGCACAATAAAAATAACTGCTGTCAGTTTCAACAACATCAAACGGACCCCACACGTTTGTTTTAATTTTTTTATACCAAGTAGAATTTTTGCCACTTTCAGGTGTTTGCGTCGGTGTAGGTGTTGATGCAGCAACAGTATTTTTATCTTTTTCTAAGGTTGTATCTACTTCTTGTTTGCAACCAAACATCACGAAAATAAGAATAACACTAAGAATAACACTAAGAACTTTTTTCATGTTTACCCCTCCACAAAAACAATCACAACATTTTCAGCATTTATCGCTCGATTTATGTTTAATTTTTTCTTCTTGTTTTATTGTAAGTATACTGATATTTTGTATTAAGTCAATATTTT
Source organism: Clostridia bacterium (assembly GCA_017560765.1). Lineage (GTDB taxonomy): Bacteria > Bacillota > Clostridia > UBA1212 > UBA1255 > Egerieisoma. The sequence continues at coordinate 37,813 of JAFZEI010000091.1, read as the reverse complement.
TTATATATAAAGAGCTGACGCAAGCATTTCTGAACATGTCACACGAACACTAAAACATCAGCTCCTGTTTTCGGTGTGATTTTTAAAAAGCAGGAAAGTATTACTTTTCCTTAATCAACCAAAAGGGACAAAAGTGCCGAATAAGCCACAGGTGAGATTATTTCTTTTCAATAAACTCTTCCCAATGAACAGTAAATATCAATGCATCAAAAGAATTAGTATTAGGAGATTTACAATAATATCTAACTGTATTTTGATCAATTTCTTGTCTTTTCATGGCAAAATCAGGATTTCCACTACTTGAAGCTTCACGTTTATTAAGTTTTTGTTTTAAATCAAAGTAATCGCATTCATACTGAACCGAAATAAGACCTAAATCAGAAAAAAAACGTACCTCGTATTCGCAATCAATATCCCTTAATTCAAATCCAATCGCTTTAATTGTTTTGTTTTCTATAAGTTCGCCATTGTAATTACACATCCCAAAATCAGCAACAATTTGTCCTTTTTTTGCTGGAACGGCAGACAAAATTGGAATAATTCTTCCATCATGAGATACAGATTCCACTCGCACTTTAACTAAAAACCATTCATTTGGCTTAATGTGTTCAACCGATATATTAAACGCATCATTACCCCATTTCTGATTGTAGACCGAATGCGTCATAAGCCATAATCGTTCATTAGGCGATATTTTAGTTTTATTGCGAACCTTATTTAAAATAAAAGCTCTTTTTTCAATTTCTTTTTGATAGTTATCAATAGTATTAATATTTCTCAAAAAACTCCCTCCGGTGCGAGTGAAAAACTAATAAATCAGAAAAGTATATCTGCCATCATTACTTTCAGTTTTTATTTTAATATCTCTTCCCTTGCAACACTTGGCATTTCTTATAAATTTTAAGCAGTTATAATCCTCTAAGCAAAACTCTTCAAATAGTTAATCTGTCAGCCATTGCATCTCCCGCTATTCCAGCAGTCTCAGCATCATGAATATACCCATTTTCAGGAATTTATAAGTGGTAAACTGTTTTTCATAGATTTGGGCAAATAAAAAAACATAGTCTTTGGCGGTTATTTCGTTACAAGTATAATTAAATTCCTATATGAAGTCAACTTTTTTATAGACACAAAAAACACACTGCCCCGTTTCAACAAAAGTAGTGTGTCTTCATAAACAACCTGAACTGTATCAATTTTTATTAACTTGTTGTATTTTACCATCTACATATCCAAGCAACAAATCACCATCATATAAAAACAACGCTGAAAAAACCACAGGTGAGATTTTTTCTTTCTGTTTTGTAGAAATATTAATTCTCCACACTCCGTTTTTATCACTTTCCACATCAGTTACTATAGAACCATCCGTGTTTCTTACTCCATACGAAACGTATATATGCTCATCATCACAAATGAAAGAAAATCTATTGTTAGCATTCTGATCTTCATCAATCGTTATTTTTTCTTTTGATCCTGCTTTCAAATCTATGATTTCAATCGAGTTATAATATTGCATTATAATTTTATCTTTAATATGCAAAACTTTATATGGATAGCCATATATATCAAGTTGCAGTAAAGTTTGTGTTTCTTTACCATCAAAAGATATTTTGATAAGACAGTCTTTCTCGTCAATTATAAATATTTCATCCTCATAAACAGAAAATTGTCTTATTTTTTCACTTGTATATAACTCTGTAGTTTCACAATTCTCCAAACCATAGCTGTATAGTTTACTGTATTTCTGTGCACTATATAAAATCTTATCGTCATGTAAAATAAAGTGATTTACATCTTCGGCAATCGTTATTTTATCGCCGGTATCAATATTTTTTAAAAAAAGTGTACCTTTCTGAACAAATAATACATTTTCCTTATGAAGTTGAAACGGCGCAGAAACACCCTTTATTTTTTGACTATCCCCATTTGTATCCATAATAGTTAGAGTATTCATATTTAAGAATGCAAATTTATTATCAGAATAATCAATATAATTATTACCACCTATGAAGTTGTTATAGTTAATTTTTCTTACCACTCTATCAGGCATATACTCTGATATTAACGGAGATGAACTGCAAGAGCACAAAGTCACCATGGATATTATTACACCAACAATAGTTGAAACTAATTTTTTCATTTTTACCCCTCCACAAAAACAATCACAACATTTTCAGCATTTATCACTCGATTAGTATTTGATTTTTTTCTTCTTGTTTTATCGTAAGTATACTGATATTTTTGTATTAGGTCAATATTTTTTATATATACAAAGAGCTGATTCAAGCATTTTTGAACATGTCACACGAGAACTAAAATATCAGCTCCTGTTTTCGGGGTGATTTTTAAAAAGCGGGAAAGTATTGCTTTTCCTTAATAAACCAAAAGGGACAAAAGTGCCGAATAAGCCACAGACAAAAATTTCAAAAAATTTCAATTCTATAATTCCAACGAAGCTGTAATGTTACATTACACTTTTATCTTTACACAAACACCATTTTGGAACAGTAAACATAGAAATGACGATTGACTCTTTGAGGGAAATTGTTGCTACAATACCGCAAAAGTCTCCATCAAAAAACCACAAATCTCTCCATTTTCAGTCAAAAACAAACACATCACTTCGGAATATCCAAAATGATGTGTTTGCAAATGTTTCAACACGTCCTTAGTTTTTCTTCCCTACGGGAACGATGGCAATTTTACCTAAGCTTTCCAATATATCCATTAATCCCCACAAATTTTTATGGTAACCCTCATACCTTTCGTAGCTTAACCACGGAAAACAAAAAACTTCTTTATTATACGACAAGCCCACCGCCGCCATAGCCCTGAAAACTTCATTTCCGACACAACTCAACGGTCTTTCAAAGCGTTGGTCATCAAGATCAAATATTTTCTTGACATCCATATATGATAAATTTATCTTGCTTTTTTTTATGCCTTTTTTTACCAAGTTTTTGACGGAAACTTTAGTCGAAAACAATGGGTATATTTTATCCATATAACAAGAATACTTAGCAAATTCTTTTAGAGACATAATTTCATCATTTACAAGAATGTTAGGTTCATTAAACATTATACAGTCCTTCGGTCTGTGTGTGTACATAGACAGCAGATAACTTACAGCCCAAATTTCCGAATCAATTTCTCCGTGAAATTTGTTTATTCCCGTTGTAAAAGTGTATACCGAATTCTCAGAAAGCCCGTTCACTGCCGAATAAAAACGCGACTTGCAGTAAACAGAACAATCACTTTTAACTTCAATCTTTTTTATAATCATTCGTAATACCCCTCAATCTTTACATCCCATACATAATTCAACTTCAACAGCAACTGCATTAATATTTTCTAAAAACTCCCTCCGGTGCGAGTGAAAAACTAATAAATCAGAAAAGTATATCTGCCATCATTGCTTTCAGTTTTTAAAGTATACGTCAAATCACCATACGAAGTCAACAAACCCTTCCTGATCTTGTATACATTTACAATTTCTTGGGCAAAGTCAAAAACAAGGAGGAATAAATTATGAAAAAAACTTTCAATTCATTAAAAATCAAAAAAACCTTTGCGTTTTTACTTGTGCTCGTATGCACAGCATCCATCGGCGGCCACTCCGTTTTGGCAAAAACAGGAACAAAAGCCACAAACAAAAAGACAATACAAGCAGCCCGAATGATTTCCGGCATGTTTGATTTCATCAAAAATTCCAACAAAGACAAATACATCCCAAACACTAAAGACGAAATAACAATAAAAGTCTATTTCCACAAAGAGAAAATCGTGCGTCAAATGTCATTGGACGAGTACATTTCCGGCGTACTGTACGGCGAAGTCCCATCATATTACTGCGAAGAAGCGCTTAAAGCACAAGCTATAGCCGCCCGTTCCTACACACTTTACAGAATATACAACGGAATCTCTCACGCCGGCGGAGCAGATATTTGCACAGACTACACACATTGCCAAGCCTGGACGCCAAGAGAAGAAAATTCCGTATATCCTGAGGCGATAACAAAAGCAGTAAAAGCTACAGAAAACATCATCGCCACATACAACGGAAAGTGCATAAACGCACTTTACTTTTCAAACAGCGGCGGCAATACGGAATCCATCGAGAATGTTTGGGGAGGCAGTCCTTATCCCTATTTAAAAAGTGTTTCCAGTCCGGGAGAAGCAGATTTTTACGATTATTGCCAAGTAAAAAGTTATTCGCTAAGCGATTTTGCCAATGCTGTGACAAATTATAACAGTAGCGCCGTTTGTGATAACGAAGCCGGTACAGCAAATGTAAAAAACATAAAAAGAAGTCCCTCCGGGCGAATAATTTCTGCCGAAATCGGCGGCATCACCTTTACAGGACTTCAAATAAGAGCAATGTTTTCACTGCGCTCTTCAAATATTTATTTTTCTGATGTTCACTCCGGCGAGGGTAGCTCTTCTGTCGCTATTGTAGCATTAGGCTACGGTCACGGTGTCGGAATGAGTCAATGCGGCGCCCAGGCTATGGCTTTAAACGGTGCCGACTATGAGGAAATTTTAAAACATTATTATACAGGCATCGAACTTTCTCAAATCACTTCTCTCCAAGGGTAGCTTTAAGTTTTGATATAGCCTCTTGGCGATTAGCCTCGTCCATTACTCCAACACAAAGCTTACCGTAATCCATCATTGTGTAGCAATAATCATATTTATACTCTACACCAACGGAAATCGTCTCAAAGTCCCAAGACGCACCATCCTCTAACTGCATCTTAGCAAGAGCAGTTATATGCTCTGTAGGAATATTTGTAAGGAAATTTTCGCTTAACTGATCAAGGACATCATTGTAGCTTGTCAAAATAGCCGGTGAGGTAATTTTGTTAAAAATACCCTTTATAACCTCAAGCTGATTTTTGCCTCTCTGCGGCTCGCCACCCGGTACGGTTACACGCTCACGACTGAATATCAACGCTTTCCATCCGCTCATTGTATTCATACCCTTTTTGAAGTATACCTTCTCACCTGAGAAAGTGGACGTGTAGCTGTATTCGGAATACACCTCTACACCACCTAACGCATTTACAATTTTTTCAAGAGAAGTAAAGTTAACTCTTATCCAATAATCAACTTCTATTCCCTGATATACATTTTGCTCCAATGTCTTGATAGATACAGAGCAGTCATTTTTGCCATAAATTGCCGCATGAGTCAATTTATCGTAATAATTGCCGGTAACCCCCGGAATTTGCACGTACGTGTCTCTCGGCACTGTCGCCAATGTTATTTTCTTTGTCGTTGGATTGACAGCCATAATAATATTTACATCGCTGCGACTTCTTTGGTTTATACTGCCCGAAACATCAATACCGCTGATATACACAACAAAAGGATCTACTGTAACGTCCTTCTTTACCGTGCTTTCTGGTTTATCGTTATTCTCGTCGTCAGTATGCTCCATCTCAACTTTTATATCGCCTAAAACCCTCACGTAATTTTCTATGTTATCCTTTTGCTCCGTGTAATATTCTTTATAAATATTATAATAATTTGCCTCCATAAGAATAGCACCCGTTTCGCCTTTTCCTATAAAAGCATTCCACATATTAGTATAATTATCATACGCAATAACATTTAATGTATGGTTAAATTCTGCAGCCAACCCATCGAGAGCTTTTTTCATTGCATCAAAGTCATGACTTTTTTCAACACCAATGTGATATTCTTTTATATCATCAGGTTTAACCGCAGGATCATCAACTTTTACGATAATGTGATATGTTGCCAAATATGTTTGCTTTACTGTAGTAATATCGTCTAACATATTAATCGCCGGCATAATGTATACAAAAGAAGCAACTGCCAAAAAAGCAGAGAGTAATACAGAGAATATGGTTGCAATGCCAACCCTGAAACGCGACCTGCCAATCACAAACAATACAGAAATAAAAAACAGCAGTGCAACAACAAATACAACCATAAATATATAGAAATCAGGCAAAACTCCTAATTTAATTATAAGTGACACTGCAATAATCGAAAAAACAAGTTGTAAAAACACACCTATTAAGCCTATAATTTTAAGTTTTTTCATTGGTAACAATCCTTTCTCTCTCAATATACCCTCATTTACCTGCAATAACATTATTTATTTTTTCAAGAACTTCTTGCCTTGACGTCTCCGACATTACTCCTACGCAAAGTTTACCGTAGGTGGGCATAGAATAACAATAGTCATACTTATAGTTGACATAAATAGATGCTGTTTCAATGTCCCAAGAAGCTCCGTCACTGAGCTGCATTTTAACAAGACCTGTTATATCCTCATAAGACAGATTTGTCTGAATGCAATCCATAACTTCCTCTAATATATCTGAATACGCCGTCAATATAGCCGGCGATATTGCCTTATTAAAAATACCCTTTATTACTTCAAGTTGATTACGTCCTCTTTGCATATCTCCCTCGTTAAAGCTTTTTCTGTTTCTTGCAAAAGCAAGTGCCTGAGAACCATTGAGGAAGTTCTTACCTTTAACAAAGCTGTGTCCGCTTTGAGTGAAGTTATATTTAGATTCAACAGTAATGCCTCCCAAAGCATCTACTATACGCTGCACAGAAGTGAAATTTACCCTTATCCATCTATCAATTTTCACTCCGGTGTAAATATACTCTTCTAATGTCGCTATTGACACTGAACAGTTATCTCCGTATACGCCGGCGTGTGTCAGCTTGTCCCTTGCTCCGTTTGTAATTCCCGGGAACGGAACATAAGTATCACGTGGCACGGTTGCCAGCACCATTTTCTTGGTGATAGGATTAATTACAATCAGAATATTAACATCGCTTCGGCTTCTCATTGTGATTTTACCGGATACATCAATACCACTTACATAAAGAACAAACGGTCTTTTATTTAAATCTTTGAGTTTCTGTGTCGTGTTATCGGGCGTCGGCTCAGAAGGTTGTTCTACATTTATTGAAACGGTAATATTTTCAACCTTTTTTACATAGTTTTCTATGTTATCACCTTGCGTCAAATACAGCTCCTCAAACATTTTGTAGAAAGTGCTTTCTATAATAACAACATCTACAACCTTTGTTTCAACCAAGGCCGCCCAAAGCGAAGAAGAGTCGGAGTATTCCGTATAATTTAACGTAGCTCCGCCAAGCTTTTCAGAAATGTTTTTTATTGCTTCATTTGCGCTTTTCTTGTCATAAGAAGTATCAATACCAAACTTATATTCTGAAATATCGTTTAGTATTTCAGCAAAATCTCCCTTTCTTACCAAAATTTCATATCCCGTGTGGTAAACTGTCGTTTCACCCTGTAAATTTTCCAGAGTATGATCTGTTTTCATTAACAATCCAATAGGAATCAACATTATTATGGATAAAATACCTGCAATAAATGTACACATTATTCGTTTGATTTTTGTTTTGCCTAATAACAAAAAAGCAGAAGAAATCATTGCCAATCCCAAACATATAAGGCAAATAATGTTTACGCTGTCAGGCAATACATTGAGCTTTAAAATATAAACCGCAAATGTTACTGACAATGACGCTTGTATCGCAAACAGCATCGAATTTAGCAAAATATGTTTTTTCATGCGCAAACACCCCTCTTCTACGGAATTTCGGCAAAAAAATACCAAACATTAGGTTAGTCCTTGAATTAAAATTTGTCAAGTAAATAATTTGACCTATTTTTTAATCAGTGATAAAATATCCAAAGAGGTGATAACTTTGTTCTCGAATTGGTATGTTATTCAAGTTCAACCAAAAAGCGAATACCGTTTATGCACTAAAATAAAAAAGCGCGTACCAAAAGACTTGTACGTGGACTGTTTTGTACCACAAGCAGAGTATTTATATAAAAAAGACGGCATTTTCGAGAAACGCATCAGACCTCTGTTCTCAGGATATATTTTTGTAATAACCGATTGTATCAAAGATTTTTATGATTCATTAAAAAAAATCGATGGCTTTAAAAGAATTCTTAAAGACGGAGAAGACTTTTCGCCCATTCAATGCGAAGAAGCTGACTTTATTGCCGGCATCACAGATAAAGACAGGAGCATTTCTTTATCAGAAGGTTATATATTAAATTCAAAAATCGTCATTACATCCGGCCCGTTATTAGGACGAGAAGGTATTATAAAGAAAATTGACAGGCATAAAAGAATCGGCCTTATAGAATTTAATTTTATGGGGCAACCGCAACTTATCAAGATGCCATTAGAGATAGTTTTCAAGAAATAATCCTTATTTTTCTTTTATCTTTTTAATTTTCGACATCAAAAGCGTAACCAACGGCAAACCAACATTTACAGATAATAATATATACGGTATTCTCTGCAAGACTATCTCAGATAGTTTTATATTTGAATCTGCAATTATTTGTGAAACAAAGAACAAAACGCCTGATACAAAAGCGTAAAATAACGGACTTCCCTTACAATTTAATATTTTTACTAAAGCCTTGGCCACAGAGTAAAAAAGCAATGCACTTTTAAAAAACATCAGAAAAATTATTATTATACCGTATAGGCTTTCAACATTTGAAAACACCTTATAATTCACAAGCCTGATAACCTCGTATCCCGGATACGAAAAATCACCCATTAGCGGGCCAAGCACCAAAGTATCTCGCAAAATAGAAATGAGCAAAAACGGCGAGCCGGCAAGAATTCCGTAGAAAAGCTCTTTTTTTAAATTTCCGCGATTTTCGCCGCGAACGTCCGGAGCAATAATCAGAAACGCCACCAGTTCAGAAAACGGAAGTGCGGTGCAAAGAGAAATCCCCTTAAAATACGTGTGAATTTCTTCCTTACCCATAGGCAGTAAGTGATATAGCTTAGAGTGAGGCAAAAGTAAAATAAAAAGGACAATAGTAAAAATGTACATAAATAAACACGTTGCAGTACCTATTGATGCAAAATATTTAACTCCGTAAAATGCTGTCCATCCACACAAAATAACTAAAATTGCTAAAATATACGTCCAGTTTATGCCCATCAAAAGATTTCCGGCCACAAACTGTCCTGCTTCACGTAGCATTCTGGAGCAAGACAGCAACAAAGTGCCAACGTATAAAAGAGATAGTAATTTCCCAAAAGATTTCCCATATACTGCCATATTTATTTCTACAAGGCCTTTTGCACTATCATTATCCTTATCAAAATGCATTTTATACAGAGCACCGTACATGAATGCAACAGCAATTCCAAAAAGTATACCTGCAAGCAGTGTTATCCAAGATTCATTACCTGCAATTTGATAATAATACATCGTATACATAAAAGAACCTTGCACAAAGCAGGCCGTTATAAACACAAATTGCCTTTTACTCATTTTTACCTCCCGAATTAGCATCTATAGGTTTTAAAAGCGAACCTGTACGGATAATTTGAGCATCCACTTCTATTTCCATATTGGCATTTTTATACATTTCAAGGAAATCTTCTTGTATTTTTTGCCATTGTTTATACTTAAATCTGTAAAAATAATTACCAATTCCCAAAACATCAGCACTTTTCTCTCTGATTTTTTCAAAGCCCTCGTTAATTTCTTTTTTTATCTCTTCTTCACACATTTTTTCCAGCATTTTGACTTTTTCTGTATCGAATTGTCCTTGCCCCTGATACTCTCCCAAGCTTAATTTAGCCTCCACTTTACTTTTCACTTTAATTTTACCGTCGGAATATTCTGCAGTAAAACTTCCCTTACTGTTAATAACTTCTAAAGATACAGCTATTCCGTCGAAATCAAGTGCAACAACTCCGTCAGTAACCCTGTCTGAAACCCACAAAACGCCTCTTGTTTGCTTTTCGTCAAGAATACCTACCATTTTATCTTCAACAAAAATACTGCTTCCCGCAACAAACAAAAACGGAGACCTTTGTTCCTCCTTCGGCTCAATCACCCGCACAAAAGGAACAAGCGCCGATTTGTATTCCGTCTTATAATCTCTTATAAAGGAAAAAAGCGTACAATCCGGCGTGCCGCTGTCCCTTTTTTGACTGTTTATCAGCTTGTACAAATCTTGCGCAGGCAAATTGTCAAGATGTGACTCCGTTGCCAATATTTTCCCTGCGTTTCCCTCTGCAATAATTAAGCTTACATCGTATCTCGTCTCGTGGTCTCTGAAAAAAAAGTCCAAATACTTGGCAATACCCTCTTTTGCAATATCGCTGCTTATAACTACCACTTGATTCTGAGCCAAATAGAGGCTCCTGTTTGTAACATGAGTCGCTGCCCTGATTGCCTCCAATAAATTACCGCCCACAACCTCCACATTCCAGTATGGTTTACCCACATCACCTTTACCGGCAGAATCAGCGCCTTGCCCCGAACCTCCTTGCTGTCCTACGGAATCATTGCGCACCACTTGAGCTGTCATGAGAATTCTTGCTTGTTCGTCGCCAAAAGTTTCAAATCCCTGACTGTCTCCCTCATTTTTATCTATTGCAAGGCCAATTACAATGGCAAGCGAGCTTAGATCTCTTTTTGTGCCCTTTACAGAACAGCCCGTAAAACTAACAAACATAATTACAATTACAGTTGTTATGCAAATTATTTTTTTACTCATAATTTTTCTCCCCGTTTTCGTTTGACGTTTCTCGGTCAGGCGGAATAGGTGTATTTTCCCTAACTTTGTCACCTTGCGCCATTCCGTAAGGGCGGCGACGCATCATCCATAAAGGGGCCCTTACAAATGTGTCTTTTAAATCTTCCGGCCTGCATGGCATAAAAGGAGATGCAAAGCTGTATCCGAAGGATTCAAGACCCGTAACATGAACGGTAAGCCCTATAATTCCTACAGCAATTCCGAAGCCACCCAAAAAGCCGCCTAAAAACAAAAATATCCACCGCAGCAGTGTCACTTCATTACCCATTGTAGGCACTACAAAACTGGAAACTGCAGTAAAAGCAATTATAATCACTACCGGCGCGCCTATCAGTCCCGCCTGAATAGCTGCCTCTCCCATAACAAGACCACCTACAATACTGATAGTTTGACCAATATTTTTAGGCATATGGATGCCGGCTTCTTTTAAAAGCTCGAACACAAGCAAAAACAGCGAAACCTCCGCAAAGGAGCCAAATGGCACACCTTCGCTTGATGCGGCAATGGTAAAAAGTAAAGAAGTTGGTATTAATTCCTGATGAAAGCTTGTGAGCGCCACATAAATACCGGGAACCATTATGCTCAAAAAGAATGCAAGGTATCTGAAAATTCTGATAATTCCCGAATGAATCGTTCTGGTGTAATAATCCTCAGGATTTTGAAATGCTTCAATAAAAAAGAAAGGAACCGTGAGTACAAAAGGCGAACCATCAATAATTATCCCTACGCGCCCCTCCATAAGCTTTGCTGCCAATACATCGGGGCGCTCTGTAATTCCCATTGTGGCAAAAATCGAGAACGGGCTGTCCTCTACGTATTCTTCTATATAGCCGGATTCCAATATCATATCAACATTGATTTTGCTAATTCTTCTTTTTACCTCGTCTACCAGTTTTTTCTCAGCAAGACCATTAATATATGTTATGCATAGATTTGTACGAGTTTTTCGCCCTTTTACTAAGTTTTCAAAAACTAAATTGCTGTTTTTAACACGCCGTCTGAGCAAGGTGGTATTTGTTCGTAAATTCTCATTAAAGCTTTCCCTTGGCCCACGCATAGACACTTCGTATGAGGGTTGCTCAATTGTTCTTTTTTCATACCCCTTGCAGCTTATAATACTGCATTCTGCAGAATTTTCCAAAAACAGTACACAATCCCCGTTTAAGATTGCCTCTACTGCTTTTTCAAAATCTTTTTCTTTTTTAACCTCTCCTGTAGATAATATTGTATTGTTTATTTTATCAACTTTACTGTTTTTCTCGTTTTTACTTTTTGACCGGTTAGAAAGTAAAAACGTTTCTTGCCTGCCGTGCAAAAGCGGTTTAATTATACTTTCAGACAATAAATCCTGTCTGACCATACCATCCATATAAGCAATTAATCCGTTGCAACTCTTATTTTCTACATAATTCACATTTAAACGTCTTGTCACAAAATCATTACTGAAGCAAAAACGTTCTTTTAACATTTGCTCTGCATTATCTATGTTTGGCGGCACCGGAGTTTGCTCCTCTTGTTTTTGCGGCACTCCACATTTCGTATTATTATTGTATTTCAATTTTTTAAAAATATATTCTAAAAACATAATATCCCCATCTTTCTCAAGATGAGGATATTATTTGTTATTTTGTATTAATTATTACTATATTTTTTTACTCGTGTTCATAAGGATATTTTCCTGTAAAACATCCGTCACAATAGCCGCAATTTATATCCGGAACTACTTCCGGAAGTCTCTCAACAGGCATAAAGCCCAAAGAGTCAGCACCAATCATATTACAAATCTCGTCTACGGTATAATTGCAAGCCATTAAATGTTCCCTCGACGGAATATCTGTGCCGAAATAGCAAGGCCATATAAACGGCGGCGCACTGATTCTCATGTGAACCTCTTTTGCACCGGCCTCTTTTAGCATTGCAACAAGCTTCGCACACGTTGTACCGCGCACAATCGAGTCATCAACAAGAACAATTTTTTTATCCTTTACAGTATCTCTGATTACATTAATTTTTAATCTCACAGCTGTAGTTCTCTGTTCCTGTGTAGGCTGTATGAATGTTCTACCCACATAGCGGTTAATCATAAGTGCTTTTGCATACGGAATGCCCGACGCTTCTGCGTATCCAATTGCAGCATCTACTCCCGAGTCAGGCACTGCAGCAACTATATCTGCATCAACAGGATATGTCTCCGACAAAATCTTACCGGTAAGCTTTCTTGCCTTATGTACACTCATACCCTCTATAATAGAATCCGAGCGAGCAAAATAAAGATACTCAAAAACGCACATGCTTGAGCACTTACGATCTTGGCAATTATCCCTTATGCTTCTTACTCCGTTCACATCTACAATAACAATTTCTCCCGGGTCAAGTTCCCTTACAAACTCAGCACGAACTGTGTCAAGCGCGCAAGTTTCCGACGCAAAAACGTAAGAATTTTCAATTTTACCCATGCAAAGTGGCTTCATACCCTTTGGGTCACGGCACGCAATAAGCTTTTGAGGGCTCATCATTACAAGAGCATAAGCTCCGCGCAATTGATTTTTCATGATTTCAGCAAGACCTGTCTCAACACGTCCCGTCTTCATACGAGCCCTTGCAAGCAGGTGCATTATAATCTCAGTTTCGTTTGTTGTTTGGAAAATCGCTCCTTCTTGCTCCAACTGATGCTTAAGCTCATGGTAATTGGTAAGTGTACCATTTGTTGCCACCGCCAATGGTCCTTTAATATATCTGCTGACAAGAGGCTGGGCATTAAGAACGTCTTGTTCTCCATCTGCACTGTAGCGCACATGGCCGATTGCCATCCTGCCTTTTAAAGAATTAATTACCTCGTCACTAAACACCTCATGTACAAGTCCGTTATCCTTGTACAAAGTAACTTTTCTATCGTTATTCACTGCAATTCCGGCGCTTTGCTGTCCTCTGTGCTGCATAGCAAAAAGACCTGCATACGTAATCCTTGCAGTATCGTAACCGTCATTGTCAAACATGGCAAAAAGGCCACACTCCTCATGAAGCTTATCTGTCATCCCAATCACGCTCCTTGTAAAAACTCTCTTTATTAGTTTGCATTAATTCTCTTCTGCAACTTTTTCCTCGCGTCTGCTTCTTGATGCAATTTCTGCTGTAATTGCCGCAATAAATGCACCAAGTTCTTGCTGTCCTTCGTCTCCTTCAAATCTGCTCCTTACGGAAACAAGGCCGCTTTCTTCTTCTTTTTGACCAACAACAAGCATATAAGGAATTCTTTCGTTTCTTGCTTCGCGAATCTTATAGCCGATTTTCTCAGGGCGCTCGTCAATTTCCGCACGAATGCCTGCCTTTTTAAGCTCTGCCAATACTTTGTTGCCGTACTCAGCAAACTTGTCGGAAATCGGCAACACTTTTACTTGTACAGGTGCAAGCCATGTGGGGAATTTACCTGCAAAATGCTCTGTAAGAATACCGATAAATCTCTCTATTGAACCAAAGCAAACTCTGTGAATCATAATCGGTCTGTGCATCTCACCGTCAGCTCCGATGTATTCTGCCTCAAATCTCTGTGGAAGCTGGAAGTCAAGCTGAATAGTACCGCACTGCCATGTTCTGCCTATAGCATCTACCAAGTGGAAGTCAATCTTAGGACCGTAGAAAGCACCATCACCTTCGTTAATAACGTAGTCAAGTCCCATATCTTCAAGTGCATTACGAAGACCATCTGTTGCAATTTCCCAATCTTCATCACTTCCCATTGAATCTTCAGGTCTTGTTGAAAGCTCAATAAAGTATTTATATCCGAAGAGCTGATAAACTTCGTCAATAAGTCTTACAACACCTTTTATCTCATCTCTGATTTGCTCCTGTGTCATAAATATATGAGCATCATCCTGATTAAAACATCTTACTCTCATAAGTCCGTGAAGTGCGCCTGACTTTTCATGTCTGTGTACAAGACCTACCTCTGCAAGTCTGAGAGGAAGTTCTCTGTATGAGTGCGGCTGTGATTTGTAAACAAGCATTCCGCCGGGGCAGTTCATAGGTTTTACAGCAAAATCCTCATCGTCTATTACAGTTGTATACATGTTCTCTTTGTAGTGATCCCAGTGACCGGATGTTTCCCAAAGTCCTCTGTTAAGCATAATAGGTGTTGAAATCTCTACATAACCTTCACGCTCATGAATTTCACGCCAATATTGCATAAGAGTGTTCTTAAGAATCATTCCCTTAGGAAGGAAGAACGGGAATCCCGGACCCTCATCAGTAAAGAGGAAAAGACCTAACTCTTTGCCTAATTTTCTATGGTCACGTTTTTTTGCTTCTTCAAGCATTGTAACGTATGCTTCAAGGTCAGCATTCTTTGTATATGCTGTACCGTAAAGTCTTGTGAGCATTTTATTCTTCTCATTGCCTCTCCAATAAGCGCCTGCAATTTTCATGATTTTGATTGCTTTAACAGGCTTTGTTGACATAAGGTGAGGACCTGCGCACAAATCAGTAAAGTCACCCTGTTTATAAAGACTGATGATTGCATCCTCGGGAAGATCTCTGATAAGCTCTACCTTGTAAGGTTCTTCAAGCTCCTCAAAGAATTTTATTGCTTCTTCTCTCGGAAGTTCAAATCTCTCAAGAGGTATATTCTCTTTAACAATTTTTTTCATTTCTGCTTCGATTTTCTCAAAATCATCGCTGGATATTGCATCTTCGCAATCTATATCGTAATAGAAACCATCATCAACAGACGGGCCTATTGCCAATTTTGCATCGGGATAAAGTCTCTTAATTGCCTGTGCCATAATGTGTGACGCAGTATGACGAAAAGCATCTCTGCCTCCCTTATCTTCAAAAGTCAAAATACTAAGATTACAATCTGAGTCAACCACTGTTCTCAAATCTACTCTTTTGCCGTCAATTTCACCTGCACAAGCAACTCTTGCCAAGCCCTCACTTAAATCTGCAGCAATCTCCAAAACTGTTTTAGCCTCTGCATATTCCTTAATTGAGCCATCCTTTAATGTGATTTTCATTTCTTTTTATCTCCTTTCAGAAAACAAAAAACGCCCGCTTGCGTTTTGTAATATTTATCGCAAGGGGCGAAATATAGTCTAAATACATCCGCGGTTCCACCCTTTTTCATTTCACACCATCTGTACGTATGAAATCTCTTATGATTATAACGTAATCACCGGGCCGGATTGGGGCCGCTCCGAGGTAGTCTTCCCTATTTATTCACTCAAGGCGGTTACAGCACCACGACAAAAATTGCCGCTCGCCGCCTCTCTCTGACAGTTTCAAAAAAGGTACTCTTCTCATCAACGCTTTACTTTCGGATTATATGCCAAAAGTCCCCCCTCTGTCAACAGTGATAACAAAAAAAACCGGCTCATTTTACTGAGCCGGCCTTTGAAAATTAGCTTAACAATCAATCAACAACGTATGTCATAATCCATTTATATACTAACTTATTTCTGCCGCGGAAAGCACCTGCCTGATTTCCTGTATCAGTCATTGTTGATGCATAAAGTGTATCAACCGTATATACTCCGCCTGCTTTGTTAAGCATACGTGTCATCGCTCCGTTACCGCCCAAGTGTTTGATATTTACGCACATCATAAGAGCTTTAGGATCTGTAACACCCTTTGCATAAGCATCTTTAACGTACGAATCAATCTGCTGATCCATAAGTGCATCCTGGCACGCTATACCCTCAGCTGAGCTGATAATTGATACAATACATTTTGCTTTTGCTGATGTTTTCGAGAGCTGATATGAGCTCCAGTTGGCTGTATCAAGGTCTGATGCAATACCTGCTGTATCAAGAGCAGCAAACTTTGAAGGATATGTTGTGCGGATAAGGTTAAGAAGCGTTTTTGCCTCTGTAGCAAACCATTGACCGGCACCGATTGTAATCGCATGCTCTTGTGCTGTGTTTGTGTATGCCTCTGTAAAGTCAGAATAGTTCTGCTTTCCGTAAACCTGACCGCCTGTCTCTACTGCATAAAGAATTTTACGAAGAACAGTTTTTTGTGATGAAGTCAAAACACCGTCTGTAACTTCACTTACATTATCAGAAGCAACGTCTTTCTTATTTGAAAGAGCAAAGATCTGAGAAGATTTGCCGCTGTATGCGTTAACAACAACATTGCTTCCCTTTGCAGCAGTATTTTGTACATCCATTACATTACCTGAAGCGCAAGCAGGTTCAAAAATATACTTACCTTCTATAAGATGAATGTACCAACTTTGCGCACTGCTCTTATCGCTGCCTAATATATTAACGTTAGTTCCGGAATACTTTCTGCCTCCGTCAACATTCAATGCATAGCCGTTATGTCCGCTTACAATTTTGTAACTGCCATCGGACAAACGTACAAAGTGGAATAATTGTTTTCTTGATGATGCATTGGCTGTATTAAGCTCAATATTCAATGTAGAAACATTAAGATTTAAACCGGAATCTACATTAGTAATATTTGCTGTAAAGCTTGTTCCCAAATTCTCATCGCGAGCCAAATCAATATATTTGCCTGTTGTAAATGTAAACTGCTGTGTAGCAGTATTATTGCTTGTATTGATTTCGATGTCATTCAATGACTCTGCACTGCCGCCCTCAATATCAAGTGAAAGTTCAGGTGCGCATGCAGGTTTCAAGCTATACGCTCCGCCTACACTGTATATAAACCATTTTTGACCTACGGAACCTGTATTTGCTTCAACTACAACCTTCGTTGCCGCTGTATTTGCATTACCCAGAACAGTAAGCGCCATTGCGTTCTTTTGGTTTACGATAATGTAGCTGCCATCAGCCTGACGGTCAAAACGCCAAATTTGGGCAGGTGCGGAACTTGTTGTATACAAAACTACTTGTTCGTCATTAAGCGAGAAGCCCATGCCGGTAGTAGCATTAGTGCTAATTTTAGCATAGAATCCTGTACCTAAATCTACATATCCTGTTTCAGGATCTACAGGAATCTCGGGATCTGTCGGAGTCTCAGGTTCTACAGGATTCTCAGGTTCTACAGGAGTCTCAGGCTCTACAGGAGTATCTGTTGATGTACCATCGTCTATCATTTCAACTATTTGGAATTTAAATGCTTGTGATGTTTGATAAGCATATGTTGCGTTATAAACATTATCCATTGCAATAGGTGAACTGCTTGCAACAGTAACAACACAAGCAGGTGAAAGTACAGAACGCAAAATGTATCCTCTTTCAGAACCGTCTTTATTCAAAGCTTTGTACACGTACCAACGCTGAGATGTAGAATCATTACTTTCGGTAATTTGAATATCCGCGCCTGATTGCTTTGAACCACCTGCAACAGTAAGAACAAGATCATTCTTAGTGTTTACTATCTTGTAGCTACCGTCGTCCTGACGGAAAAAGTGCCATATTTGTGCTGCTGCCTCACTGGGTGTATATGCTATTACACTTGTGTCTGACAAAGAGAAGTTCAAAGATGCATTCGATAACTGAATTCTCGCTTTAAACTCTTTACCTATATTCTCAGGTGTTGCCGTGAATCTCGGAGTAGAGTCATTAAACGCTCCATTATTACCAAAGTGTTTAATTGCTGCAATATAATCATCTCCTGTGGGTGAACCATTACCAAAAGCAGCCTTTAAATCGCCGTTTCTTTCGATATATTCTTTTACATTAAAGATCGGGCTTCCCTGTCTTCCTTCTGCTGCTCCGTGATTAATAAAGTGATCAAATAAACCCTCGTCTGTTGAACCAAAACCGGGAATTACATCTGCACTTGTTGCCGCATAATAATAAGGGTCAAAAACTACGGACTGTACATTTGAAGGAATAAAATCGTTTTCATTGTAAAGGCCGCCGAGTGATGTACCTGTTGTGTAATTAGGACTGCAGATATATGCAACATATGTACTTGAAGATGCATATGTCTTGTCTGAACAACAACCGCCGTCTGTGGAGAAATATGCTGAACTTGTATTACCCTCTATTGTATAAAGTGTACCGCCTTTGTAATCTGTTACGATACCAACGTGGTTAACTGTTCTGCCGCTTGCAGCACCTGAAGAAGAAAGGAAGTATACAATATCTCCCGGAATAGGAGTATATTTACCTGCTTTTACTTGAGACCAAGTATATGCTCTGCCTGCATTTTTAAATGGTTTAACTTGTGTCTCTGTATATTGGTCGTACTGAATAATACTGCTGCTTATACCTGCAACCTTTGCGCACCAAGATACGAACATTGCGCACCACTGTGCTCCGCTGTACCATGATTCACCGATATAAGAGCCAAACCATCTGCCGTACTCTGTGTAGTTGTTGCTGCCGGCAACTTCTCCTGAGAATTGACCTGAAGATCCACCCTCTTGGTATCCTATTTGAGATTTAGCAATATTAACGATGTCTGTTCTTTGGTTACCTGTAAGAGTAACACCTGTCAATCTTTGATAGTACTTACCTGACATATACGACGAAGAACCGCTGTATGTAAGTGCTTCAGAATTAACTGGAATCATAGTCGCGCAAATGGCAACAACCAAAAGAACTGAAACAATTAGATTAATTTTCCGTTTCATAGCGGGAAATGCCTCCTTATAAAAATTTTTACAGTTTCACTTTTGCGCATTGTAAACACTTAAAATACAATCCTACACTTTAACTTCTGTACAAATCAAAAATTAAATTATATCTTTTGTGCGCCTACAACCGCATTTTATACCTTTGGTTCTATTCTACTCTTTTTTAAAAATAAGTCAATACAAAAAGAACAGCTAAATATCGTTTTAATATGTTTAATAGGAAATTAAATCATTCTAAAAGAACTTGATTGTAATATTACACCATTATCACTAACCGACAGAATGCCTCCGTCAACTTTTCCTTTTATCTCATTTAAATCATTAAATTCAATTCTGACCTCACAAGGCTTTAAAAAAGTCACAAAAGGTGCATGACCTGCAAGTATCGCCAAATCACCTTCAATGCCCCTTGCATAAACAGCAACAACATTGCCACAGAAAATATTGCCGTCAGGGGAAGACACTGTTAAATTATATTCCCTCATTTTAGCTTCTCCTTGCTTTTTCTGCGGCCTCGTCGATAGTTCCTATAAACAAAAATGCAGATTCCGGCAAATCATCATGTTTACCTTCAATAATTTCTTTAAAACCTCTTATTGTTTCTGCCAAAGGAACGTATTTACCTGTCATACCTGTGAATTTTTCTGATACATCAAATGGTTGTGACAAAAATCTCTGTATTTTTCTTGCTCTTTGGACCAAAAGCTTATCCTCATCAGAAAGCTCATCCATTCCCATAATTGCAATAATATCCATAAGTTCGTTATATCTTTGCAAAATTCTTTGTACTTCTTTTGCCGTAGAATAATGTTCTTCTCCCAAAATATCGGCAGACATTATTCTGCTTGTAGACTCTAAAGGATCTACTGCTGGATATATTCCTTGTGATGCAATAGAACGTGATAAAACTGTTGTTGCATCCAGATGCGCAAAAGTTGTTGCAGGAGCAGGGTCTGTAAGGTCGTCGGCCGGTACATACACTGCTTGCACTGATGTTATCGATCCTTTCTTAGTTGATGTGATACGTTCTTGGAGTGCGCCCATTTCCGTAGCTAAAGTAGGCTGATAACCTACTGCAGAAGGCATACGTCCCAGCAATGCAGATACTTCAGATCCTGCTTGTGTAAATCTGAAAATATTATCGATAAAAAGCAGCACATCTCGGCCGTCATGTTCACGAAAATATTCTGCCATAGTAAGACCTGAAAGAGCTACTCTCATACGTGCTCCGGGTGGCTCGTTCATTTGTCCGTATATCAAAGAAGTGTTTGACAGAACACCTGATTGTTTCATTTCATTATATAAGTCATTTCCTTCTCTTGTACGCTCTCCTACACCTGTAAATACAGATAATCCGCCATGTTGTTTTGCAATATTATTGATAAGTTCCATAATAAGAACTGTTTTTCCAACTCCGGCACCTCCGAACAAACCGATTTTTCCGCCTTTTGAGTAAGGACAAATCAAGTCAATTACTTTGATGCCCGTTTCAAGAATTTCTGTAGATGTGGCAAGTTCACTGTATTCCGGAGCAGGTCGGTGAATATCCCAATATTCTTCTGCTTGCGGCTGCGGTCCATTGTCCACCACTTGGCCGAGTACATTGAAAATTCTGCCCAAAGTTTCTTTGCCCACCGGAACGCTTATTGCCTTGCCTGTATCTGTTACCGTTGTGCCTCTTTTTAATCCGTCAGTAGAAGACATTGCAATGCATCTGGCCGTATTGTCTCCTATGTGCTGAGCTACCTCGACAGTTAAACTTTTAACGTTATCGCCCTCTCCTATAGGTACTGTAAGTGCATTAAAAATAGGTGGCAATCCGCCGTCTTCAAAACGAACATCCACAACAGGTCCCATAACCTGAGAAACTTTACCTGTATTTTTATTCAATGTAAATTCCTCCTTTTTACAAGCCGCTTCCGGCTACAATTTCGGTAATTTCCTGCGTAATAGCTCCCTGTCTTGCTCTATTGTAAGACAGTTGCAGGCTTTCTATTATCTCTGTTGCGTTTTTACCTGCGGAATCCATGGCCGCTCTTCTTGCTGCCACTTCACACGCAAAGCTTTCACGAACAAGTTGTGTCAATACACCGGCAACATATTCCGTCACAACAGAATTTAATATTGTCATCTCGTCCGGCTCAAAAATCACGCTGTCAGACTTGCCTTTTGTTTTTTTCAGCGGTAAAACCTCCGTAAATTCCGGTACTTGAGACAAAGCAGACACATATCTCGTACTGACAACAGCCAACTTATCATAAAGACCATCTTCAAAATCTTTGCACTGTTTCACAGCTATTTCGTAAGCTTTTGAAACGGGGAAATATTCAGATGAACAAAAATCCAGGTTGTATCTGTCACACGCTCTTTTGCCTATAGCAATAATTTCCGCATTGGGAAAATCTCTCATGAAACGAAAAATTCCCGCGTTGTAACCTCCGGCCATTCCTTTATCTCCTGCTACTACAATTATACGCAATCTCTCGGCAGGTCTTTCTTGTAAGTAAACACTGTTGTGACACTCTCTGCAAGATGTTAAAGTATCAACTGTTTTATGTAAAGCTTCGGCATACTCTTTGCTCTTTATCATGCCTTCCACTGCTCGTCGAATTTTAGAAGACGCAACAAGTCCCATTGCCTTTGTTAAATGCAATGTAGAATTAACACTTTTTATTCTGTTTCTAAGTGTTTTAATATCTTGACTCATTTATTGCGTTCTCCATTCTTGCAACATCGCAATCATCAAAATACCCATCTTCAAATCTTTTTAACAAATCGGAATACTTGTGATTTAACAATGTGTAAAGCTTTTTTTCATATTCTTTAATCTTATTAACAGGAATATCATCTAAAAATCCATGAGTAACGGCATAAATAATCACAACTTGACAACCTACCGGCACCGGTGCATTCCTGTCCTGTTTTAATACCTCAACAATACGTTCTCCCAAAGCCAGACGAGCCTTTGTATCTGCATCAAGGTCACTGCCAAATTGAGAAAAAGCCTGCAACTCCCTGTATTGAGAATATAAAAGCTTTAATTCTCCCGAAACTTTTTTCATTGCTTTAAGTTGTGCAGAACCTCCGACACGGCTTACGGAAATACCGGGATTTATAGCCGGCATAATACCTGCATGGAATAACTCTGTTTCAAGAAAAATCTGCCCGTCAGTTATAGAAATTACATTTGTGGGAATATACGCAGATACATCGCCCGCTTGTGTTTCAATTAAAGGAAGCGCAGTAATTGAACCTCCGCCATATTCAGGTGCAACACAAGCAGCACGTTCCAAAAGTCTGGAGTGCAAATAGAAAACATCCCCCGGATATGCCTCTCTTCCGGGAGGACGGCGAATCAACAAAGACAAAGCTCTGTACGCTACTGCATGTTTGGACAAATCATCGTAAATAATCAGTACATCTTTACCCTTTTCTCGAAAATATTCAGCCATTGCGCAACCTGAGTAAGGTGCTATATATTGAAGAGGCGCACTTTCAGAAGCTGATGCAGATACTATAATAGTATTATCCATGGCTCCGTTTGCCGCAAGTTCTCCGGCAATTCTGACAACAGATGAATTTTTTTGTCCAATGGCAACATAGATACAAATAACTCCGGTATTCTTTTGATTTATGATAGTGTCTATTGCTATTTCTGTCTTTCCTGTTTGACGATCTCCTATAATAAGTTCACGTTGTCCCCTTCCTATAGGAATCATGCTGTCTATAGCTTTTATGCCTGTCTGCAACGGAACAGAAACACTTTTTCTTTCAATGATACCGGGAGCCTCAGCTTCGGCCGGTCGTGTTTCGGAACAATCCGCGGGACCTTTACCATCAATAGGGTTTCCCAATGCATCAACAACTCTGCCTAAAAGAGCCTCTCCTACAGGAACAGATAAAACCTTACCTGTTCGTTTTATTTTTGTTCCTTCTCGAATATCATAGTTATTGGAAAGGATTGCCACTGAAACTGTATCTTCTTCAAGATTTTGAGCAAGGCCGCAACTGCCGTCTTCAAATTCCAAAAGTTCTCCTGCCATACAGTCTCTTAATCCAAAAACTCGTGCAATACCGTCACCCACAAGAACAACCGTACCACTCTCGCTCATTTCCAAACGAGATTGATATTGTTTAATCTGTTCTTTTATTATTTTACTTATTTCTTCGCTTCTGTTGCTCATTGTTCAATTACCTTCTTTATTTCTTCAAGTTTACGCTTTACGCTGCCATCGTAAATAATTCCGTTCATTTCAACCTTAACGCCACCTATTAAACCTTCTTCTACCATACATTCAAGAGTAACATTACGACCTGAAACAGTCTCAAGTCTTGTTTTAAGCTTTTCCTTTTGCTCCTCCGTAAGAGGCACCGAGCTTTTTACGTATGCTATAGAAATTTTTTTAAATTCGCGGTAAAGGTTGTCAAATTCTTCGGCACAACCTTGAATTTCTCCGATGATATTCTTTTGACACATATACATCAAAAAATTTTTTAAATTTTCGTTGTATTTATCTCCTAAAAGCTCCTGTAAAAGAAAAACACGTTCTGTCTTTGCAATATTCGGCGCAGACAATAATTGTATATAGCTTAGATTGTCCTCAAAAATACCTGCCAGCTCCTGAATTTGTTTGTTAATTTCCTCTGTAGAATCATCTTCTTCAGAAATCATAAACAAAGCCTTTGCATAGCCTTTATGCATTTCCGCCATGGTCATCCCCCACTTCATTTATAAACGACTCAATTAACAAAGTGTGATCATCACTGTTGATTTCTCTTTCAAGAAGTTTTTCGGCAAGGGCTGCAGAAACATCGGCGATTTGAGTTTTAATCTCGGCTTCTGCTTTTATACGTATAGCATCCGCCTCATTTTCTGCTCTGCGAATAATTTCGCGAGCCTTCTCATCTGCCTCTGTTATGATTGCCTCACTTCTGTTTTCAGCTCTTTGACAAGCCTCCTGCGTAATTATCTTTGCAATTTCATCTGCGCCTTGCATTTTCTCTTGCCACAGTCTTTCGTTTTCCTGTGCAGAAATTTTTGCATTATCAGCTTCTTCGTATTGAGAATCTATAGATGCTTTTCTTTGAGCAAGAATGTTTTGCAATGGCCTGTACAAAAAACGCTTTAATATAAAAAACAATATCACAAGATTAGCTAATGAAATAAGAATTGACCAGATATTTATTGTTATAATATCAAGAGTCTGTATCATTTATATCCACCAACTTATTAAATTGCACTCAAAAGCACGTCAACCATTATTCCCGGTGCTACAAATATCAACAAAATAGCTACAACCAAAGCATACAAGCCTGTTGTTTCCGCAATGGCACAACCCATAATCATAGTCGATGTAACTGCGCTTTTGCTTTCCGGCTGTCTGCCGATAGCTTCACAAGCTTTAGCAACTGCGTTACCTTCACCTATTCCCGGTCCTATACCTGCAATCATTGCTATTCCTGCACCTAAAGCACAGCACCCAAGAATTATACCTATAGCAAGCTCAAACATTTTAATTACCTCCGTTTGCTTTTTTTAATGCTTTTTTCTTTTTTCTTAATTCAAATTCATCTATATTAAATGCGCCGCTTACATACATCATTGTAAGCATTGCAAATATATAAGCTTGTAAACAACCACTGAAAATATCAAAATAAACTGAAAGAACAGCAGGTATTCCGATTTGCAGGAAAGGAACCTCTCCTAAAATACCGGGCAAAGAACCAAGCACGATATGAGAAAGTCCTTGCAAGCCTGCACCTACCAGCACCGAAACAACTACACCCGAAATAATGTTGCCATAATGTCTAAAAGTCATGGAAACCGGTGTTGCGACTTCATTTATAACATTAAGAGGCAACATGCCTATCGGATCACAAAAACTTTTTATATATCCTATCGGTCCGCATTTAAATCTGTAATAAGTAATTAAACCTGCCACAGCAAGAGCCCAACCGGCTATAATATTAATATCTGAGGTAGGCGGATATAAACCAAAAAGCGAAAGCAGACTCGAAAAAGCTGACAATGCAATTACAGTTGCAATAAAAGGTGCAAAATTTTTGAAAATTTCGCCCATATTGCCGTTTACTAATTTTTCTGTTTGTTCCACAACCCATTCAAGCAAAAGTTGTCTTTTTGTTTTTGCTTTTGGTGCAAGACCGTGAGTCAAAAAAATACACAAAAAGAAAATACTTATAATTACAGCCCACGAATTAACTTGTGCCTCAGTAATGTATAATTTCTGCAATGGCATATTAAACTCAAAAAATATCTGTGCTCCGCTTAAAGAAATGTCGTCAGAAGGTACTCTTGTTAAAATTTCAAGAATAATTACAAAGGCAATAGGCAAGAAAGTGCAAGTCAGCAAAACACAGTCAACCAATATGAATTTTAATGTTTTCGAGGTTGATTTATTCATGTTTGTCCTCACTTTTCACATTTTGCTCGCTTTTGTTAAAAAGCGGCCAAAAAAATATTGCTATTCTCGGAAAAAACAAAGAAATCAAAACTGTCCACGTATTAAAAAATGATAAAGCAGCACCTATCGCAGCTACTGCCAAAAGCATAAACATGCGAAGTGTTCGTGACATACGAATCATTGTCTTTGCATCTTGTTCGTCTTTTTCTACTGCCGCCAAAATACCCTTGCACATAAGACAGAAATTCAAAACAGCCGCTGCTCCTCCTAAAAGATTGCCAAGAAGAACACCGCTGTTCCATTTTCCCATAAAAAAAATAACACCTTGCATAATTAAGCTTAACGCCATTGTCCATATACTTATATACGTTGTTTCTTTTTTTATGACAGGATTAACTGCTTTCACCGAATTCGTTCCCTTTCTTTTATCTAAAAACATAAACTTAAATATAAATCTTTAATACTCAAGTCCAAGCTGTTTCTTTTATATTGTCATTATATCATACAATAAATAAAAAAACAAAATTCCCAGTTATATCTAAGTATTTTTATTTCGAATCTATATCATCTAATGTTTTTACCACATCATGCTTAATCGGTTTCCACGTTACATGCATAAATAAAGAAGCTAAGCATATAAACGGATAAATCATATCATGCAAAGGCCATGTAATTAAATAAAATGCCAATTTTACTTTGTTAGGGCAATGAATGTGATTCCATTCTCTAACCGTAACTAGAACACCGCTGAAAATATTCCGTATATAAGAAGGAAGCGTTCCGAACAAGACTTGTATCAAACCGGCAAAAACAGGAAGCATTCCGTTTGTAAACAGTGAGCCTACCTTCCAGCCGACATAAAACTCTGCAATATAGAAAGCAATCCACACCATCTTTTTTATAAAACTGATTGGAAGCAGGTAAAAAATCATATCAAAATTAGAAAAGTTTTTTGCTATAAACTTTAGCGGTCTTGCTGCCATATCAACAACAAAAGAACAGAAATCCATCACACGTTCTGCAATAAAAGAAAACTTTTTAACTAAAGATAAATCTTTAAACGTACCTTTTTTATAATCAAAAATCTTTATTGATTCTTTATTTTCATTTTTGTTCCGCTTAAAAATCCTTACCAAGCCGTAAAACAAATTGGGGCAGTAATGAAAAAAGCATGCCATTCTTCCTTTTGCCCAACGTATACGCTGACGAAGCATGACCTTAATACTGTACGGTTGCTCATCGTAAAATTCTGCTGCCTCACAGTATTCTATGCGTTTTCCTTTAACTGCAAAATCCATAGTAGCCTGCGTGTCTTCTGTCAAACTGCTGTAATGCCAGCCATCTTTTAACATTTCCGAAGAGAGCAAGTATCCCGTGCCTGCAATATGCGTGCAAAGTTGCAGTCTGCCTCTCGGGCGGTGCAGATTCATAGAACTACGCATAAAATGTATTGAATAATGTGCAGATATCCAATTTTGGTCAAAATTCTTAGAGTTACGATACCCGATTACTCCGTCTACGCCTGTAGAAAAAGCTTCGTTCATTCTTTCAAGATAATCACCGGCTACCACATTATCAGCGTCAAAAAAGAGATATCCGTCAAAACTTTGAATACCAAAATCCTTTTCAATATTGTCAAACAGGAACTCAAGCGCCCAGCCTTTTCTGGCTTTCTCCGGACAATGACGCTCATATACCGTAGCTCCGTGTTCTCTTGCAATTTCTGCAGTTTTGTCAGAGACGTCGCAATTGTCTGCTACTACAAATACACGGAATTTCTCTCTCGGATACGTCTGTGAGTGAAGACTGTCTATCAAATTGCCTATAACTAATTCTTCGTTGCGGGCAGCGATGACAATACCATACTTTTTTGTTTGAGGCGCAGGTTTAAATTTTTTTGCCTTAACGAAAAACCCAATCCACTTATATACTGTTTTATAATACGTAAGTATTGCGAGAACCGCAAAAGCAACCGTCCGAATGTGAACCCAATCCATAATATACTCCCTTGGAAATATTGCACCTTGTTATCTTCGTGGGATTCTATCAAACATGTGCATGTTTGTCAATGTTGACAAAACAATTAAATAATATGATAATTATTTTGATATACCTACTTTTGAGGGGACCGGCAAAATGTTCATCATTAACTTTATTGTAAAAATCATAAATTCAATTTCGGGAGCTATAAGCGCACTGTTAAATTACAAGGCTGTATATGTTGTGACAGGTCTGTTTGCAACGCGCAAATTTCCGCCGGCAAAAAAACAACATAAATACGCTGTTCTTGTCGCTGCCCGCAACGAAGAAAAGGTTATAGGCCATTTGATTGACAGTATTCGCTCGCAAGACTACCCTGCCGAGCTGGTAACAATTTTCGTAGTCGCCGACAACTGCAGCGAAAATGACCGCACTGCGGAAATTGCACGCCAAAAAGGTGCTGTTTGCTACGAACGCCACGACACAAAACATCGCACTAAAGGTTTTGCTTTGCAATTTCTCGTTGAATGTATAAGGCATGATTACAGTATCGAGGCGTTTGACGGTTATTTTCTTTTTGATGCCGACAACTTATTAAAAGAAGATTTTATATCAAGAATGAACGAAGCTTTCGACGCGGGGGAGAAAATAATAACATCCTACAGGAATACAAAAAACTTTGGCGACAATTGGATTTCTGCCTCTTACGGAATACATTGGCTAAGAACAGTTCGCTGTGAGCACAGGGCGCGTTCTTTATTTCATCTTGCCACAAGAATTCAAGGAACGGGCTTACTTTTTGCACATGAGCTTATAAAAGACGGTTGGAATTACACTTGTTTGACTGAGGATAGATTATTCTGTGCCGATGCTGTTGCTAACGGCTACAAAATCTCTTTTAACTATGCGGCAGAATTTTTTGACGAACAGCCCGTTGATGTTAAAATAGCCATGCGTCAACGTATCAGATGGTCAAAAGGTCACTTTCAAGCTTTTGCAGCTACAGGCAAAAAACTCTTTTCTCACATTTTTGTGACGGGCGGTATCGCAAATAAAACCGCAGCTCGCAACAAAGGTATTTCCGTAGAAGAAATACCCACTTGGAAACGATTATTTAATAATATCAGACTTCGTTTCATGAGTTTTGACATGCTTACGATTGTTTATCCCCGCGCAATCGTTACTTCTTTTAGAAAAGTTATTATTTTTATATTAAGTTCTGTTTTGATTTGGAATGGTTTACTCTTAGTATCTCCAAGTTTAGCGCCAAGCCTTTTCAGCAACATATTCTCGTTTTTTGATATAACCTTTGAGCCAAACAGTAAAACTACGCAAATACTTTTACTTTCACTGTTTATGTTCTTGTTTACAATCACTGCTTACTTATTGAATATGCTGACTGCGGCTTATGTTTTTATTATGGAGAGGAAGCGCATATCTTTTATCAAATGGTATAGAAAAGTATGGTTTTGTATAACATTTCCGCTTTTTGGTATTTTTGGTAATCTTTCTTTGATTATAGCCTTATTCTCCCGAGTAGAATGGAAACCTATCCCTCACAACAAAGCTATAAGCTTAGAAGAAATGAACAAAAAAAAGCCACACCATCAGCGTTAACAAAAAGTTATACGACTGTCCGGTGCGGCTGATTTCTTTATTTGAATTATTTATTCTTCAAATGCAAGTTTGATTCCCATTTCTGTAATTTTTTTACAATAATCGGCAACTCTGTCAGGTTTATAATCATATAATCTGTGTCCGTCAAAACCTACGCTTAATCTCACTCCTGATTTTCTGATAATTTCCTGTTGCTTCTCATCCTCAAAAAATCTCAACATATATCCGTGCACTCTGCCTGCATGTATTGTATCTAAATTTACATTCATTTCCCAAAAGATGTTTTCTTCTGCCATTTTTGAAAAATAAGCCAACGGATCCTCACCTATAGCTTCAATAAATGAAAACATATCTGTATGGGCAATTCCCGCAGGACAACCGCATCTTTTCGCAAAAGTGAAAAGGTCTCCGCCTGTAGAAGAATTTTCTCTATGGTCAATATGCTCTATAAGGCAATAATCAAAAAATGAAATATCTGCACCATCCGGAAGTGGCACACGATTTTGTTTAATTGTGCCTATTTCTATGCCGCGCAAAATTTTTATTTTTCCTTTGTATTTTGTCTCATATTTTTCTTTGATTAAATTAATATGATCATAATATCTTACCAATGTTCTCTCATAGTCATTTTTGATTTCAGGTGTTTGACTGAGATAAACATCTGTTCTCTGATCTCCAATGCCGTAATGGTGGTCTGTTATTCCCAACAATTCAATACCTCCCGCTACAGCTGCCTCAACAATATCTTCCGGCTTATCTGCGCCGCAGAAAGAATAATATGTATGTGAATGCAAATCTTGTATCATAATATCACTCCCGTTTTTGTTTTGATTATACCATACAGCACTTAGAAATACAACAAAAACAGCTCCGGAAGCAACGTTCCAAAGAGCTGTTTCTGCAAGAAAAGAAGTATAAGAAAATGTGTTAATCTATTGTCATGTCAAGCTTAAATCTCAGTATTTTTCTAAGCGTATTCTTAGGAAATTCCTCTTCGCGAATTTTAACTACTGTAATCTTTTTATATGCTACAGCACCCTTGTTATATTCACTTATAAAAGGTTTAAAGTATGCGTGAGCATCTTCAATACCATTCTTTGAAAGGAAATCCACATCAGGATAAATTTCCGCAACAATAGCATTGTGCTCCATGCCTCGTTTGCTTTTACCCTCATAGACTATAATTTCAAGTATTCCCGGTGTTGCGGAAAGCTCGCTTTCAATTTCCTCCGGATAAACATTTTTACCGTTAGAAAGAATAATAAGATTCTTTTTTCTTCCTGTTATATAAATAACGTCTCCTTCCAGCTTACCGTAATCGCCCGTTCTAAAATAGCCGTCCTCAGTAAATACTTCTGCCGTTGTTTTTTCGTCTTTATAATAGCCCAACATTACATTGGGACCTTTTACGAGAATTTCTCCTTCTCCGTCCTCATTAGGCTCATCAATTCTCACTTGGTCAATATCGAGAACAACACCAACACTTCCCGGGACTGTTCTCATACTTCTGTTAACCGCAATTATCGGCGCGCACTCAGTAATTCCGTAGCCGTTAAGTGACTGAATACCTATTGATTCAAAGAAATAAATTATATCAGGGTTAACAGGTGCGCCTCCGGAAATAATCATCTTCATCTCGCCGCCAAATGCCGCGAGCACTGATTTGAATAACTTTCTGCGAAGGTCAATGCCGAATTTACGCAAGAAGTTGCTTATTTTCATCATTTTGAAAAGTGTTTTTTCTTTGCCCGTATCCTTAGCGTTAGCAAGGATTTTACGGTAAAAATTCTCAATATACAGCGGCACAAGTATAAGATGCTCAGGCTTCTGTTCTTTAAGCTCCTTCATGATATATCTCAAACCGGACGAAATATATACTTCACAGCCTATCATTGCATGACCAACTATCATAACGGACGAACCGTATGTATGGTGCAAAGGCAAAAGTCCCAATGTTTTACCGCCAAAGTCAATATATTGTATTACATCTGACATATCTTCTAAAATAGAATTCTGAGAAAGCATTACGCCCTTGCCTTTTCCTGTTGTTCCTGATGTAAACACCAAAAGCCCCAATGCCAAGGGATCAATCACTGCATTAAAATATGCATCTTGTGATGCCTCAAACATCGCTTTACCTGCTGTAATTAAGCCTGCTACGGAATTCTCTTCGCTCTCTTCTGCATTCAAATAACACGGCGTAGTGAAAAGTTTTACTTTTTCTGCTATTTTAGCGGCCTTTTCTGAAAGCTCTTTATCACAGAAAACAAAATCTGCTTCTGCTGTAGAAGCAGTCTCAGCCAGCTCCTCTCCTTGCCAATCCTTATCAAGAGGAACTAATATTCCGCCAATGGAAAGAACAGAAAAGTACATAACAATCCACTCGTATGAATATTTGCCGAAAATAACACTTTTTTTGCCTGTGCAACCCATCTCAACAAGCTTTGTAGCCAAAGCACGTATATCATCTCTCATTTGCGTAAAGCTTTTTGTGATTACTTCACCCTTTACAGGGTCTTTTCTGTAGGAATATGCAATTTTTTCTCCATGCGTATTGCCTATCCACTCCACAAGCTCACGCATGTTCTTAAATTCTACCTTTTCATGCAGTTTTTCCTTTTTCATAACGTTTAACCAATCCTTTTTTTAATATATATTTATTATTTTTTTAACCCTTCAAGTATAAAACCAAAGCTATACCTAAAATTCTTTACTGCTTCTTCCCTCGGAATATTTCTGCCTACTGCATCTGCATTATAACCTCTGCAAAAGCACCATAAGGAATAACTGAGCACATCTGAATCCACATGTTTTATATATTCTTTTTCTATGGCATAATCCATAAGCCTTTTTATCTCAGTGGTCCACCACTCGTAATTACCGTCAGAAAGTGAGTCGCTTTCGAAAACATATTGATTAAATTGCATTTTTAT
Source organism: Clostridia bacterium (assembly GCA_017560765.1). GTDB lineage: Bacteria > Bacillota > Clostridia > UBA1212 > UBA1255 > Egerieisoma. Next base: position 5,704 of record JAFZEI010000091.1, on the reverse strand, counting down.
GTCATAAGACAAAATAAGGGATTTAACAACTATATCCATTACGTATTCAAAAAAATCTTTCTCGCTATCCATCTCAATACCAATGCTTTTTCGCATTTCAAGGATTGTGTTTTTGTATACAATTTCAAGAACATGGTTAATATTATGAAATCTGTTATAGAACACTCTGTTTGTTATATTTAGTTCTTGCAAAACCTTACGCACCGTAAGATTATTTGCTCCGCAAGACATAACAATCTGTTCTGCTGTATTGATAATTTTGTCAGACATCTCATCTACAATCAAACCGTTTTCTTTATTTGCCAAAAAAACACCTCCTCACATATCGGCACACTGTGTGCTGAGTCGTATTATATCACATAAAGTATCATTGTCAATTATTTGTTTTTATTCAAGAAAACATACGGAAAACTCGCCGAAATTTACTACTGAAAAGCCGGAATCTTCTAAGAATGCTGTTTTGCCGGAGCGAATAATATAGGCATCATATTTGCCCAATTCACTGTAATCTATGCCAAAAGTATACTTATCAAAACTTCTGACTCCTACAAAAGCCGCAGGATAGTAGGAAAACTCCACTGTTTCTAAATATTTCGGTGTAGGCGTTTTATCAAAGAAAAGGATTTGAGGAAAATAAGCGTCAGAATCAACGCATACCGCTTTATACCCTTTTTCGTTTACATACTCAACAGATTCTTCGAGTCCTTGATTAAAGGTATATGATATTTCGTTGTTATATTCATTGAAGTAATATTTTGTAAAAGAGTAAAAAGAAAAAATCATCACAAAAAGACTAAGCACAAAAACCGTTTTTGCAACAAGACGCACCTTTGACGCAGCCCTTCCCAACTCCCAAAATGTATACAGCCCATAAGCTAACAATATGGCAGTGTATATATGAATTGAATTAATACGATTCACATTTACATGGGTAAGCATGACACACGTAAGCATGCTGCTTATAGTACCGATTATAACGACAAACTCAAAAGAGAATTTTCTTTTACGGAATTTTTCACAAGCTCCCACTGCTAAGCTTATAAATCCCAGCGCAATAAATGGTGTACTGATTTTGTAAAACATTCTGAAATCTTCTGTGGAATTCCATATCAGGCCGTCATTTTGTCCCGTATACAGATTAAAGAAGTTTTTCCAATTTTCTGAGTTTTTCAAGTTTGAAAGTGCAATATCATAATCACGCATAACAAGAAGTTTTGGTATAGAGATGTATTCAGTTCGAATTTCAGGAATTATATCCTTATTTACGAGCACAAAAAGCAAAAGAGGAAGCGCCATAACGAACAAAACAAAAACGGACAGCATTGTGCTTCTCCAAGAAATTTTATGTTTTGAAAATAACACATAAAGGCCAAGCAGCACAACCGTAGCAGGCACAACAGCCCAAGTAATCGAATATGAATAAAGAGCTGCTCCGTACATTAGTGCCGACATTATCCAATATCTGTTATTTTTAAGACCTTTTACAAAAAAATACAATCCAAAAAGTAAAAATGCCGGTGCAAGATTAGATTCCAATCCCCATCTGCTAAGCATAATATGCCAAGGTGAAACAGACAGCACAAACAAACCTATTATTGCGATTTTTTTATTAAACATTTCCTTTAAAAGTAAATAAAATACAGGGAGAGAAAGACAGGCACATATCAATTGAGGCATTCTGAAAGTTTCCACCGAAAGACCAAACAAGGCAATAAAAGGCATTGCAAGATAGCTTTCCAGCACGTTCATTCCACTACCCCAAGAAACAAAATAACATGGGTTGGTATAACCCCAAGAGTCCGTGCCGTAATTCAGTAGCGAATATGCCTCATAACCTGCAAAGGCCTCGTCTTGGTTAAGACCTGCAGGCAAGCTGCCAAATTCCGTAATTCGTACAATGCAACCGATTAATATAATAACACCTACTGCTAATATATCGATATATTTAAAGTCTGCGATTGAAGCTTGAATTTTTTTTGCAAAATTTTTAATCATACTCGGCCTCTTGTTCATTAATTTATATTGCAGCCCAAACAGCTTTTTAAATAGTAACCTTTTTATCTTTGCGCGTCAATAGAAAGCGTTTTTAAGGATTGACAAAATATAGCGTGAAATATAATATAATTTCATGCTTTTGTGCATTTTTAATGTAATGCGGAGGGAAATTATGGAAACAATTCTTGTTCAAGGTGCAATGACAAGCGAAATAGAGCTGATTATCAAACTTCTTGCAGAAAGTAATAAAATCGATATTGCCGAGCAAAACGGTTATTCTTTTTATGAAACATATCTTAATGGTACAAGAATAATTGTTTCCAAGACGGAAATGGGAGTAATGAACGCATGTATTTCCACAATGATTGCCATCGAGAAATACAAACCGAATATTGTTATTAACCAAGGTACTGCAGGAGCTCATCTTCGCGAGCTTAATGTAGGTGATATAATAATCGGCGAAGAGGCTGTTTACATAAACAACACTCGTTCCCCTGCAAAAAAGACCGGCGAAGGCAGTAATGCGCTTGAGTGGCACCCCGGTAATTCTCTTTCGATTCTGGTAAAGGCAACGTGCGAATTAGTAGAAAAGGCATTAAGCATTCCGTACGAGGGAAAGGTTTTATGCGGACGGTTAGGTACGGGAGATGTTTTTTCGAAAGAAGCGGACCGAATAGATTTGCTTCACAGCCAGCTTGGGGAAATAAGCGAAGATATGGAATCTGTCGCCGTTTATAATGTTTGTGAAAAACTTAATATTCCATTTATTGGCATTAGAGTAATTTCCAATAACGAACTCACAGGGAACAGTGACATAGAGAAGCAATTCGAGATAGCTCAAACAAAGCTTCAATTGTTTATTTTTAAATTTCTTACAGAACTTACAGATAATTCCAAATAAGGAGCATTTACCATGACAATATCTAAAAAATTTTATAAAATCTTTTTAGTTATTTTCCCGGTTTTTCTCGTTTTTACTTTTTGGGGCTGTAAAAGTAAAAATGATATTAAAGCTTCTCACACGGAAAAGCCCACCCCCACTGCTACCGTTTTTCCCTCACCCTCAGCCACACCCACACACATACTCACAACTACACCTTCGCCTCTCTCAACATCTTCTCCATCTGATTATGAAGATCACGTTTATCTTTCATATAAAGGCAAAGGATGTTGTCAAAATTTATCAGGAAAGGTAATTTTAACTGTCGTATTCGTAGATGACGAAATAAGTGTTTGGGATGCAGAAGCAATAGAATCAGAGCGTATTTTTATACAAAATGAATTAGTGCTTTTAACACATGATGCGCAAAAATACGATGTTCAACTGGAAATCAAGGCCGAATACATGCATATTTCCGTAGACGGAGAAGTAGGGAAACCGGCAGAAAGCCCACAGTGGCTTGCTAAAATTGCTGAAAAACTGGAAATTTCACCGGCATTAGAGATAAACAGTATTCTGGAAAAAAAGTACGCAACGGATGAGGCTCCCGTCATATTCATTCTCAACAGAACAGGACGCGCATACGCCTCCTCCGGCAAAACGGAGACTTGGCCTGAGTTTGCGCTGATTTATTCAGAAGAAGATGCCTTTAGGCATGAACTTTATCATTTATACGGCGCAGTTGATTTTTATCTGTACAAAGATGCATTGGCCGCCTCAAAAATTTTTCTGCCGAATACGATTATGAGCAGCGGTACGGAAACAGATCCCTTAACTGCATACCAAATCGGTTGGGCAGATACACTTTCCGCATCTGCATTGAGTTTTTTAGAAAGTACGGCTCATATTACTTCAAAAGATATTACTTAGAGTATTTTTAGCAGCTCGCTGATGTCATTTATTTCAAAATCAGGCAGGAGTTCCTCAGGGGCAGTAGATTTTTGGCGATTAAGCCACACCGTGGTGATTCCGGCATTTTTTCCACCTTTAATATCCGAACTCAAACTATCGCCCACAATAATTGTTCCGTTTTTGTCAAAATCAGGTATTCGAGAAAAAACTGCATTAAAAAATTCCAACGCAGGCTTATCTGCTCCAATTTCTTGGGAAATGAAAATTTCTTTAAAAAATCTTTTTATATTGCCTGATGCAATTCTGCCATGTTGTGTTTTTGCAAAGCCATTTGATACTATGTATAAATTGTATTTTTTGTAAAGGCTTTCCAAAACTTCCAATGCACCTTCCAACAAAAAGCCGCCTCTTGAAAGTCTGTCTGTGTAATATTCAGCTACTTCTTCTGCCGGACATTCCATTCCCAGCTCATCAAACAGCAATTTAAATCTGCGCCATTTTAATTCTGCCCTTGTCATTTCTCCTTTTTCCAATAATTTCCACTGTGACACATTAATTTCGCTATATCTTTGCACAACATCATCATTTGCATCTACGGAATAATTGCTTAATGTCTCTATAAGTGCTTGATGCTCTGCCTTTTTAAAATCAAATATTGTATCATCCAAGTCTAAAAGAATATTTTTATATAATAAAACATCCACCTTATTATCTATATGCATAGAGTCCGGCGTTACTACGCAATCTCTTGCAATTATCTTCACTCCCGCTTTTATCGCGTGACGAAGAGTATCCGCAAATTCTTTATGAGTTTGTTCGTTTGGTCGAAATTCTGTTGCTCCCTTCATCTGTACAACAAATAAAATATATGCCTTGTGTCCGTCTTTTACACATTTTTCCAATTCTTTAATGTGCTTAATACCTCTTTGCGTTGGCGCATCCGGAAACAGCACAACACCATTATTTTCTAATGTTACACCCTTTACCTCAATAAAAGTTTTCTCTGTTTCCCCATCTTCTATAAAATGCTCCACACATAAATCAAACCGCGAATTTCCGTACATAACCTCAGTTCGAAGTGTATAATCCTTTGATTCCTCTCCAAGATTGGAAATATTTTCCTTAATCCAATTTGCAGCTGCTATATTAGGTGCTTGTGAATCCATATTTATGAGAATCGGCGGCAAATTTTCTCTTTCTTTAATAACTGCAACTAAATCATAATTAGTTTTTCTGGCGATTTTTTCCTTGTTTGGTTTTTCAGAGGCCTTTTCAAGATATACAGTAGCTCCCGATGTCAAAAGTTCCTTGCATCTTCCGGTGTTTTTCACATGCACCGTCTCAACTTTGCCATCTATTTCTACATTTGCAATAAATCTGTTAGGTCGATTAATAAATTTCGCTTTAACTATGTTTTTATATTGCATGCATTCTCGCCTCCGAAGATAATATGATAAACAAACACTCTTTTATAATGCCATAAACATAAAAAAACAGCAACCGTTCAAGCCATCTTCAAAAATGCGTTTTTCGTCCTTTTTATCGCCTCTGAGGACGAAAATACTTCTTGCAACTACGCAATCGATCTCCAAAATGCGTTTTTCGTCCCTTTTATCGCCTCTGGGGACGAAAATGCTTCTTGCAACTACGCAATCGATCTCCAAAATGCGTTTTTCGTCCTTTTTGCCGCCTCTGAGGACGAAAATACATTTCGCAAAAAAAATTGTCCGAAAATCATAAAAAATATGACTTTTCGGACAGAATGTGGTGCACCTTCGGGGACTCGAACCCGGGACCCACTGATTAAGAGTCAGTTGCTCTACCATCTGAGCTAAAGGTGCGTATCGCTGAATACGGGCAGTATTATAACACTAAGATTTATCCGTGTCAACGAAAAAAACAAAATTTTTCTTCTTT
>JAFZEI010000090.1 GCA_017560765.1 Clostridia bacterium | reverse complement strand
TTGATGATGCTTTCAGAAACGATGGATTGATAATTGACACCAAGACTCTTGACACCAACGAGCTTGAAGAGTTGCGCCAAGCCTTGATTGATAACGGCGATATTGAAGCCGTTAAAGATGCAATTAGGTGGGGGCAATTGTATGGCGGTGGAACTGTTATGGCTCAAACAGAGCAAGACAGCGAACTCCCCCTTGATGAAAAACAACTCAAGGGTGCAAAGCTCAAGTTCTTATCGTCTGACAGATGGCATTGTACAACGACCGGAACAAACATAAATGTAGCTGAGAAGTTTATTTATACAACTACACCGGGACAATATGACAATGCTATTATGACTTTTGACAAGTCAAGAGTGGGAACATTTACAGGCTTAAAATGTCCGGATCATATCAGATTAATCATGCAAGGTTGGGGGCTTTCAATATTTGAAGCGATTATTTCCCCATTGACACAATATCTTAAATCAATGGCAGTGGCTTTGGAACTAATCGACGAAGCCAAGATTGATGTTATTAAGATTTTAAACCTTGCAGATACGCTTATAACGCCTGACGGCGAAGCTTTGATTCGTAAGAGATTAAATATACTAACAAGCAATAAAAATTATAAATCGTCTATCGCAATGGATGCAAACGACGATTACGATCAAAAACAAATCCATTTTTCAGGTTTACCTGAAATGATTGTACAAATACAGTATTTAGTTTGTGCAGCGCTTAAGCGTCCTTATTCAAAGATATTTGGTAAAGGTTCAAGCGGTTTCAGTTCAGGTGAGGATGATTTAGAGAATTACAACACAATTGTTGACTCTGAAATCAGAACCCCTGCAAACAATCTGATTAAATGGGTAGTTAATTTGCGTTGCTTGCAGTTGTTTGGGCGTACTCTTCCGGACTTCCACCCTGAATGGAAGCCTTTAAGAGTAATGACAGAAAAAGAAGAAGCTGAGATAAACAGCCGAAAGACTGCTGACTATTTACAGCTTTGCGACCGTCAAATTATGACGAAACAGCAAGTTGCAAGAAAACTTACTGAAGACGGTTATATTCTATTCTCTGATGAAGAAATAGAAGCAATCGACAATGAATTTATGCCGGATGAAACTGAGAAAATTGAAGATTTGATTTAATGAAAACACTAAGACCTGTAGAAGTAAGCGAATATTACATAAATAAGGTTTCTAAAGGTTTAGAACAATACTTTTGGGAAAACTTATTCCATCCGATATTCAAAATACTTAAAGGTAATAATATAATCAATTCAAAAGATGCGCTTATAAATGCAATCAAGAGCGGTCGGATATATTATCAGGACGGTGCATTTCGTGGTAAGTTTTCAAATGCCGTAGCTTTGGAGTTAGAAAAACTCGGAGCTAAGTTTAAATATAACGCTTATTACATTTCAAAGAATTTAATTCCTGCTGAATATCTTTCAGTTATGGGAATAGTTGAAGCGCAAGCGGCAGCAAAGGCAGTAGCAATTAACAAGTTTTTACTTGATTATTTTGATTTACTTCAGGATGTAACGGTTGAACAGTTTATCGAAGCTGCTGCAAATGAAATGTATAGAAAGCTTGAACTTGACCTTTTAAAGTCATTTCAAGAGAGCAAAATTCCTGTTATTGAGCTTGGTTTAACAACTCCAAAAGTAAAGCTTCCAAAACCTCAGACAAAAAATATTGAGAAGTATTGGAGGGAATACGATAAAAAAGCAAATGAGCTTGAAAAGGAAATTGCTAAAACAGTTCGTAAGGGTGAAGAAACAGCAGGCTTGAAAGAAGAGCTTGAAAACCTTAACAAAGATGCTTTTGAGAATGCGCCAACGCTTGATTTACAGATTGACGACATACAACTTGATGAAAAATCCAAGAAAATTGCACAAGATTACACTTATAACATGCAATATTGGGTTAAAAAATGGGAAGTCAAGAACATAGTCAAAATGCGTGAAGAGGTTCTTGACCTCGTTCAAAAGGGCGCAAGAGTTCCGACACTTGAAAGATATTTTACAAACCGTTGGAATGTTGCAAGAAATAAAGCTCATTTTTTGGCAGTAAATGAAAGCCATTTAGCAGCAAGTGTTATAAAAGCTACACAGTTTCAAATGGCAGGATGCAAACAGTTTGTTTGGGGGCGTTCAAGTTCAAAAGAAAAACGTTTACTCCACGAAGAGTATTACGGGAAAACATTTGATTTTGACAATCCTCCGATAATTGATGAAAAACTCGGTATAAAAGGGCTTCCAAGGCAGATTTGGAACTGTAAATGCCATATGCTTCCTGTTGTTCCGAGTTTACAAGACATACAAAAGGTAAGAAATGCTAAAAGAAATTTTTTCCAAAAAATCACGAACAGTAAACAATGCGATAATTACCCTTGGCGATATAGACGATTCGGGGAAGGGTAGACACTTCAAATCAAGATTTATTCAACCGGGTGTTGCGGGTTATCCTGGGCAGTTCGGTAATGTTTTGATTACTAAGGAATCTTTAGACAAGTTTATTAAAACAATGGTCGGCGTTCCGGTAATCATCAATCATAAAGATATTAACAAGAAAAACGCTGACGATTTAAGAGTCGGCGTTGTCAATTCTGTTTGGTATGACAACAAAGATGGTTGGTATTGGTGTGACGGTATCATTTGGGATGAAACAGCGCAGAACCTTATAACCGATAAAAACTGGTCTGTTTCTTGTTCTTATGATGTTAAAACAGCCAATAACGAAGGCGGAACAGAGAACAATATTAAATACGATATGGAGTTCTTAGACGGTGTATTTACACACCTTGCAATCGTCAACAATCCACGTTATGAAAGAGCAAATATAGTGTTTAATTCAAAAACAGAAGTAATTAACGATAAATGGATTACAGTTCATCCAAATGGTGAGGATGAAAAAGGTCGTCATTTACTCATTAAAGATGGTGAGGATATTGGCGATGCAATGCGTAGACAATGGGGTGTAGAAGTTACCGGTCAACAGCATTTATTTGATAGAAAAAAATATCATACAGACACAAATTATAAAGAAGAACTACATAAAAAACTTCAAGAACATCTTAAAACAGTCAAAAAACGTTATGATAATCTTGAGTATTTGGGCGATGCAGAACCCGACAAATTAAAAGATGAAGACTATGAAGACATATCTTTTGAAGAGTGGGAAGACAAGCAATCCGATAAAAAAGAAGACTCATACTATGAACCTGATATGGAAGAAACTTATTCGAAATCTTATGAAGACTCTATTGCTAAAGATTTTGAAGAGTTTATGAAGTCTAAAAAGGAAGAGCCTGAAAAATCCGATTTAGACTTAAAGCGTGAAGCTTATGAATCGACTGTTAAAAAGTTGAATGATGCAGGTAAACGCAAATGGAATCCTAAAGACGATGCCGATTGGTATGCAGCAGTTAAGGAAGAGTCCGAAGCCAAAAAAGCTTTAACAGATCTCAGACGTGATTATGCAGAAGCAATCATGTCAAGCTTTGAAGAGGTTGAAGACAATCCATACGATGATAAAATTGCTCAGAAACAGGCAAGATATGAAGAGTTATCCGAAAAAGCAAGCACAGATTCAGATAGATTGTCAAAACAATCACACGATATG
>JAFZEI010000089.1 GCA_017560765.1 Clostridia bacterium | reverse complement strand
TCAGCGGAGCAACACTCACAACAGGTTCAAGCCTTTATTCTTGGTCAGGCGGTTTTGCATTGTTTGTTAATGCAGCTACAACTTCACCGTCTGTAACACTTTCTAACGGTTCTAAATTACTTTGCTCAAGTGTTAATGCAGTTTATTCTGCATATTCCAATGGTGGAGGTGCTATGTATATAGGTAATTACAATGCATCTGTTAACATCACTTCTGCAACACTTTTAGGTACTGTACAGTCAAGAGTATCAGGCTCAAGTGCAACAAAACTTCCTTATATGTCTGTTGCTACACACTCAATTAAGGTTGATAAAACAGTTCATACAGCTGATGATGATTATTTGATGGGACCCAGTAACTACGACGTTTCTGCAGATGCTTCCGGTTCAGGTTCAGGATATTACTTTATGGTAATTGCTGATGAAAACGGAAACTCACAGACAATTACAACAGAAATTGTTTCATTGTCTAATGTTGTAGAAGAAAACAAAACTTTTGATACTGTTGTGGGTGCGTTTGATGGTGCGTATGGTGCAACAGAATTGGGATATAAATATGGCTTCTCTTCAGATGAAGCAGGTACTAACCTTATTAATGCCACAACATATTTCAGAGATAAGATTACTCCTTCAGTAGGAACGGATACAAGTGCTATTTCTGTTACATCAGATATTGCAGCTAAAATGGAAGGTTTTACACAGTTCTATTCAGATAACAGATGGACTTGCAATAGTGAATTGTCTTTTGATCTTAAGATGGGTTCTGATTCTGACAACTTCGCAGGTTTCCTTATAAAATACGGTGATGAGATTGTTTCAGGCGCTTCAAAGAATTCTGTATTCTTCTCCAACGACGGAGTGAGAGGAGACAGTGCAAACAGTACAACAGGTACTACAGGTATCGGTTTCTCATTTAGAACAATTAATAATGTTGCTTGTATCGAAATTTTTGTTAAATATCTTGACAGCAACGGTAAGCTTTGCGTTAACGGACAGTACTTCTACGATGTAGTTGATAATCTTTCAGAGTTTAATACATACAGAGTAACAGATGAAGCAGGTACAATTAAGTTCTATGCTAACGATGTTCTCTTTGCTACAGTTGTATGCTCAGATGCAAAGATTCCTACAGCTAATACAGCTTATACAGAGAAATATTACAGCAATGCACAAATTATGAATAGTAAAGGCGAAGTTCTTGCTACAGTATCGAATGCTCTTGTTTCAACAGCTTCTGCAATTGCTTTTGCTACAAGAAATGAGACTTTAGAGATTGATAACTTTGAAGCTAAAGATAAGACTGTTGCTGATCCTAAGATTAATGCAAGAAGCCTTACACTTACAAATGATATTACTGTTAGATACATTGTAATTAAGGCAAACTTGGATTCTGCAGGCTATACTAACCCTGTAATCAAGGCGACATTCGGTAGCCAAGAATATGTATTGGAAAGTAAAATAGAAACAGTAAGTAACATTAGTTGCTACGTATTTGACTTTGAAAATGTTGTGCCTCAGATGATGGGTGACACAATTCATACAGTATTGTATGCTGAGCTCAATGGTTCTGTTTATGCCAGCACACCGATGGTATATGGCGTTTCTGCATATGCTTACAGTATGTTAGAAACAACTACATCATCTTCATTCAGAACATTGTTGGTAGATATGTTGCGTTACGGTGCAGCTTCACAGAAGTATGCAAAATATAATGTTAACAATCTCGTTGATGCCGCTCTTACAACTGAGCAGGCTTCTTGGGGAACATCAGAGTTGAGAACTCTTGTAAACTCTGCTTCAGCACCTACTTTTGAAGAAGAAGAAGATATTCCGGCAGTAGCATGGGTAGGTATGGGTCTCTTCTTGGAAAATAAAGTTGCTATCAGAGGATATTTTGATGCTCCTTCAACAGCAGGTCTTTATGTTCAAATCAGCGACGATGAAGGTAATGTTCTTGGTAGAGTTACAGAAGAAGACTTTACTACTGCAACAGGCCCTGCAGGAACACCTGTTACAGGATTCTTATTTGATGGACTTTCAGTAAATCAAATGAGCAAGGTTGTTAATATCACTGTATACAATGAGATTGATCAAGTTGTAAGTGGTACATATACATACAGCATCGAATCTTATGCGTATAGAAATCAAAATTCTTCAAATACGGTTCTTGCTGAGCTTGTTAAGTCAATGATTAAATATGGTGATGCAGCTAAGGCTTATTCAGCATAAAATTTACAAGTTTAATTTAAAAGAGTTGTAAAAAAACAACCTAAAAAGGCTCCGGGATTCATGTTGTGATGAGTCTCGGGGCTTTTTGTTTTGTGCTTTTATAGATACGAAAAAAAGTGTTGACTTTTGTTTTGTGTATGTGGTATCATACATAAGCGCGTTAAGAGGAAGTAGTTCGCTTCACACCTTGGCCGACGATATGTCAGCGGGTATCACGCATATGTATTTGCAGTAATGCTAACACATGATTTGTGATTTAAGATTGAGAGTCTTTTAGCAAATGAGAGCTGTGAATATCATATTGTGAAAAAGGTGTGGCGAATCGGTAACTCGGTTCGCTATTTTTATTTTATTTGGAGGTGTCGGTTATAAACAAGAGCGACTTGATGGTAAATGAAGAAATCAAAGAGGCTGAGGTCAGATTAATTGATGAAGAAGGTTCTCTTATTGGGATTGTTTCATCAAAAGAGGCTTTACAAGTTGCATACCAGAAAAATCTTGATTTAGTTATGATTGCTCCTACGGCTAAACCGCCTGTGTGCAAAGTTATGGACTACAACAAGTATGTTTTTGATATGGCAAAAAAAGAGCGTGAAAACCGTAAAAATCAAAAGGTTGTCAATATTAAGGAAGTAAGATTGGGACTCGGTATCGGAGAACATGATTTCCAGGTAAAGGTAAGAGGAGCAGTTAAATTCCTGCAAGATGGAGACAAAGTAAAAGTTACAGTTCGTTTCGGCGGCAGAGAAATGAATCATACTGCAGACGGCGAAGTGTTAATTGACAGATTTGCAAATGCTGTAAGTGAATACGGTGTAATGGAAAAAAGACCAAAGCTGGAAGGCAAGAGAATGTCAGTTATTATCAGTCCTAAATAAATATAACCAACACAAAAATTACATGGCAAAAGAGGAAATGCATAGTAGAGAAAGGAAAGGGATTTATAATGCCTAAAGTAAAAACACACAGTGCTTCTAAGAAAAGATTCAGAATCAGTGCTACAGGCAAGGTTAAAATGAGCCATGCTTGCAGAAGACACAGACTCGTAAGTAAACCCAGAAAAGCTAAAAAAGCGCACAAGATGCCTGCTTTCGCAGCTGATTCAAATGCAGCAAGAGTAAAGAAAATGCTGCCTTACGTATAATTTATAAGGAGGGTATCGAGTTATGTCAAGAGTAAAAAATTCAGTAGCAACAAGAGCAAGACGTAAAAGAGTTTTAAAACTTGCTAAAGGATATTTCGGCAGAAAGAGTACAGTATTTAAGACAGCAAACCAAGCCGTTATTAAGTCTGCTATGTATGCATACAGAGACAGACGTGCTAATAAGAGAAACTTCAGAAAGCTTTGGATTGCAAGAATCAATGCAGCTGCAAGAATGAATGGTATGTCATACAGTACATTTATGCATGGACTTAAAGTTAAGGGCATTGAGCTTGACAGAAAAATCCTTGCTGATATGGCTGTAAATGACAGTGTAGCTTTTGCTAAACTTGTAGAGACAGTTAAGGCTTAATTCAGTCGAATATGATATTTTGTCCCGCAGTTCGGACTTTCCGGACTTCGGGATTTTTTTAGACAGTAATTAATTATTATGGCAGATGAAATTATTACATCAAAAAATAATGACACGGTAAAATTCCTGTTGTCGCTTTCTGACAAGAGCGTCAGAGAGAGAACGGGCAGTTTTCTGTTAGAGGGGAAGCGGGCTGTCGGCGAGGCTGTAGAGGCGAAGCTGGCAACTCACATTATAGTCTCACAAGGATATGCAAAAGAGAAAGAGTATTCCGTAGTCAAGACATGGAGATTGCCCACAACGGTTCTGTCTGATGGTATGTTCAGTCGTATATCTGAAACTAAAACACCTCAAGGAATTGCTGCTGTCTGCAAAATAAAAAAATATAACTTACAGACTATTTTAGAAGAAGAAAAGAGTATTTTATTATTGGAAGATGTAAGAGATCCGGGAAATATGGGCACAGTTATACGTACTGCTGCAGCAGCGGGATTCGGTGGAATAATTGCATCTGACGGTTGCGTTGATGTTTATAATTCTAAGGTTGTACGTTCTACGGTGGGCTGTCTTTTTAAAACTAAAATAATACAGTGCAAGGGTAGTTTCCTGAATATCACAGAAGAAATAAAGAATAAGGGTTTTTGTCTGTATGCGGCGCATCCCAGAGGCGGCAAAGACTTGTTTGATACGGAATTCTCCCGCAAAACTGCAGTTGTGCTGGGAAACGAGGCTAATGGTTTGTCAAATGCTATGCTTAAACAGTGTGACAGTCTTGTGACAATCAGAATGGAAAAGGGTGTAGAATCCCTGAATGCATCGGTGGCGGCAGCGCTTATGATGTATGAAGTAAGAAGAAAAAAATAATTTAGGAGGATATATATGAGCCTTTACAAGAATTGGGAAGATAGTATTCAAAAAGCAGCACCTGCAATGGCACAAGGTATGCTTGAGGAATATTACGGCAAAGAAAAAGATGCATATGCAAAAATATTAGGAGAAAAGATGCAAGTTCTTTCAGGTAAGGCATCTGAGCTCGCTGAAAAATTAGGATTAACGCCTGACGAATTCGGTGCATTTACAGATGGAATTAACACATCTTTGGAGAGTCAAATTGATGTTGATTCTCTTGAGGCTGACAGCGAAGTAGAGCTTAAAATTGTATGGAATGAACTGTATAAGAATATGCACAAGGCAAAGGCTGAATGGCTTTATAATTTGCCTGAATGGGATGGTATTCTCAGCGAAGATGAAAAAAATGTGTTATTAAGAGAGTACAGACAATCATGCCAGGCAGTAAGCCATAAAGTAGGCAGAAACGACCCCTGCCCTTGCGGTAGCGGTAAAAAGTATAAAAACTGCTGCATGGATTAATGATTATAGAATTTCTTCAAGCCACAAGCACAAATCTTTTGCCACATCAGGGGCATCAAAAAGGCATTCGGAGAGTTTTGAACAAATTTCGTCATAAGACAGCCTGCATCCTGCAAGGCTGTTTTTTATTTTGTCCGCCAAATCGGGGTCCATTGAATCGGTAAAAATTTCTAAACTGCGTATAAAGCCTTTTTCTGCAGAGAAGGCGAGCTCAAAACAACCCCAAGGGAATTTAGTTTCATAAGACATATCAAACTCGGGTGTTTCGCCCATTCGCCATTGCCATGAGGCGTATTTTTGATATAATTCTGCTACTTCATACGGCGCCGTCTCTTCGCTATATTCGATTTCTATTGTTAAGGTGCCGTATTCCGCGCGAAAAGCGTCTTTTAAGGCTGTTTTGGCGGAATCAGGAGTAATGTCCTTGTTGAGCTCCTTGAGGTTAATTACGCGAGAACGAACGGAATTTACACCCTTTGCTTTCATTTTTGCAGGGGACACTTGTAAATAGCGAGCCATTTTTTCGGAATCGGTATCAAGCAGTAATGTTCCGTGCATAAGTCCCTTTTCCCCGGAAAATCTAAAAGCATTACCGGAAAACTTGCGCCCGTCAGGCGTTGTAATGTCATTTCTGCCGGTAAATTCAGCCGCTATTCCGTGGGATTTCACAGCTTCGAGGATGACAGAAAGTTGGCGCTCTAAATTATAAAG
>JAFZEI010000088.1 GCA_017560765.1 Clostridia bacterium | reverse complement strand
TTTGCTTCATAAGTAACCGGCACGGTTACTTTAAAATATACCTTATCTTCCTTTTTGCTTTTAACTTCTTGCATAACAGGCTCATCAATAAATTTACATAATTCAAGTATCATAAATTCAATGCTCCTTTCACTTCTTCGATAGTCTTAAATTGTTCAAGCCATTTAAGACTGTTATAAAAGCCTTGTGCATTTTCCGGAGAATGTACCTTTTTTGTGTTATTCTCAAGACCCTCGTTCATTAAGTCTTTGAGTTCTTCAAGAGTCAATTCCGGTTCAAGCTCAAGCTGTACTTTTGCATAATAGTTATCGTTCATTTTTTATCACTTCCTCTCATTCTAATCGTGGTTCAAGAATTGGTTCGGGCAGTTGTAATTTTGTACCACTGCTGCTTGGTTGTTGTTCTAAGTGCGACGAAGATTCAAAAAAATCATCTATCTTTTTTGATATTTGACTTGCAGTCTGCGCTGTAGTCATTAAAGATTTTTCAAGCTCTGCCGGGCAAAGATTTTGCGACCACCCTGCTACATATCCAAAAGAATAATCAGAAGAATCAATTCCGTACTTTTGACATAAAATATACGCCGCACTTTCTGCTTCAAACTCTTTCAATTCCCTCGGTTTTATTAGGTTTTCTAAAAACGCTTTATCCATATCGTGCATTTTGGAATGCGCTACTTCGTGCAGCATTGTCTTAATTGTCTGCTCCGGTGGCAGATTATCTCGCACTTTGATTTCTTTTGTCGAATGGACAAAACAACCGTTTGCGTTTGGTGGCAATTCACTCTGCGCTACGAAAAACACCTCGCTCGGCTTGGCAGCTTCAATAATTGCCGCTTTAAAAAGCTCGTAATTATCTACATCACCGGTTAGTTGATGAACAGGGGCTTTCGGTAGTTCCGGTCCATTCGTTTCTGATATGTCATAGACTTTTGTGAAAAAGAACCCCTCTATGACCTTGATTTTAGGTAATGTTTTTTCGTCAAGTTTTCCCTCTGAAATCTGTTGAATTTGTTCGGGCGTAGCTTTGATTTTTTCCTTTATCCTCGGTGCTTTGATATATAGCCCAACTGCATTATGGTTTAATTTTCTTTTAAAATTTTTATACCACATTGCTTTCCCGGCAACGAGTGTTGCATCGGGCTTTTGCAAGGCAATCATTATCTGATTACCTACGCTGTAGTTTGTAAATTTTGACATTGATTTAAGCCAATTAATATACTGTTCTGACGTTTGTATTTCTTTCAGTCCTGTCATTAATTTTTTTGATAATGTACTTTCAATATCCGTACCGCCGTACTCGTTTATTGATAACAGAAAATACTGTGCTTGTTCTCCTTTGAGTGGTTGACTTTCCCACACAGCTTGTTTTTTGTTCCAAAAAAACAGCTCTCGTATCTTTGCTCTTTCTTCTTCTGAAAAGCTTTGATATTTTTCTTTGGTTGGCGACCACGTTACAGACGGATATACACCAAGTCCGTCCGTTATAGCACTAAGCGGTATGCTGTCTTCAACGCCCTCTTTGGAGTGCCAACACCTGTCACCCGATGAATGGTATGTAAAGTTTTCTTTCAAGAACGCTTTTTGTTCATCATCGTATGTATCAAAAAGTGCTTTTGGTATATTGAGTTTCATTTCATCAACTCCTTGCTTCAAATGAAAAAGGCTGATATAGATTTGCTCTAAAATCAGCCTTTTTGTTCTCTGTCAGCGTTTTAATTTCTTTTTGATATAGCTTACGCTTACAAAAATAATTAAAACACTTATAAAGATTCCTATACCGGCAAAGATTGCCTTTATGTACTCCGTCTCCCACGTTGACCGGCTTGCTTTTGCTTTCGGGGCTGCATCAGAACTTCCTGATGCAGTAAGATCCTCAAGCACTTCAATGCGCTCTGCCGTTACTATCAGACGGTGCGTGTTGACACCAAATGGAGTACAAGTTATAAGGCTAACCAAATCTTTGCCCGATTCAATTTTCAAATCATTAATTTCATAAGGTAGCACGGTTTTTATGTTCTGCACTTTGTAATACAGTTTCTCGCCTAAGACTTCAAGATAAAAGGTATCGCCTTGCTCTAATATATCTATATCAGAAAATAACCTTTGGCTTGCCATTCCGGAATGTGCTGTTATTACGCTATGCGTATTCTCGCCGCCTACCGGAAGTGACGTAAACGCTAAGTGTCCGCAGCCTATTTCCAACGTGTCTGAATCAGAGCCGTGATATATCGGCAAGCGAATGTCAAGCTTTGATATATTGATATATCCCATAATGCCGTTGCCGGCAATATTTAGTAAGCTATCGTACTCTGCAATAGCTTTGTTTTCTTCGTCTTTTGCACCCGAATACAAAGCTCTGTTATATTGCTCGGTTTTTACTCGTTCATCAGCAAGCTCTGACGTTGCTTTGTCTTTAACCGTTTCGGTATACTCGGTGTAAATTACACTTTGCTTTCTTTCGCTGTAATAATTGGATATTAACGGATAAACAACTATTGCTGCAGCAAGAACAAAAACAACAACGGCTGCCGTTATCGCCACTTTCCGTTTCATAATGATTATTATTCCTCGCTCTTTTTAGAAAGCTTTATAACGGCGATTACCGCACCTGCCATAACGACAGCTCCGACTGCTACAAAGTAAATGAAGCCCGAATCACCGGTTGCCGGCAAATCAAAGATTTTTGTATTTACAATCGTAAATACTGCTGCAGCATTTGCGCTGTTTCCGTCTGCAGACATTGCAACCGCATTACCGTCTACTGTTGCACTTGCTTTTGCATCTGCAGAAAAGCTGATTGATACATTTACTTTATCTTTTAAAAGTGAATATCCGTCTGCAGTCTCAAGCTCGGTTACGCTGTAATTATCGTCCTCGATGCCCATTACAACTACCTTACCGCCTGTTTGCGGAACAAGTGCTGTTGCTTCGGCTTCGCTCACAAATCCTGTTACATAATAGATACCGTCTTTAAGCTCTGCTTTGATGTACGCTTTTTCTGTTTCGCTGTAAAGAACAAACTTTACTTTCTCAAAAAGTCCGTCTTTCTCGGCTTCTTGTGCTGTTTTATCCGAAAATACCTTAGTCATATCAATACCAAAGCTATATACTATTGCCTCGGCTTCAAGTGTGTCATAATAACCGTTGGACGTTCTTTCCCAAGTAAGCTTTACTTTATTGGGATTGCCCGATTCACCATAGATAAATGAGTTATCTGAATTAACTTTAGCAGCGTATACTATTTTAATTGTATGCTCTGAATAAGTGTTGATTTTCTCAAGTCCGGTTTCTGTCAATGATATTGTCATAACATTACCGCTATATGTTACGGAAAAGTCCTCACTTTCAAGTGTTGCTACTTTTTTTGTAAGTGCAGCATCTTCGTATACTTCATAAGCTATTGTATATGTTTCCTCAAATGTCATACCGTTTGTAAGGGTATCGACAAAATCATATTTTGTAAGATATGTTGCTTTTGATGTTACCGTAGGAAGTGTTGATATTACTTCATATTCCATTATGTCACCGCTTGATGCTGTTGCAAACTGTGCAAATTCTTCTGTCTTTCCTGTAGAAGAAATTGCTTCTCTAACGCCCTTTTCTAAAGTCGGGTCGCCTGTGTCATTTTTGGGATAAACTGTAACATCATAATTCCATTCGTTACCGTCAACGGTTGTCATTGGTATCGATATGAAGAACGGATTTGTTGTATCAACAACGTTTTCGGGTACTTTCGTTTCAACAACGAGATACAAGCCAAGCTCTAAGCTATCTATTGTGCTTTTGCCGGTATTATCGGTAAGGGGCATTGCTTTCTTTTCTGATGAAGATGCAACATAGCTTTCTAAAGCGTTTGTCGTTAAAACTTCATCATTTACCAAAGCCTTTGCAAGTGCTTTGTTAAGAACGTCTGATGTATAGAAGTATTTGCTTGAATTTAAAGAATCAGCCTCGGTCACTCTATCTTTGCCGTT